>NZ_JAIUIM010000014.1:0-176575 GCF_020165615.1 Mesorhizobium sp. BH1-1-5
TTCCGTCTTTGAGGCATCAGTCCCTCTCTCAGGACTGTCCCTTATATCCTTGTCTCAGTTTTGGGGTGCACTCCAGGCTGCAGTTTCCTATTGCCTACTGCCTATTCCCTACATTTTATCGATCACCGACCGGACCCCTTCCGTCGGCGCATCGACCGACGAGCCGGCCACCATGATCGCGGCGACGATCGCCTCCGGGTCGTCGACCACCAGCGGCTTCACGCGATGCGCGGTATGGATGAAGCCTTCGGCCGACATGTGCTCGATCAGCGCCAGCATCGGATCCCAGAAACCCTTGATGTTGGCGAAGACCATCGGCTTGCGGTGGTGGCCGAGTTGGGCCCAGGTCATGATCTCGACGATTTCCTCCACCGTGCCGATGCCGCCCGGCAGCGCCACAAAGGCGTCGGATTTTTCGAACATGCTGTGCTTGCGCTCGTGCATGTTGTCGGTGATCAAGAGTTCGTCGAGCTTGTCGAGCGCGGTCTCGGTCGCCTCCTTGTTGATCAGGAAGCGCGGGATGATGCCGGTGACCTTGCCACCGGCCTTGAGCGCGCCATCGGCGACGGCGCCCATGATACCCTTGGTGCCGCCGCCATAGATCAGGCGCAAACCGGATTTGGCAAGCGAGCGGCCGAGTGTGTGGCCGGCCTTGATATAGGCCTCGTCGCGGCCCGGAGACGAGCCGCAATAGACGCAGACGGATCGAATCGTGTTCATGTCGATGATTGGTGATGGGGACGGTTGGCGCGGTCAAGCCCGCGGACGGGCTTTTTCTTGTGAGCATGGAGAAAACACGCTAGACCGGGCGTTAGGTGGCTAAGGGGGCAATAAAGAGTTATGGCTGTCAATCCATTGAAGGCGTTTCTGTTCGCGGCTGGCGGCTCGGTAGCCGTGGCCGGGACCGCCTACGTATCGGGCGCGCTCGATCCGTATCTCAACCAGAAGCCGGCGCAGATCGCAGCGCTGCCGCAAACCGGCACGAAGCCGGCTGAATCCTCAAGCACGAGCACTGAGGCGCGGGTGCCCCAGGCTCCGGCCAACACGATGGCTCCGGCCAACAAGATGGCACCGGCGAACAACGCCATGGCGCCGGCCAACGCAATGGCATCGGCAAACAATGCGACGGCCCCGGCCGCTCAATCGCCTGCCGCCGCAGCCGGCCCGACATTGCCGACCTTCGATGTCGTGCGCGTCGAAGGCAACGGCTCGATCGTCGTCGCCGGCAGCGCCGCGCCCAACGCCAAGGTCGAGATCCTGAATGGCGGTACCGTGCTCGGCTCGACCGATTCCGGCCCCGATGGCGCCTTCGCCATCGTGCTCGACGACCCGCTGAAGCCGGGCGACTACACGATCACGCTGCGCCAGACGGTTGGCGGCACTGCCGTCGCCTCGGCCCAGACCGCCGTCGTCTCGGTGCCGCAGAGCCCGACCGGCCAGGTGCTGGCCATGGTCGAGGAACCGGGCAAGGCCTCGCAACTGATCACCGTTCCTGAGGCCGAGACCAAGCCGGCAGCGCCGGTCGCGACCGATCAGGCGACGGCAGCTCCGGCGACAACGCCCACCGCCACCGACCAGGCCCCGGCGACCGCGCCGGCAGCGGCCGCGGCGGCGGAGCCCAAGATCGCAGTCGAGGCGGTCGAGATCGACGGCAGCAAGATCTTCGTCGCAGGCACCGCCGACCCGGGCCGCAAGGTGCGCGCCTATGCCGATGCCATCCTGCTCGGCGATGCAAAAACCTCGCCCGACGGCCATTTCCTGATCGAAGCGACGCGCGATATCCCGGTCGGTAACTACACCATCCATGTCGACGGGCTGGACGATGACGGCGTCAAGGTCGTCGCCCGCGCCGCCGTGCCGTTCGAACGCGAGCCCGGCGAGTCGATCGCCGCCGTCGCCCCGAATGAAACCAAGACCGGCGAGGCCAAGCCGGCGGATACCAAGACCGCTGACGCCACGCAGCCGGCTGAGGCCCCGGCCACCGCGGAGGCCAATCCTGCCGAAACCACGACCGAGACAGCGACTGCCGATGCGGCCAAGCCCGCTGCCGCCGCCGAGGCTCCCGCCAAGGTCGCCGAGGCGACGCCTTCGACCGACGTGCCCGAGACGGTCGCGCCGAAGCTTGAACATGCCGACGGCGCCGTCATCATCCGCCGCAACGACACGCTCTGGCGCATCTCGCGCCGCGTCTACGGCCACGGCGTGCGCTACTCGACCATCTATCTCGCCAACAAGGACCAGATCCGCGATCCCGACCGCATCTGGCCGGGCCAGGTGTTCAAGGTGCCTTCGACTTCGAAGGAAGGCGAAGCTGCCGATATGAAGGCCATGGGCGAGCAGATGACAGCCGCGCCGGCGAAGACGGAGTAGGGGCCGCGATTAGCTAATCTCCCCCCTTGTGGGGGAGATTAGCTCTCTACCCATCCGCCTAGCTTGCCCTCGCATCGTCCATCGTCTATCGCCGATGCACGATGGACGAATCCCCAGAAAAGCGATGCAGCAATGACAGCCACGCCATGGCCATTCGCCTGGCGGCGCTCTCGCATCCGGCGCGCATCGAGATCCTGAAACGCCTCTCGGCCAGCCGTTGCTGCTCGTGCCGTGAGGTGGTCGATCATCTCGACCTTGCCCAGTCGACCGTCTCGCAGCATCTGAAAGTGCTGGTCGAGGCGGGGCTGGTCCGCTTCGAGGCCGATCGGCAGCGCTCGCGCTATGCCGTCGACCATGCCGCGCTCGCCGGCGTCTCCGCCTCGCTCACCGAACTCGTCGACTCCTGCTGCCCCAGCCATTCATCCAAAAGGCAAGACTAGTGGCCGAAAAAACCGTATCCGCCGAAGCCGACACCCTCACGACCCTGCGCAACCTCTGGCCCTATATGTGGCCGGCCGAGCGTGCCGATCTCAGAGCCCGCGTCACCTGGGCGACGCTGCTTCTGGTCGTCGCCAAGGTCACCCTGGTCGCCGGTCCTTATTTCTTCAAATGGGCGACGGACGCGCTCGCGCACGCCGCGAAGACGCCGCCGCCGCTGCCGGCCTTCCTGCTGGCGCCGGTGATGCTGGTCATCGCCTACAATGTGCTGCGCCTGATCCAGCTCGGCTTCAACCAGTTGCGCGACGCGCTGTTCGCCCGCGTCGGGCAATATGCGGTGCGCCAGCTCGCCTACCGCACCTTCGTCCACATGCATCAGCTGTCGCTGCGCTTCCATCTCGAGCGCCGCACCGGCGGCCTGTCGCGCATCATCGAGCGCGGCACCAAGGGCATCGAGACGATCGTGCGCTTCATCATGCTGAACACGGCGCCGACCATCCTCGAATTCGCGCTGACGGCCGGCATCTTTGCCTTCACCTATGGCTGGAAATATGTCGCCGTGGTCGCCGCCACCGTCACCGTCTATGTCTGGTTCACGGTCAGGGCGAGTGACTGGCGCATCTCGATCCGCCGCGACATGAACGACAGCGACACCGACGCCAACACCAAGGCGATCGACTCTTTGCTCAACTTCGAGACGGTCAAATATTTCACCAATGAGCGCATGGAGGCCGAGCGCTTCGACCGCTCGATGGCGCGCTATGAGATCGCCGCGACCAAGACCTGGACCTCGCTCGGCTGGCTGAACTTCGGCCAAGGGCTGATCTTTGGCCTGGGCACCGTCATCGTCATGTGCATGTCGGCGCTGGAAGTGCAGGCCGGCACGCAGACCGTCGGCGACTTCGTCTTCATCAATGCCATGCTGATCCAGCTTTCGGTGCCGCTCAACTTCATCGGCTTCATCTACCGCGAAATAAGGCAAGGCCTGACCGACATCGAGCACATGTTCGACCTGCTCGACGTGCCGCAGGAGATCGTCGACAAGCCGGACGCCAAGCCGCTCAAGGTCAGCGCCGGGAAGGTCGAGTTCCGCGACGTGCATTTCTCCTACGATCCAAACCGCAAGATCCTGAAGGGCGTCTCCTTCGAGGTGCCGGCCGGCAAGACGGTGGCGATCGTCGGCCCGTCCGGCGCCGGCAAGTCGACCATTTCCAGGCTTTTGTTCCGCTTCTACGACGTGCAGGGCGGCCAGGTGCTGATCGACGGCCAGGATATCCGCGATGTCACCCAGGAGAGCCTGCGCGCCATGCTCGGCATGGTGCCGCAGGACACGGTGCTCTTCAACGACACGATCGCCTACAACATCCGCTACGGCCGCGTCGGCGCAAGCGAGGACGAGGTGCGCAAGGCGGCCGAGCTCGCCCAGATCGGCCCGTTCATCGAGAAGCTGCCCGAAGGCTACCGCTCGATGGTCGGCGAGCGCGGCCTGAAGCTTTCCGGCGGCGAGAAGCAGCGCGTGGCGATCGCCCGCACCATCCTCAAGGCGCCGCCGATCCTGATGCTGGACGAAGCGACCTCGGCGCTGGACAGCCATACCGAGCAGGAAATCCAGGCCGCCCTCGACCTCGTCAGCAAGGGCCGCACCACCATCGTGATCGCCCACCGGCTGTCGACGGTGATCTCGGCCGACGAGATCATCGTGCTGAAGGACGGCCAGATCGCAGAGCGCGGCACACATGCGGCGCTGCTCGCCAAGCATGGCCTCTACGCCTCGATGTGGGACCGCCAGCGCGAGGCGACCGAAGCCGAGGAGCGCCTGCGCATCGCCCGCGAAAGCGACGAGCTTGGTGTTATCGTGAGAAGAAGGACTTCGGAGGTTAGCTAGCGCCGACTTCCCCTTCTCCCCCTTGTGGGAGAAGGTGTCGCCGAAGGCGACGGATGAGGCGCTGCGCGCGGATCCACCTTCTCCCACAAGGAGAGAAGGGAAGGGCAAAATCCCCCTTGACCTCAACCTATCTTGAGCTTGCAAACCCTCTCCGAGCTGCCTGCCAGGCAACCCTTTCAATCGGAGATGGATGAAAATGACCACCAAAAACCACCGCACCGGCAGCGTGTTCCGGGTCGACAAATTCGTCGTGCCGGCGGCAGCGCGCGACGAAATCCTCAGCAAGGCCAGGATGACGCATGAACTGCTGCGTCAGCAGGAAGGCTTCGTGCAGGATTTCCTGCTCGAGCAATTCTCTGGCCCGGGCGAGTTCAACATCGTCACCGTGGTCGAATGGGAAAGCCAGGCCGCGGTCGACAAGGTGGTGCCGATCGTCAAGGCAGCGCACGAACGCATCGCCTTCAGCGCGCAGGAAACCATCGCGCGCCTCGGCGTCAAGGCCGACATCGCCAACTACCAGCGCGTGCCGGAGGTGTAAGGCCTATATCCTGCCGGGCTGAAGATTGGCGAAAGCGGGCGCGGCAGCCAATCTCCCCCCAAGTGCGGGAGATGTCCGGCAGGACAGAGGGGGGCGCTGTCCCGCCAGCGTGAGCAGGGATCGGGATCACGCTGGATATTGTTGCGTTGCGGCGAGGGGGGCTTTCGGCTATTGAGGCGCAACCTGAAACAGGGACCGCCCCCAGCCCTATGACGCTTCTCGACTCGGTCAAGAACACGTTCGTCCCGATCCATCGCGAAGGCTACCCCTTCATCGCCGCCTTCGCCGCGGCGACGCTGTTTCTCGGCTATTTCTCCTCGATCCTGTTCTGGATCGGGCTGATCCTCACCGCATGGTGCGTCTATTTCTACCGCGATCCCGAGCGCGTCACGCCGGTCGATGACCGTCTGGTGGTGAGCCCGGCCGATGGCGTGGTCTCGGCGGTCGGGCCTGCCGTGCCGCCGAGCGAGCTTGGCCTGGGCTCAGGCGAGATGACCCGCATCTCGGTGTTCATGAACGTGTTTTCCTGCCACATCAACCGCGCCCCGGTGCGCGGCCGGATCACGCGCATCGAGCATAAGCCCGGAAAATTCCTCAATGCCGAGCTCGACAAGGCAAGCGCCGAGAACGAGCGCAACGGCCTCGTCATCGACAGCCCGAACGGCACCATTGCCGCCGTGCAGATCGCCGGACTGGTGGCGCGCCGCATCGTCTGCTGGGCCGAGGCCGGCGGCTCGATCGCCATTGGCGAACGTTTCGGCCTGATCCGCTTCGGCTCGCGCGTCGACGTCTTCCTGCCGTCGAACGCCGTGCCGCGCGTCGCGGTCGGCCAGACGGCGGTCGGCGGCGAGACCGTGCTTGCCGAATTCGGCGCCACGGCGGTCACCCCATTGGTCAGGGTTTCCTGAGCGTTGGGCGCGCCGTTCAAAAAATTCGAGGCCCATGCCAGCGGCGGTCCGCGCATCCGCGAGATCCCGATGCGCATGGTGCTGCCCAATCTGGTCACGGTGCTTGCCATCTGCGCCGGCCTCTCGGGCATTCGCTTCGCCTTCGAGAACCGCTTCGAGATCGCGGTGGTCATGGTGCTGCTCGCCGCCTTCCTTGACGGCATCGACGGGCGGCTGGCGCGCATGCTGAAAGCCACCTCGAAATTCGGCGCGCAGATGGATTCGCTGGCCGACATCGTCAATTTCGGTGTGGCGCCGGCCCTGGTGCTTTATGCCTTCCTGCTCGATCGCGCCGGCTCGCCGGGCTGGATCGCCGCACTTCTGTTCACCATCGCCTGCGGCATGCGGCTTGCCCGCTTCAACGTGCTGGCCGACGACACCGACCAGCCGGCATGGCAGACCGAATATTTCGTCGGCGTGCCAGCCCCTGCCGGTGCTGTGCTGGTCATGCTGCCGCTCTATCTCTATTTCCTGCGGCTTGGACTGGAGCCCACCCGGCCGGCCGCTTTCGTCGCCACTGGTTTCACCGTGCTCATCGCCTTCCTCCTGGTCAGCCGCCTGCCGGTTTATTCCGGCAAGAGCGTCAAGGTGCCGGGCGACAGGGTGCTGCCGGTGATCCTCGGCGTCGTCCTCTACATCCTCTTGCTGATGACCTATCCCTGGTACACGCTGACCGCTTCGGTCGCCGGCTATCTGTTCTTCCTGCCGTTCTCGGTGCGCGCCTATTCGAAACGGGCGAAGCTGGAAGGGGAAAAGGTGCCACCTTCGGATATCGGGTAGCGCCATCGCAAGTGAGGGGAAAAGCGCCGACTAGGAAAGTTGGGCGCTCGACGAGAAAAGCGGCCGCACTCTACGAAATCCCCTCTCTGGCATTTTCCAAGCACTTGCTCGGGGACAAGCCCGCTCGCAAATGCAGGAAAATGTTTGCTCCCCCACAAGGAGGGAGATAGTGCGGCGCCTATGCCGCCGCACTCAGCCCCAACCGATCGATCGCCAGCTTGCGCGCCGAGATGTAATCCGTCTTGCCCGAGCCCAGCACCGGGATCTCGTCCACCTTGATGATGTCGTTGGGCACCATCAACTCGGCCGCGCCGGCCTTCTTGCCGAACTGGCGCAGCTCTTCCGGGTTGGCGTCGCCGGCGGTAGTGACCAGCACGATACGCTCGCCGCGTCTCTTGTCAGGCACAGCCACCGCCGCGTGACGCTCTTCCGGCCACAGCGATTGCACCAGCATCTCGACAGCGCCCAGCGACACCATCTCGCCGGCGATCTTGGCGAAGCGCTTTGCCCGCCCGCGGATGCTGATGAAGCCTTCGCGGTCGATCGAGACGATGTCGCCGGTGTCGTGCCAGCCCTCCAGCGGCTGCAATTCGCCGGGTCGGTCGGCGGTCATGTAGCCCATCATCATGTTGGGACCGTCGAGCCACAGCCGGCCGCCCTCGGCGATGCCTTCGACCGGCTCCAGCTTCATGCGGATGGCCGGCAACGGCCGCCCGACCGTGCCGTCGCGGCCATGGATGGCGGTGTTTACCGCCACCACGGGCGCCGCCTCGGTCAGGCCGAAACCTTCGACGATCGAGGCCTGGAAACGGTCGCGATAGGTGCGCCGCGTTTCCGGCTTCACCGCTTCGGCGCCGGCCACGACGAAGCGCAGGCTGGAGAAGTCGCCATCCTTGGCGGTGCGCGCGTAATTGGCGAGGAAGGTGTCGGTGCCGAACATCACCGTCGGCTTCACCTTGCGGGCGATCTCCGGAATGATCTTGTAGTGCAGCGGCGAGGGGTAGAGGAACAGCTTTATCCCCAGCACCAGCGGCAGGATGGTGCCGCCGGTCAGCCCGAAGGAATGGAACACCGGCAGCACGTTGAGCAGGATGTCGGCCGGCGAGACGGAGACGCGCGCCTCGGCCTGCATGACATTGGCAAGCAGGTTGCGGTTCGACAGCACGACCGCCTTCGGCGTGCCTTCCGAGCCGGAGGTGAACAGGATGACGGCTGGCTTCGAGGCTTGCTGCCGCTGCAGCGGGAAACGCCACAGAAGCGCGGCGGCGACCTTGTCCAGGGACGTCACGCTGGCGCGCACATCTTCCAGCCACAGCATCTTGGCGCCGCCCGCTTCGACCGCGGCGACGATGTCGTCGATGGCGGCCTTCTCGATGAAGGCGCGGGACGAGATCACGGTGCGGATCACGGCGGTGCGGACCGCCGCGGTCACGCTCGCAGGACCGGCGGTGTAGTTGATCATCGCCGCCACACGGCCCGCGGAGATCAGCCCGACGAAGGTGAGTACCACGCCATTGGCGTTGGGCAACAGCACGCCGACCGCTTCGCCCGGCGCCGTCACCGTCTCGAAATGACGGCCGAGCACGCGCGCGCCGATGAACAGCTTGCGATAGCTGAGGGAGCCGGAAATCACGTCCTCGATGATCGGATGCGAGGGGCCG
Organism: Mesorhizobium sp. BH1-1-5; assembly: GCF_020165615.1. NCBI lineage: Bacteria > Pseudomonadati > Pseudomonadota > Alphaproteobacteria > Hyphomicrobiales > Phyllobacteriaceae > Mesorhizobium > Mesorhizobium sp. BH1-1-5. Next base: position 8,620 of record NZ_JAIUIM010000014.1, read on the forward strand.
ACGCGATCGGCCGCGTCCCGCATGGCGAGGAACAGGCCGCGGTCGAGATTGGTGCCGTAGAGCCGTGCCTCGGCGAACCGGTCGAACAGCGCGTTGGTGTTGGAAGCCATGTCGGGGTTGCGCGCCACCAGCTCGGCGACAGTCATCGGCTCCAGCACGCTTACCGACAGCCGCGGGAACCAGTGGCGCGGCGCCTTCTCCTTCGGCGTCAGCGACACCGGCAGGTCGCGCGTGCCGGCGACGAAGATCGGCACGATGCGGGCGTCGGCCTGCATGGCGATGCGGGTGATGGCGCGAAACAGTCGGAAGGATTTGACGTCCGGCTCGACATTGTCGGGCAGGTAGACGGCGAGCCGCCCCTTGCCCTTCAGCACGCGCACCAGCCGCCGGCTGACGAAGACATGCTCGGCATTGAAGGCAATCGTGCGCGCAAGCTCGCGCCACGGCTCCAGCCAGGGCGAGCGCGCCGAGGCCTCGTCCAGGATATGCAGCGTGTCGTCGGGAAGCAGCGACAGCATCAGCGCCGGCTCGATGCGCGACTGGTGCGAGACCACATAGATCACCGGCGTCTTGGCGCTGCGGGCAATGCGGATGCGATTGTCGGCGATGCGCCAGGCGAGCTTGAACGGCACATAGAGCAGCGCCTGGGTGAAGCGCAGGTCGAGCCGGAACCTTTCGATCACCGCGATCAGCAGCCAGGCAAGGACAAGGCCCGCCAGCAGCGCCAGGGTCAGGATCATGCCGCTCTCTCCCAGTCTCCTCGGCGCGGCTCTTGGGCGGCCGCTTCGGTGGCAGAGGGTAGCGGAAGTGGGGGCAAGGTCAATGCGGGCCGATACAGCGCTTCGATCGCCACTTGAAAAACTTCGACACATGTCGTAAATAAAGCGACACGTGACGGAGAAATAACATGGCCAGTTTCCCAACGGGGTTTGCCGAGGCGCCGCACATGGAGCCCGAGTTCAAACGGCTGGTCGATCTGTTCGGCGGGCCGAAGGTTCTTGGATCCTCGGTATCCAGCCCGCTCGAGGCCCATGAAATGATCCTGCATGGAATTCCAAGCCAGGCCCTGGAAAGCCTTGTCAGGCGGCTGACCGTCATTGATGCAGATGCCTTCGAGGCGGCATTCGGCATGAGCGAGCGGACATTTCAGCGGCACAAGTCGGATCACTCCAGGACGCTCAATCGGGAACAAGGCTCAAGGACATGGAATTTCGCCAGGGCTCTCACCAAGGCCACATCCGTTCTGGGAAACCAGGAAGCAGCCGAAAAATGGATGATTGAGCCCGCCATGGGCTTGGACAACCGGCGGCCGATCGATCTTTTGGCCACGGCGGCGGGCACCATCCTAGTACAGGAATTCCTGGAGCGGCTCGACTACGGTGTCTACGCGTGACGCCTTTGCCGGGTTCTCTCGGAACAGGCGACGTTCTTGGCTGGAGGCTTGATCACAAACGTTTCCAGGCAAGCTGGGACAGCGGCGAAGGAGCCTTCAAACTCGGAGGAAGGTGGAACAGCAAAGGGGTCAGGGCCATGTACGCGTCCATCGACCCATCGACCGCCATTCTGGAGGTGGCGGTCCACAAGGGGTTTCGCACGCTCGATATCGTTCCTCACGTGCTGACGGCATTAGACATCACCGATCCGTCGAAGATTCACGTCGTGGAAAAGGACGATATTCCGAACGCCAACTGGCTGCGTCCCGGCATTCCCGGCGCGGGACAGCAGAAGTTCGGCGACAGTCTGCTTGCCAGGCATCCCTTCTTTCTCATTCCGAGCGCGGTATCCCAGCACAGTTGGAACCTTGTGTTCGATCCTGGCCGGACGGCCGGCCTTTACAGGCTGCGTCTCCAGGAGGATTTCGCGCTTGATACGAGGCTTCATCCTCCTGCGGGATAGCGTCCCTCGGAGACAGCGAAGGCGCGCAAAAGCCTACGCCGCCGCCTTCAGCCTCCCGCTGATGAAGCGGAACTCCTGGCTCTTGCCGCCAAAGCCATAGGCCGCCGCCGGCACCTCGTGCACAAGCGCATAGCTTTCCTCATGCACGCCGCCCAGCAACCGGCCGAGAGCCTCGAAGATCGCCTTCAGATAGGCTTCGAGCTCGAGCTTGGTGTTGGTGCCGTCGACGACCTTGATGTCGAGCCAGAATGTGTTGGTGCCATGCTCCGCAAGCGACTTGCCGCCGGCGAACCAGTGCCGCGGGTCGATGTAATTGACCGCGACGGCGGTGATCGTCGGATCCTTGTGCAACAGCTTGGCGGTGATGTCGGTTGCCTCCTTGGCGATTGCCGCGGACAGCTTGGCATCGGGCTTGCCGGTGACGCTGATGTTGATGATCGGCATTTTTCTCTCCTTCGGCTTCGCGTCGTCGCGCTTTCGATGGGAGAGATATGGGCTCATCCATTCGTCAAAAAAATCGAATTGTTTTTGATAATTGCTTCGATATTATCGAAGTATGGAAACGCTCGATCCCGATTTGCTGAAAACATTCCTTGCCTTCGTGGACGGCGGTTCGCTCGCCAAGGCAGCATTCACCGTTGGCCGCACACCATCGGCGGTGACCGCGCAGATGCAGCGGCTGGAAGAGATCGTCGGTGAACCGCTGCTCATCCCGCAGGGCAGGGGACGCGGGCTGACGCCGGCCGGCGAGGATCTTGTCGGCCATGCGCGGCGCATCCTTGTCGTCCACACCGAGGCGTGGCTGGCGTTGAAGGGCGCGCGCGCCGGCGGCCGCATCGCCATCGGCACGACGCAGGATTTCGCCGATCATGGCCTGCCGGACCTGCTGCGCGCCTTCGCCGCGAGCCATCCGCGCGTCAGGATCGATCTGCGCGTCGGCCGCTCCCTGGAACTCGGGTCGGCCCTGCAGGCAGGCCAGTTGGACCTCGCGATCACCATGCGCCATGCGGCATCGCCGGACGAAGCGGCGCTGATCAGCGAGCCGATGCTGTGGCTTTGCTCGGAAAAAGGCCTGGCGACGCGGCAGGAGGCCGTGCCACTGGCGCTGCTCGATCCCTATTGCGGCTTCCGCGAGGCCGCGCTCAATGCGCTTGACGCCGCCGGTCGCCGCTACCGCATCGCCGCCGGCAGCGCCAGCCTCGCCGGCCTGCATGCCGCGGTCGATGCCGGCATCGCGCTGACGCCGCGAACCCGGCGTTTCGCCCATTCCGGCATCGTCGAGGCGTCCGCCGATTTCGACCTGCCGCCGCTGCCGATGGCCGATTTCGTCATCCGGCTCGGCCGAGAAGCCCCCCGCCCGGCGCGGGATCTGGCGGAGCTTCTTGGCGGCGGCCTCGCCTTGCCGTCGTGAATGGAAACCGCGGTGCCATCTCCCGGAATTTCCCGAAGAAAGGAATTCCCAAAGAAAAAGCCGACCTTTTTGCGGGTCGGCTTCTAGTCGGACGGGTCGAGGGGTTTGGGGGGACTTGGGGGGTGACCCGTCGAACTAACAATGCCCGACTCGAATGATGGTTCCGTGACTGGCAAAATATTTTTACGAACGCGCCGATTTCGCCTTCAACCAGTCGCGGCCGGCATGCGCGAAAACCGCGCAAAGCACGATGGCGCCGCCGATGATGCTGGCCGTCGGCGGGATTTCACCGAGGAACAGTAGGGCAAACAGGATGGCGAACGGCACTTCGGCCGAGCCGAGCAGTCCGGCCTCCGCCGACGGGATGAGCCGCGAACCTTCCGTCCACAGGATCGAGGCCAGCGCGAAAGAGCAGCCGAAAGTGGCAAGCAGCACCACGTCGCGGGCGGACACGGCGAGCGGATCGGTGACGAACCAGCCGAGCACGAAAAGCAGGAAGGCGGAGACTGCACCCGCCCACACGACCGGCGAGTCGCGAAAGGCGCGCACCATGATCATGTAGAGCGCGCTGCCGGCGGTCATCAGCAGCGCCAGCCCGTCGCCGAACAGATGCCCGTTGCCGAGGCCGGCGCCCACCATGATGGCGACGCCGCACAGCGACACCGCCGCCGCAACCATCGTCTGCAGCCGGAATTTTTCCCGCACCAGCACGAAGGCAAGCAGCGCCGCGATGAAGGGCGAGGTCGCGTAGATGACGGCGACATTGGCGACATAGGTGAATTTGAAGGCCGAGATGAAGGCGATGCTGGCCGCCGCCCCTTCGATAGCCAGCAGCCAGCCGCGCCAGCCGAGTTTCAGGCTTTCGCGCCCGCCCGAGCGCCGGCGGCGCCACAGCACGTAGAGGCTGATGAGGATCGAGCCGAAAAAGCCGCGCCAGCAGGTGATGGTCAGCGGATCGGCATGGATCGACTTGGTCAGCACGCCGGTGAGCGCGAAGGCGACCGCCGAGGCCGACACCAGGATGATGCCGAGCGTGCGCTCGGCCGCCACGTCGGCGGCAGGCGCAAGCTTTTCGGGCAATTCGAGCGTATCCGTCATGGCGCCAGACTATTGGGTTGCTGCTGACAGCCTTCTGTCATGAGGCCTGCTCCCGTTTGCGGAAACGTTCGTTGCCGACGATGAGCAGGCCGGCGCCGATGATCAGCGTTGCGCCCATGAACACTTCCGTGCGTGGCAGATCTCCCCAGATGGCGTAGCCCAGCGCGAAGGCCCAGACCAGCGAGGTGTATTCGAACGGCGCGATAATCGACACCGGCGCGCGCTTCATGCCTTCGAACAGCACATATTGCGCCACCCCGCCAAGCGCCCCGACGCTGAGCAGCAACAACAGCTGCGCCCCGTCGGGCATGCGCCACCAGAGCAGCGCCGGCACGGCCGAGAAGAGCAGGAAATAGAAATTGTTGAGCGCGAGTTGGATCATAGTGCGCTCTTGCAGCGCCGTCTTGCGCAACAGCACGACGGCAATCCCCCAAAGCACGGCCGCGGCCAGCACCAGAAGCACCGGCGCCGAGAAGCCGAGCCGTGTCGGATCGCAGGCGATGAACACACCGACGAAGCCGATGAACACCGCCAGCCAGCGCAGCAGCGGCACGGTCTCGCCCAGGATCAGCACCGACAGCACGGTGACGATGATCGGCGCGGCGTAATAGATGGTGGTGAGCTCGGCGAGCTGCAGCGAGCGCGCGGCGTTGTAATAGCAAAGCCAGGCGGCGAGCGTGAAGGCGCTGCGCACCAGCATCGGCTTGACGATCGGCGAGTCGATCGTGTCGGCGAACAGCCGCCTGCCGCCGATCGCGCCGCAGGCGACGAGCACCGTGATCGAGCGGACGAACATGATCTGCCAGACCGTCAGGCCGACGACCAACAGCTTGATCGAGGCATCCTGCGCCGAAAACAGGAAATAGGCGGCGGCCGTGAACAGGATGCCGGCCAGCACCCTTTCGCGGCTTTCAAGGACGACGACATCGGCCATGCGGTTTCAGCGGGTTTGCGTGAGGCGGCTCCGTCCCAGCCGGAGCCATGCCCGCAGCTATACGGGTGAAAACAGGCGCTGCGCTGCTCCAGCGCGGCGCTTGCGTTGGGGCAGGCCTTTGCCGACGGCGGTCGCCTACTGCGTCGCCTGGTAGAGCTCCGATGCCGCGTCCTTCAATGCACGCCGGCCGTCGGGCCGCAGATACATCATGTGGCCGCCTTCGACGACGTCGAGCTGGATCGGCTTGGCGTTGGCGAGCGAGGGGACCTGGTTCACCAGGTAGCGCGAGGCGAGATAAGGCGTGACGAGGTCGGTATAGCCGTTGACGATGACGACGCCGAGCGCAGGGTTGAGCGAGCGGGCGCGCTGCAGGTCGTTCATCACGCCGGCATAGCCCTGGCCCGAGGTGCCGTAATCCCAGTTGCGGCTGATCTCGCCATTGAGCAGCCGGTAGCTGACATCGGTGCGGTAGTTGAGCTCGTCGCGGGCATAGGCGACGAAAGCGGAGGTCAGCACCGGAACGCTGCGGTCGAGCACTGGGTCGGGGCCGGCGTCACGCGCGCTTTGCGGCGCGATGTCGGCGGTGCCGATGGTGGCGTCGTAGGGGCTGAGCACCTTGCCGGTGGCGCGCTGGAATTCCTTGGCGAAAAGCCCGGTGGGGATGCGGGCGAAATTGCGTTGGACAAGCTCGAGCGGCAGGCCGGTGATCTCCGACACGCGAACGCTGGCGAGCTTGCCGCCTTGCTCCAGCCCGCTGTTCAGCGCCGTCAGGTAATCGCCGAACGCGTAATGCTCGACTTCGGCCAGTCTGTCGCGCAATGCATCGCCGCTGACGCCGTCGGCCTTGAGCCGCGTTGCCGCGAGCGAAGGCAGCTCCAGCGCCCAGTGCAACTGGTCGAACTGGTCGGGGCGCACCAGCATGAATTCCAGCGCCGGCGAGATCAGCACGATGCCGCTCGGGCTCAGGCCCACATCCTCCTGCAGCGTGCGGGCAAGCAGTGCCGCGCGAAACCCGCCGTAGCTTTCGCCGGCGAGATAGAGCGGCGATCCGGTGCGGCCGTTCTGCGCCAGATAGAGGCGGATGAAGGCGCCGACCGAGCTGGCGTCGGCATCGACGCTCCAGAATTCCTTCGGCTCGTGCCCCGGCGCTTCGCGGCTGTAGCCCGTGCCGACCGGATCGACGAAGACGAGATCGCTCATGTCGAGCCAGCTGTCGGGATTGTCGATGAGCTTTTGCGGCGGCCGCCGGAATTCGCCGTCGGCGGCGGTCTCGACGATGCGCGGCCCGATCGCGCCGAGATGCAGATAGGCCGACGCCGCGCCCGGTCCGCCGTTGAAGACGAAGGTGATCGGCCGGTCCTTCGCAGGCGCCGGCGACTGCTGCGTGTAGGCGACATAGAAGATCTCGGCGGTGACCTCGCCCCTGGCCGACAACAGCGACAGCGTGCCGGCCTTGGCCTGGTAATCCAGCTTGCGCCCGCCAAGCGTGATCGAATGCTCGGTCACCTGCGGCGCCGGCAACAGCGACAGCACGCCGCCTTGGGGGGCGGGGCGTTCCGGCGTTTCGGCGAGCGCCGGCTGGGAGAAGGCGGCAAGCGCCAGGAGGATGAAGGGGACGAGTCTCAGCTTGGACCTCATGATGCCTCCGCAAGGGTTCCGCAATAGGTATGGCCTGGGCCTGCGAAGTCAAAGCAACTATTCGGCCTCGCGATCCGTCACGGTGCCTGAGCCAGCCATACCGGTCCGCCTTGCCGCCGTTCGCCAGGTTGAACTTGCGGCGGCATGCGCTACGCTAGGCGCGAATGCTCTCGAATTTTTCCCTCGACCGATTTGCAAGCTGGAGCGGCGGCGTCCCCCCCGCGGCCGGCGCCGCGACGCCCGAGGAATTGTCGGCTCGCTTCACCACGGCGGCGGGGGTGCTGCTCGGCTCCGATCGCGTCTATGTCGGCTTCTATCGCCGTGACATCACCTCCCTGACGATCGACGACGCCGGCCCCGATCGCTGGAACCGCGACTACGACGCCCGCGTCTACCGGCTGGATCCCTTCTTCCAGCGGTTCGCCAGCAGCCGGCAGGATTTCCTGTTGCCGTTATCGGCTCTCCGCAGGGGCGATTTTCAGCGCTCGCCCTATTATCGCGAATTCTATGGCCCCTCCGACAGCTTCGACGAGATAACCGGCGTGTTCAATCTCGACCGGCTGACCGCTGGTTATGTCACCTTTCTGCGACGCAACGGCGCGCCGCCCTTTGGCGAGCAGGACCTGGCGCTCGCCGGCGCCGCGGGCGGCGCAACGAAGCTGGTTCTGGAAAGATTGTTTCACTTGTGCCGGCTCCGGGACAAGGGCCGGGCAGTCGAGGCCGCGCGGTCCCTGCTCAGCGCGCGTGAGAGCGAGATCGCGCGGCACCTGGTCGACGGCGGCAACGCCAAGACCATCGCGCGGAGCCTTTCCATTTCGCCGGGCACGGCCCGCAACCACATCAAGCAGGTCTACCGCAAGCTCGGCGTGCACTCCCAGGTGGAGTTGCTGGCCGCCGTTCGCGAGGCCGCGCGCAACTGATGTTGCGCGCCAGCCCTACTGCCCCGTCACCACGCGCGTCCACATACGATTTTGGGACCGCAGCAGCTTCGCGTCGCTGTTGCTGACCACGAACAGCTTGGCCTTCACGTCGTCGGGAGGAAAGACGCCGGGGTCGCCGGCGACCGCCTTGTCCATCAGCGGCAGCGAATCCGGTATCGCGTTGGCGTAGGAGACATAGCTGGAGTTGGCCGCGGCGATGTCGGGCCGCAGGTTGAAGTTGATCCAGGCCATGGCGTTGTCAGGGTGCGGCGCATCTTTCGGCACCGCCATAGTGTCGAAGTTGATGAGCGTGCCTTCCTTCGGAATGGAATAGGCGATCTCCAGCTTCTTGGCGGATTCGGCGGCACGCGTTCTTGCCTGAAGGATATCGCCCGACCAGCCAAGCACGACGCAGATGTCGCCGTTCGCCAGGTCGTTGATGTATTTCGACGAATGGAAATAGCGAATGTAGGGACGCACCTTGCCCATCAATTCCTCGACCTTGGCGAGGTCGTCGGGACTGGTCGACCGCGGGTCGATATGCAGATAGTTGAGCGCCATCGGGATGACTTCGGCCGGGGCGTCGATCATCGCCACGCCGCAATCGGAGAGCTTCTTGACGACGTCGACGTCGAAGACCATGGCGAAGGAATTCGTCGGCGCGTCCGGCAGCCGTTGCTTGACCGCGGCGACGTTGTAGCCGATGCCGTCGGTGACGGCCATATAAGGCACGGCATGCTTGTTTTGCGGGTCCGCGCCCGCGATCAGCGAAAGAGCGTGCGGATCGATCTTCGTGTGGTTTGCGAGCTTGGACGTGTCGAGCTCAAGGAAAGCTCCCGCCTTCACCTGGTTCTTCAGGAACGGATAGGCCGAAGGATAGACCACGTCATATCCGGAGCCGCCGGTGAGCAGCTTTGTCTCGAGCACCTCGTTGCCGTCATAGACATCGTAGCGAACCTTGATACCCGTCTCCTTCTCGAACTTCTCGGCGGTATCCGGCGCGATGTAGTCCGACCAGTTGTAGACGTTGACGACTTTTTCGTCGTCCGCCGAAGCCGTGCTGGCGATGCCGCAGGCGAGCCCGGCAAGCAGCGTTGACAGGATCAGGGCGCGCATGAATCTCCTCCTTTTCGCCTAGGCTGGCACCGATTGATCGCTCAGCCCTCAGTTCGTTTCGCAGCCGGTAGCCGGCGTTCGCCTTCGCTCAACATCGTTGTGGGGCATAGACCGGCAAGGTGATGCAGGCGACATTGCCGCCACCCAGCAAAATCTCGCGGGAGTTCTCGATGCCGACTATTCTATGGTCGGGAAACAGCTCGGCCAGCTTTGCTTTTGCTTTCACGTCGAGGCCGGAGCCGAACTCAGGCACGACCACGACGCTGTTGCCTGGATAGTAATTGATGTAGCTCGCCGCGATCCGGTTGCCGGCCGGTCGCGCCCAAGTCGAATCGAGCCGGTCAACGCTTTCGCTTTCTTCCGGCGTCATCTCGATCGGCATGGGATGAGGCAGGCGATGCACCTCGAGCGTACGGCCACGCGCGTCGCGAGCCGAGCGCAGCACTTCCTCGGCTTCCCGCACGATCTCATATTGGGGATCGTCGCGATCGTCGGTCCAGCTCAACACCACCACGCCGGGGCGCACGAAACAGCAGACATCGTCGACATGGCCGTCCGTCTCGTCGAAGGCAAAGCCGCGCGGTAGCCAGATGATGGTGTCGACGCCGAGATAGTCGCCCAGTTGCCGTTCCACCTCGGCCTTGCCGAGATGGGCGTTGCGATTTCGATTGAGCACGCATTGCTCCGTCGTGATGAGCGTGCCCTGGCCGTCGCATTGCAGGCCTCCGCCCTCGGCGATCAGCGGCGCGCGATAACGATCCATCCCCTCGATTTCGAGCACCTTTTGCGCCGCCAGGTCGTCCAGGTCCCATGGCGCGTAGAGCCCGCCATCGAAACCGCCATAGGCGTTGAAGGTCCAATCGACGCCGCGCACGGAGCCTTGATCGTTGACGACGAAATTCGGGCCGCTGTCGCGCAGCCAGGAATCGTTGGTGGACATCTCCACCACGCGCACATGCTCGGGCAGGCGGGCCCTGGCGTTCTGCCACTGCCGGCTCGATGCCGCCACCGTCACCGGCTCGCTTTGCGCGATCGCCGCGGCGACATTGGCAAACAGCTTCTGCGCTGGCTTGGCGCCGAGGCGCCAGGTGTCGGGCCGCTCCGGCCAAATCAGCCAACACCCCGATTTGGGCTCGAACTCGCCGGGCGCGCGAAATCCGTCCTGTTTCGGCTTCGTCGAAAGGGTACGTGGCATGTGGGGCACCGGAAAATGGCAGACGACACTCGTCCGGATCAGACTTTTCGGGGGATCGTCCGTCAATGTCCCATTTGGGATACCCGGATGCCGGCTGGAGCAAGTCCAGGAGAGGGATGGCAGGTACTTTCCCGGCTTGCCACGAACCAAGGAAGCAGGGGCCGCTCGCCCTTCCTTTCGACGGTGAGGACCTGGGGCGGAGCGGCGGCAGGGATAAATGCATTGCCTTGCCGATCGATCGGGGCAAATCTCGATCCGACGGCGAATGGCGATGCAGCAACAAGTCGACGAAAAGGACCCGCAAAATGGACTCCACCGCACTCAAGGCCATGCAGGCCCCGCTCAAGGAAGCCTATCGCGACGATGCTGCCAGGGCGCTGATCACGCTCAAGGCGCGCGGCACGCTCGACGACCAGTCGATCGCCTGCAAGGTGGAGACGGGCAGGGCGCTTGCGGTTGCCGGGCTTCATCCCGCAACCGGCGGCTCGGGTCTCGAGCTCTGCTCGGGCGACATGCTGTTGGAGGCGCTGGTCGCCTGCGCCGGCGTGACGCTGAAGGCGGTGGCGACGGCGCTGGAGTTCAAGCTCGGCAACGCCACCGTCGAGGCGGAGGGCGACCTCGATTTTCGCGGGACGCTCGGCGTTACCCGCGACGCGCCGGTCGGCTTCCGCGAGATCAGGCTGAAATTCGGCCTCGATACCGACGAGCCGCAGGAGCGCATCGATTCGCTCATGAAGCTCACCGAACGCTATTGCGTGGTGTTCCAGACGATCAACAACAAGCCGGCGTTGACGGTGAGCGCGGGGCGCTGAGGCTGCCAATCTCCCCCTCAAGGGCCCTTGTGAGGGAGATGCCCGGTAGGGCAGAGGGGACGCTGTCCCGCCGACGTCAGGCACCTGGCTCTACGGCGCGGCCCATGCCTTCGTCATACTCGGGCATGACCCGAGTATCCATGCCTTGACGCGCAGCGGTGCAGAATTCTGTAACCGCAGCAACGCCTTAGCGTAACGGCATGATTCTAGGGTCTGCGCGCGTCGCTTCGCTCCTTCCTCCGCCCTAGGATGACGAAGCAGAAGGTCGCGCCGTTCAAGGGAGGAGAGATCTGCCCCCCGCTATTGCGCGGACGGCGTCTCCGCATCGCCTTCATCGGTGAAGGGTGAGGCGCTCGGCACGCATTGCACGGCCCAGCCCTGCGGCGTCGGCTGCTTCTGGTATTCGGTTATGGCGTTGGTGCACTGTTCGCGGGTGTCGAAGGTGCTCGGCAGCACCACCATGCCGCCTTGCGGTCCGGCGATCACAAGATACCAGACCAACGCTACGCTAGGGGTGGCAGCCATGGGTATTCCTCACTTTGCTCGAATGTCGGAGTCAGACCGATCCTAGCAACTCCCTCGGCACGGCGAAAGCAGGGCAGCGGCACACGCTTCCACCGCCCTGGTCACAGACCCGTGAACGACCGCGCCTACTCGGCCGCGAAGCAGTAGAACAGGCCGTCGCCGCCGGTGCCTTTGAGCGCCTCCTGGCTGCAGCCGCCGCGCGAGGCATGCGAGGAATTCCACGACTTCGCTGCCGCCGAGTCGTCAAGCCCGGTGCGGTCGTGATGGCCCATCATGGCAACACCCTCGGCGCCGCTCATCGTCCAGTCGCCGCAGGTCTGGTCGGCGATCCTGGTGCCGTCGGGCTTGGAGCCGGTCAGCATGTCGTGCCGGTTCGGCGTGTCGCCCCGGCCGTTGATCGTCTCGCCCTTTTCGGTCAGCGCCGTCTTTTTGCTGATGCCGTTGGCGTCGCTGTGCAGCGAGGCGACATCGTCGGCGATCTTCTCGCCCTTGGCGTTGAACCACGGACCCTTGCCGATCCGGTCGCGCACGTCCTCGGTGCTGCTCGACAGGTAGGCATGCCAGGTCTTGCCGGTGACGCCGGCCGCTTCCGCCAGCGACGCGCAGTGGGCATCGGCGCCTTTCAGGCCGCCGAGATCGGCGCCCTTGCCGGAGCCGACGCTGGTCACGAAGAAGCTCATGGTCTTGTCTTGCGAGAGGGCCACGCCGGCTGTGGCCGCGAGTGCCGCGGCAATGACGGTGGCGGCAAGGAGAGTGGGTCTACGCATGTCGATCCTCCGGTTTTCGAATGTTCTACATTCGAAGAACGTTGCCGGAGGGCTATTTCATCCGTCTTCAGCTCTACTTTCAGCAGGCCTATTCCGGCTGCCGGTAGGCGACGAAGCGGTTGTGCTTGGCCCGGAAGATCAGGCCCGTCTCCTTCAACTCCGGGCTTGCCAAAGGCACGATACGTTTGGCGATCTCGGACGGATGCGGCAGCGTCTCCGGATCCTCGCCGGGCATCGCCTGCGCGCGCATCGCCGTGCGGGTAGCGCCTGGGTCGGCGGCATTGACCCGGAGCGCCAGGCTCTCGGTCTCATGCGCCCAGGAACGCATCATCGTCTCGACCGCCGCCTTGGAAGCCGCATAGGGCGCCCAGAAGGCGCGCGCCGAATGGGCCGCGCTGGACGACAGGATGATGGCGCGGCCGGCGTCTGAGAGCCTCAGCAGCGGGTCGACCGAGCGGATCAGCCGCCAGGTCGACGTGACGTTGACGGTCATCACCTTGTCGAAGGTCTTGGCCTCGACATGGCCGATCGGCGAGATGACGCCGAGCACACCGGCATTGGCAACCAGGATATCGAGCTTGCCCCAGCGTTCATGGATCGCGCCGCCCAGCCGGTCGATGCCGGGCATGTCGGTCAGGTCGAGCGGCACCAGGGTCGCCTGGCCGCGGCCATCGGCCTTGATCTGGTCGTCAAGCTCCTCCAGCCCGCCCACCGTGCGGGCGACCGCGATCACATGCGCGCCGGCCGCCGCCAGTTCCCTGGCGATGAAATAGCCGATGCCGCGCGAGGCGCCGGTTACGACCGCCACGCGGCCGGAAAGGTCGAGGGTCATGCGAGAATGTCCGTGAGCTAAAGCAATTCCAGGAAAAGTGTTCTACGGTTTTCCGTCCGGAATTGCGTCAAAACAAATATTACGACCCGCTCGACGCCAGCAGCGACAGCGTGCGCACATTGTCGTGGCCTTCGAAGTCGAGCAGGCGGGTGGGGTATTGTCCGGTGAAGCAGGCGTCGCAGAATTGCGGCTGGTCATCGTCGCGGCGCGCCTCGCCGACGGCGCGGTAGAGCCCGTCGATCGACAGAAAACCGAGCGAATCGACACGGATGAACTCCGCCATTTCCTCGACCGACATGCGCGATGCGAGCAGCTTCGACTTCTCCGGTGTGTCGACGCCGTAGAAGCAGGATGCGCTGGTCGGCGGCGAGGCGATGCGCATGTGCACTTCCTTCGCGCCGGCGTCGCGCACCATCTGCACGATCTTCTGGCTGGTGGTGCCGCGCACGATCGAATCGTCGACCAGCACCACGCGCTTGCCCTCGATCATGCGGCGGTTGGCGTTGTGCTTCAGCTTGACGCCCATGTGGCGGATCGAGTCGCCCGGTTGAATGAAGGTGCGCCCGACATAGTGGTTGCGGATGATGCCGAGCTCGAAGGGAATGCCGGCGGCCTGGGAAAAGCCGATCGCGGCCGGCGTGCCGGAATCCGGCACCGGCACGACGATGTCGGCCTCGACCGGGTTTTCCTGCGCCAGCTCGGCGCCGATGCGCTTGCGCACCTCGTAGACATTGCGGCCTTCGACCGAGGAATCCGGCCGCGCGAAATAGACATATTCGAAGATGCAGAAGCGCGTCTTCTGCGGCTCGAACGGAAAGATGCTCTCGATGCCCTTCGAGGTGACCACCACCATCTCGCCGGGCTTGATGTCGCGCACGAAGCGGGCGCCGATGATGTCGAGCGCGCAGGTCTCGGAAGCGAGGATCCAGGCGCCATCGAGGTCGCCCAGCACCAGCGGCCGGATGCCAAGCGGGTCGCGGCAGCCGATCATCTTCTTGGCTGTCATCGCAACCAGCGAGAAAGCGCCCTCGACCTGGCGCACCGCGTCGATGAAGCGCGAATTCAAATCGCGCTCCTTGCTGGTAGCGACAAGGTGCAGCAGGGTTTCGGTGTCAGACGTCGAAGAGAAGATAGAGCCCTGCTTCTGCAACGCGCGCTGCACGGTGAGCGCGTTGGTGAGATTGCCGTTATGGGCGACCGCAAGCCCGCCCTCGGCAAGCTCGGCGAAGAAGGGCTGGATGTTGCGCACGCCGGCGCCGCCTGTCGTGGCGTAGCGCGTATGGCCGATGGCGCGATTGCCCTGCAGGCTGTCGATGACGCGCTGCTTGGTGAAGGTGTCGCCGATCAGGCCGACATGGCGTTCGACATGGAACTGTGTTCCATCATAGGAGACAATGCCGGCCGCTTCCTGGCCGCGATGCTGAAGCGCGTGCAGGCCGAGTGTGACGATGGCCGCCGCGTCCAGCCGGCCGAAGATGCCGAACACACCGCATTCGTCATGGAAATGGTCGTCGGCCTCGGCGGAAGGGACATTGCCTGCATCTGCCGTTGAGTCTGCCATCTGGTGCTCAAGCTCCGCTAAAGCTGCCATATAGGGCGATCTCTCGCGGAACGCAACGCGCACCGCCGGGCATTCACAAATAGCAGGGGCAAGCCGCGCCGGCTTGCCCGCAATCAGTTTGCCGGCGCTGGAGCGGGAGCCGGGGCAGGCGCCGGAGCCGACTCGTTGTCGGCTGGGGCGTCGCCCTCGCTGTCGTCGGGCGCCGGCGCGCTGTCGTCGCCGGTGGCCGGCGGTTCGGCCGCGGGCTGGTCGGTCGTCGCCGGCGCGCCGGCCTGCGGCGTGCCCTTATGCGTGTATTTGTTGACCAGCTCTTCCGTGTTCTCGGGCAGCACGCTTTCGAGCTTGGCGCCGATCGTCTCCAGCAACGGCCGCGACTTGGCGTTGGCGATCCAGGCCGGCGCCTTGGCGCCGGCCAGCCAGTTGAAGAACAAAAGCGCCACCGCGACCACCAGGATGCCGCGTGCCGCGCCATAGAGGAAGCCGAGCGTGCGGTCGAGCGCGCCGATGCGCGAATCGATGATCCAGTCGGCGAGCTTCATGGTGATGACGGAGACGACGATCAGCGCGATCAGAAAGACGACGCCGGCGGAAGCCGCCATCGCGATCTTGTCGTTGTCGACATAGGGCTGAACATAGGGCAGGATCGGCTTGTAGAAGAAGAACGCCGCCGCCGCCGCCGCCGCCCAGGAAACCACAGACAGCACTTCGCGGGAGAAGCCGCGCACCATGGCGAGCATTGCTGAGACCAGGGTGAAGCCGACGAGGATTCCGTCAAGCAGCGTAATCGGCATGGTTCTCGCCCCACTTCCTGTCTTACGGCCCGGCGAGCCGTATCACTCCTCGTCGTCGGCACGGCCGCGCCGTGAGCCGGCTATGCGCGCCACAAGGTCGGCAAGCTCGGTGGGTTGGAAAGCGCCGGCCCCGATCCCCCCGGCAAGTTCCTCGCTACCGAGCGGCAGCACCGCGCTTCCAAAACCCAGCTTTTCGGCTTCCTTGAGGCGCTGCTGCGCATGCGCAACCGGCCTCACGGCGCCCGATAGGCTGATTTCGCCGAAATAGACGCAATCGGCGGGAAGGGCAAGACCGGTGAGCGACGAAACCAGTGCGGCGGCGACCGCGAGATCGGCCGCCGGCTCGCTGATACGGTAGCCGCCGGCGACATTGAGATAGACGTCGTGCTGGCCGAAGCGCACGCCGCAATGCGCTTCCAGCACCGCGAGCACCATCGACAGCCGCGCGCCGTCCCAGCCGACCACGGCGCGGCGCGGCGTGCCGAGCGAGGAGGGCGCGACCAGCGCCTGGATCTCCACCAGCACCGGCCTCGTGCCTTCCATGCCCGCGAAAACCGCGGCGCCCGGCGATTTCGCGTGGCGTTCGCCGAGGAAGAGCTCGGATGGATTGGAGACCTCGCGCAGGCCCTTGTCCGACATTTCGAACACACCGATCTCGTCGGTCGGCCCAAAACGGTTCTTCACCGTGCGCAGGATGCGGAAGTGGTGGTTGCCTTCGCCTTCGAAATAGAGCACGCCGTCGACCATGTGCTCGACGACGCGAGGGCCCGCGATCTGGCCTTCCTTGGTGACGTGGCCGACGAGAACGATCGCAGCGCCTGTGGATTTCGCATAGCGGATCATCGCCTGGGCGGCGGCGCGCACTTGGGTGACGGTGCCCGGGGCCGAATCGGCAAGGTCGGTCCACAGCGTCTGGATCGAATCGAGGATGACCAGATCCGGCCGC
The DNA here is from genome assembly GCF_020165615.1 of Mesorhizobium sp. BH1-1-5. NCBI lineage: Bacteria > Pseudomonadati > Pseudomonadota > Alphaproteobacteria > Hyphomicrobiales > Phyllobacteriaceae > Mesorhizobium > Mesorhizobium sp. BH1-1-5. The sequence goes on from NZ_JAIUIM010000014.1 coordinate 25,062, forward strand.
TTGCCGTCGGCGATGGTGGCGAGGATGTCTTCGACATTGGTTTCGGCGGCAAGCTCGACCGGCGTCGAGGCGACGCCGAGGCGCTGGGCTCTCAGCCTGATCTGCGCGACCGCTTCCTCGCCCGAGACATAGACGATGCGATGGCCTTTCGAAGCGAGCGCTGCGGCGGCCTGCGTCAGCAGCGTCGACTTGCCGATGCCGGGATCGCCGCCGACCAGCAGGGCCGAGCCGCGCACAAAGCCCCCGCCGGTGGCGCGGTCGAGCTCGCCGATGCCTGACACGATGCGCGGCGCGTCCTCGATGTCGCCCGACAGGCTGGTCAGCACCACGGCGCGGCCCTTGCGGGCGTTGCGTGTGTTCGCCGGCCCCGAGCCGATGCCGCCGGACGTGCCTTCCTCGACCAGCGTGTTCCACTCGCCGCAGGCATCGCATTTGCCGGCCCAGCGCTGATGCACCGAGCCGCAATTCTGGCAGATGAACTGAACGCGCGATTTGGCCATTAGGCGCGGCCCGACATTGGATAGGCTGGCGGGACGGCGCCCCCCTCTGTCTTACCGGACATCTCCCCCTCTAGTGGGGAGATCGGCAGTTTCGCCGACGGCGCCCATCTTGCAACGTCGGTGATTGGCGAAAGCCGACGCGACATCCAATCTCCCCCCTTGAGGGGGAGATGTCCGGCAGGACAGAGAGGGGGGCGAAGGAATGAGGCCTTTCTCAAGAGTTACTCAAACCTCTCCGGCAGATGATGCTCTTCCGCCAGATCCGAAAACCGCGTGAACTCGCCGTGGAAGGCGAGGCTGACGGTGCCGGTCGGTCCGTGGCGCTGCTTGGCCACGATGCACTCGGCCTTGCCGCGTGCCTCGTTCATCTCGTTTTCCCACTTGACGTATTCCTCGGTGCCGAGCTTCGGCTCGCGGTTCTTGAGGTAATATTCCTCGCGATAGACGAACAGCACCACGTCGGCGTCCTGCTCGATGGAGCCGGATTCACGCAGGTCCGAGAGCTGCGGGCGCTTGTCGTCGCGGCTTTCGACCTGACGCGACAGCTGCGACAGCGCGATGATCGGCACGCCGAGCTCCTTGGCCAGCGCTTTGAGGCCCGTGGTGATCTCGGTGATTTCCTGCACGCGGTTCTGCGAGGCCTTGGCGCTCGAGCCCTGCATCAGCTGGATATAGTCGATGACGATGAGGTCGAGGCCGCGCTGGCGCTTCAGCCGCCGCGCGCGGGCGGAGAGCTGCGCGATCGAGATACCGCCGGTCTGGTCGATGAACAGCGGGATCTTCTGCATCGTCTGCGAGCAGGCGACGAGTTTTTCGAAATCCATCTCGGTGATCTCGCCGCGGCGGATCTTCGATGACGAGATCTCGGTCTGCTCGGAGATGATGCGGGTGGCGAGCTGCTCCGACGACATTTCGAGCGAGAAGAAGCCGACGACGCCGCCATTGGCGGCTTTGAAGCTGCCATCGGCCTGCTGCGCCGGAACGTAAGCCTCGGCGATGTTGAAGGCGATGTTGGTCGCCAGGGACGTCTTGCCCATGCCCGGGCGTCCGGCGAGCACGATCAGGTCGGAAGGCTGCAGGCCGCCCATGCGGCGGTCGAGATCGCGCAGGCCGGTGGCGATGCCGGACAGATGGCCGTCGCGCATATAGGCAGCGTTGGCCATGTCGACGGCGGTCTTGACCGCATCGTTGAAGCTTTCGAAGCCGCCATCATAGCGGCCGGTCTCGGCGAGCTCGAACAGCCGCCGCTCGGCGTCCTCGATCTGGTCGGAGGGCGACATGTCGACCGGCGCGTCATAGGCGATGTTGACCATGTCCTCGCCGACGGTGATCAGCGCGCGGCGCGTCGCGAGGTCGTAGATGGCGCGGCCATAGTCGGTCGCATTGACGACGGTGACGGCTTCGACAGCAAGCCGAACGACATATTGCGCCACCGTCATGTCGCCGACCTTCTCGTCGGCCGGCAGGAAGGTCTTCAGCGTGATCGGCGTCGCGATCTTGCCCATGCGGATGAGCTCGGCCGCGACCTCGAAGATCCGGCGGTGCAGCGGCTCATGGAAATGCGCGGGCTTGAGGAAATCCGAGACACGATAGAAGGCGTCGTTGTTGACGAGGATGGCGCCCAGCAGCGCCTGCTCGGCCTCGATGTTGTTCGGTGCCTCGCGATAAAGCGGCGTCTCCGCCGCGCCGAATTTCAGTGCCGCCTCTGCCATGATATCCCCGATTTCGATCCCGCTTTCCTCGATACCAGAACGGGAAGATTCGGTGCTGACCTTTCTGCAACACTCCTCGGTCCAACCGGCTTGATGCCCAATGTTCACAGGATCGGCAAACCATCCACAGGACAGTATTCCGGTGGCCCGATTCCGTTTGACTCAGCAAGAGGCGATTCTTAGCTGCAGATATAGAACGAAGCAAGAACAATCTAGCGATTGATTGCCGTCGGGGATTTGTCCGGAACGGATCTATCGCACATGTTCGCGCAGAGTAGCGCGGACGTTCGAGATTGGCCGAAATGCTCGTGACATCGTCATCCACGGGTCTGCGCGCCGCTTCACGTCGCTCCGCCCGTGGATGACGAAGTTCAGTCGCTTCGGCTAATCTCCAACGCCGCGATTCTACTAGCGCCTTGACTATGGGTCATCTCTCCGCGTGATCGGCCTACGTGCCTCAGCCCACCACATCGCCCCAGTCCGCCCGTCGCGCCGCCTTGAAGACATCACCGTCGCGCTTGCTGAACAGCTGCTCGCCGGCGCTGCCGGCCGGCCGGCAGAGTTTCAGCACCACCTTGCCGGAGCCACCCTTCGGCGGCGCGATCACCCGTGCGGCGCGCGCTGGCGCCGGTTGCCGGGAGGCGGCGAGGTAGATGAACTTCTCGTCTTCCCACGGCACCTCAGCTTCCTTGACGAGACGGTGCAGGCGCGAACGGGCGACGCGGCGTGCGAAGTGGCACCAGTCGGGCGGCGTGAGCGGGCAGGGCGCCGCGTGCGGGCACGGCGCCAGCAGGTGCGCTCCCGCCTCGATCAGTTGTTGCCGTGCCGCGAGGATGCGCCGCCAGCCTGCGGGCGTGCCGGGCTCGACGAGGATGAGCGTGTCGGCCGCGAGCCGCCAGAGGCGATCGATGAGCTTCGGCAGCGATAAAGGCACGATCTCGTCAAGCACATAGGCGGCGCTGACGAGGTCGGCGGGCACGATGCCGTCGAGATCGATGGTCGCATCGCCGGCGATCCACTCTGTGTGGGTCGCGATCGCGCCTTCCGCGAGCGACTGGCCGACCTTGCGCACGGCAGCGCTTGCTTCGACCAGAACCGCCCGCTCTAACTCCGGCCAGGCATCTGTCGTGGCCCAAAGCATGGTGCCAGGTCCGGCGCCGACATCGAGCAGGCTCGTCGGCCGGAAGTCGGGCCGGGCCTCGCTCAACGCCTCGAGGCTGGCGCGCACGGCGGCATAGGTGGCGGGCAGCCGCGTCGCCAGATAGGCCTTGACCGCCATCTCCTCGCCCATATGCAGGCGGCCGTCGCGCAGCTCGGCGCGGTAGCGCTCCGAGAGCGTCCGCGCCGCCTGTTTCAGCGCCGGCAACGGCACCTTCTCCAGAAAGCTGTCGACCCCTTGCCGGAGCGCGGCGGGCAGTTCCATTTCAGGCTCCCTTGGAATCAAAAAGATAGAGCATGATGTTGTCCGAAAACCGCCTCACACTTTTCGGCATCATGCTCTCGGCGCAAGCAGGATGACGGAGGCACCGACGATGCAGAGCGCCGCCCCCGCCAAGTCCCAGCGGTCGGGGCGCGCGCCTTCGACCAGCCATAGCCAGCCGAGCGAGGCGGCGATGTAGATGCCGCCATAGGCGGCGTAGGCGCGGCCCGCCGCGTCGGTGTCGACCAGCGACAAAAGGAAGGCGAACAGCGCCAGCGAGAAGAGGCCGGGGAGGAGCCAGAGCGGCGACTTCTCCAGCCGCCACCACGCCCAGAACGAAAAGCAGCCGGCGATTTCGGCCAGCGCTGCCGCGGTGTAGATGAGATAGGTCATGAAAAAGGTCTCGCGAACGAGACCTTTTTCGTGGCGTCAGCCCGCAATGGCAAGCGGCAATGCGCGCCTACTCCACCTTCTTGCGGCGGATCGGCTTGGAGGCGGCAGGCGCGGCCGGCTCCTTGTGCCCGATATCGCGCAGCTCCAGCGCCTTCTCGCATTTGGCCATGTAGTCGCGCGTCATCGGCAGCGTATCGTTCTTCTTGGCGATCTGGAACTGGAAGATCACCAGGTCCTGCCAGCGGAAGGCGGCCTCGGAGGCGGCGAGATAGAACTCCCACATCCTGCAGAAATGCTCGTCATAGATCGCTTTCGCCTTGTCGCGATTGGCGGCGAAGCGCTCGCCCCAGTGCTTGAGCGTGTCGGCGTAGTGCAGCCGCAGGATCTCGATGTCGGTGACGACGAGGCCGGATTTCTCGATCGCCGGCATTACTTCGGAAAGCGCCGGGATGTAGCCGCCGGGGAAGATGTATTTGCGGATGAAGGCGCTGGTCGCCCACGGCACGCCGGAGCGGCCGATGAAGTGAAGCAGCATCACGCCGTCGGGTTTCATAAGCGTCGCGGCCTTGTCGAAGAAGGTGCGGTAATGGTTGACGCCGACATGCTCGAACATGCCGACCGAGACGATACGGTCGAAGCGCTCATTGATGTGGCGGTAATCCTTGAGATCGAAATGCACGCGGTCCTGCAACCCTTGCGCATGCGCGCGGTCGGTGGAGACGCCGTGCTGCTCGGTCGACAGCGTCACGCCCTGCACGTCGACGTCGAAGGCCTTGGCGAGGTAGAGGCCCAGCCCACCCCAGCCGGAGCCGATGTCGAGCACCGTCTGGCCGGCCTTGAGCCGAAGCTTGGCGGCGATGTGGCGCTTCTTGGCAAGCTGCGCTTCGTCCAGCGTCATGTCCGGCTGCTCGAAATAGGCGCAGGAATACTGCATGTCCTCGTCGAGGAAGAGCTTGTAGAGCTCGCCGGAAAGATCGTAGTGCCGCTCGACGTTGCGGCGCGAGCGCGAAGCGGTGTTGATCTGCTGCAGCCGGCGGAAGGCGTGGCGCAGGCCCTCGATCGCCTTCGACCAGGTCACGTCGATGCCGCTCGAGCCCATGTTCTGGAAGGCGATGCGCATCAGGCCGAGAACGCCGCCCTCGAGCACGTCGAGCTCGCCGTCCATGTAGGCTTCAGGCACCGCCAGCATCGGGTCGAAGGTGATGGCGCGCTCGGCATGCGTGGTCTTGATATGGATATGCACCGGCTCGCCGCTGCCTTCGCCGAACTTGTGCGTCGTGCCCTTCGGGCCGGTCACCTTGAGGTCGCCGACCCGTACCAGGCGTTCGAGAACGTGTTTCAACAGGATATTCATGACCAAATGTCCCCTCAGTCGGATCACCCGGTAATCGGACTGGAATGCCAGATCGAAATGCCACTGCGCGTCGCCCGCGTCCAATCGACGCGCCACGCTGTAATGTGCACAAGATATAGGGTGTCGAAAAGTTCCTTTTGGCACAAAAAAGCCCGGGTCGGAGACCCGGGCGTTGGTCCAGAAATCCTGGACGCCTGCAAGCCGAAGCGATGCTTCGGCGATAGGCAGGTCAGGCGTTCTCTTCGCCGCCTTCGAACTCGGCGTTCGGGTCGAAGAAATTTTCCGGCCGGGCGTTGTCGTTGATGTCGTCGCCGTAGATGGCTTCGGCGGTGGTCAGCGTCTCGCCCTTGGCCTGGCGCTCCGCCTCGTCGGCCGAACGGGCGATGTTGAGCGTCACGGTGACCTGGACCTCCGGATGCAGCGCGATCGCCACGTTGGAGAGGCCGATGGCCTTGATCGGCTGGTTGAGCTCGATCTGGTTGCGGTTGACGGTGAAGCCTTCGGCGGTGAGCAGATCGGCGATGTCGCGGGTCGACACCGAGCCGTAGAGCTGACCGGTCTCGCCGGCCGAGCGCACCACGATGAAGCTCTTGCCGTCGAGCTTCTCGGCGACCTGCGTGGCTTCCGACTTACGCTCGAGGTTGCGGGCTTCGAGCTGGGCGCGCTGGCCCTCGAACTTCTTCTTGTTGGCTTCGTTGGCGCGCAGCGCCTTGCCCTGCGGGAGCAGGAAATTGCGGGCGAACCCGTCCTTGACCTTGACGGTCTCGCCCATCTGGCCGAGGCGGGAAATGCGCTCGAGGAGAATGACTTCCATGATTTCGTTCCTTCGTCGGTGCCGTCGATCAGTCGATCGACATTGGATGAATTGGAACAGGTCAGGAAGCAAAAGGCGTCGCCGCCGGTGTCGCTGTCCTGCCTGTCTGGCAGTTAGAGGCTTTGGCCTCAACTCGGGCTTTGCAGTTCGAACCGGTCGTGCCCATCACGGCCGGAGGAATGAGCAGGCGGCGAGCCGCCTGCTCGAGGTTTTTAGCGGACCACGTAGGGCAGCAGGCCGAGGAAGCGGGCGCGCTTGATCGCCTTGGCGAGCTCGCGCTGCTTTTTCTGGCTGACGGCGGTGATGCGCGAAGGCACGATCTTGCCGCGCTCGGAAATGTAGCGCTGCAGCAGACGCACGTCCTTGTAGTCGATCTTGGGCGCGTTGGCGCCGGAGAACGGGCAGGTCTTGCGGCGGCGATGGAACGGGCGTCGGGTCGGGATCTGGTTGATGTCGACCATTATTCTGCACCCCCTTCAAAGCCTTCGCGCGGACGGCGCGGGCCACGATCGCCACCGCCATCGCGGTCGCCACCGAAGCTGCGCGGCGGACGGTCGCCGCGGTCGCGGTCGCCGAAGGAACGCGGGCCACGGTCGCGGTCGCCGAAGCCACCGCGCTCGGAGCGCTCTTCGCGCTTCTGCATCATCGCCGAAACGCCTTCCTCATGCGCCTCGACCTTGATGGTGAGGAAGCGAAGGACGTCTTCCGACAGGCCCATCTGGCGCTCCATCTCGTTGAGCGCGGCCGGCGGACAGGTGATGTCCATCAGCGTGTAGTAAGCCTTCCGGTTCTTCTTGACCCGGTAGGTGAGGGACTTCAGTCCCCAGTTCTCGATCCGGCCGATCGAGCCGCCATTCGCGGAGATGACGCCCTTGTACTGTTCGACAAGCGCGTCAACCTGCTGCTGCGACAGGTCCTGCCGGGCAAGAAACACATGTTCGTAAAGAGCCATTATGTTAGTGCCTTTCTTCGTTTCTCTGTCCGGCCCTCGCGGCTAAGCCTCTGCAACTTGTCTGACCCGATGGAACGGGGAAGAAAGGAGCAATCACGAGACGGTCGAGAGCGGAGACACGGGAGACCGAAGCGCTTCTGGCTTCATGCGTGGCTTCCGAAAAAACCACGGCCCTCCGTTCAGCCCCCAGCAAGGACCGGCAGATTGCGCGGGTCTATATAGCAATTCGCCAGGAAGGCAAGGCCGGGAAGGGGTCAGCGTGACTGCAGAGTGTCGCAGGTTCCAGAAAAACGCCAACGGAGCCGGTACGCGATTTTATCGATTTTGCAGTAATCGGGTTTTAACCACCACATAAGGTTGTATGCGGTTGTAACCGCCCGTTTATCATGAAAGGCGCATGAGAGGCACGCGGGCCGCAAGGCGGCAGGAAAATCGAGCAATTCCGGGGGTAGGGAATGCTTCTCAGGCAGTTTTGGCGCTCTCGGAGCGGCAATTTCTCGTTGATGCTGGCGTTGGGCGTGCCGGCCATGTTGGGGGCGGTGGCGTTTGCCACCGATGTCTCCACCCTGATGCGGGCAAAAAGCAGTCTGCAGAACGCGCTGGACGCGGCTAATCTCGCCTCCTCGCATCTCGGCGATGCCGAGACGACGCGCGTTGGAGCCTTCAACAGCTATTTCCAGGCCAACGTAGCCAGCCACGGCGAGCTCTCGAACGCCAAGGCCACGCTGACCGTCGACAGGGGCGTCAACTTCGTCAAGACCAGGGCCACCGCCTCGGCAGACGTCAATCTCAACTTCGCGTTCCTGTTTGGCGCCGAAAAGCATATCAGCGTCGATGCTTCGGCGGTCGAATCCAACAACCAGCTCGAAGTGGTGCTGGTGCTCGACAACACCGGTTCGATGGCCGGCGCGCGCATCAGCGCGCTGCGGACGGCGACCAAGTCGCTGCTCGACTATCTCGAGGCGGTCAAGTCGCCGACGCGCCAGGTGCGCGCAGCACTTGTGCCCTTCGTCACCGCCGTCAACGTCAACGGCCCCGAATTCGACCCGTCCTGGATCGACATGGACGGCAAATCGCCCGACAACGGCATCAATTTCCCGATCGTTGACGGCAAGCGGCCGAACCATATGGCGCTGTTCAAGCAGCTCGGCCAGCAAGGCGGCTGGAACAATACGGGCTGGAAGGGCTGCGTCGAAGCGCGGCCCGGCGCCTTGAACATCGCCGACTCGCCGCCGGATCCGTCGAAGCCGGAAACGCTGTTCGTGCCATATTTTGCGCCGGACGACCCTGACGTCGCCAAGAAGCCGTCGGCCTCCTACGGCAACTCGTCCACCGGCTACAACAATTCCTATCTCAATGACAGCATCGACAAGACCAAGCTGAACCAGAACATACTGGGCATCGACCTGAGCGGGCTGCTGACGGGCGTGCTCAACGCGCTGCTCAACGCGGATTTGACGACAATCGCGAAATATGTCGCCTCGACCGGCAAGGAAATCACCGAGACCGGAAATCCGATTACCATCGGTCCGAATCGTTCCTGCCCGACGCCGATCGTGCCGCTGTCCACCGATTTCAACCAGCTGCGCACCGCCGCCGCAAAGATGAGCGAATGGAACGGCTCCGGCACCAACGTCTCGGAAGGGCTCGCCTGGGGCATGCGGGTGCTGTCGCCGCAGCCGCCCTACACCGACGCCTCGCCTTACAAGACGGCCGGCGTCACCAAGGTGGTGATGCTTTTGACCGACGGCGAGAACGTCGTCTACGGCGCCTCCAACACGCCGCAGAAATCGGACTACACATCCTATGGCTACCTCGCCAGCGGCCGTTTCGGTTCGAGCAACCAGACGACGGCGGCGCGCAACGTCGACGGCTGGACCAAGGACGTCTGCACGCAGTTGAAGAACCAGGGCGTGCAGATCTACACCATGGTGCTGCAGGCCGACACGGCGGCCAATCGTTCGCTCTACAGCGCCTGCGCTTCCGATCCGAGCGACTATTACGCCGTCGAGGATCCGGCCAAGCTCCCCAACGTGTTCCAGACCATCGCCAACAAGTTCTCCAGGCTGCAGCTCACCAACTGACGAGGGTCGGCGCCGCGGCATGGGAACGATCTGGCGGAATGGAACCGCACGTCCGTTGCCGATGCACGATGCGAGGAGTGTCTGGTTTGCGCTCCTCGTGGAGCAAATTCCGCCGCAGGCCCGTCATTTCTCCCGCAACAGGCCCTTTGTGCTGCTGGGGTAGGGGCCACCTGCTTATCAACCCAGGTGGCCCAAGCCCGAACGGCGGCTTGACGTGGTTTCTATCCGAAGCGCTCAGGGCCGGGAAGCTGCCCGGGGGCGATGGAACGTGGGGGAAGGTCTATTGCGAGACCGTGAACCCACACTGCTTCTGTTCCATCTCGATCTGCTTCGTAATACGGATGGCGTTCTGTGCGTAGGCTTCGGTCACGGAACCGCTGTTCACGGTCTTGTCTTTCAGGGGGCTCACGGCTGCGCAGAGGTGGAAAACATGCGGCTCCGCGGATTTTTTGGTGCCGTCCTCCGGCGCGATCCAGTAGACGACATCCTGGCCGGCCGGGTGTTGCGCGTCCTTCGTAGCGGCAGCCACCGAGGCCGAGTCCGTGGCGATCTCCTGCGCCTGGGCGGCGACGTCGGGCGAACAGGCTGTGGTCGGCTGCCCCGCCTTGATCTGGGTCGCGCAAGCATTCATGTCCTGGGTATATTGCTCGACCGACGGAGGTTGGTAGCTGACGCCGACCAGCGTCGCGAGCACGGCCAGCACGGCGCCAAGGCCGCCGGCAACCTTCTTGGTCTGCGGATCCATGTTCTTGTCGGTCAAGATCAGGAAAACCAGCGGGAGGAAGGCAATCAGCGTGATGATCGCGCCGAGCTGGTTTTGGAAGAAGAACCTGGCCGTGTCGGATGCGCGGGCCGGATCGTGCCTATTGGCCGCCTTCCACAGCAAGTTGCCGGCGATTGCGAAGACCGCAATTCCGACCAGAAAGCCGATCAGCAGCGGCATGTTCCCGTGGTCGAACTTGTGCTGGTAGAACAGGTAGATCCCGGCGATCTCGCCGCCAACGGCGACGATCCAGCAGAGCGCCGCGAAAAGGCGCAGCCGCGTCGCGGAAGACTTCTGGCCCTGCGTCGCTTGCCAATCCTTGGTAACGTCTGGCCTGTTGTCGCTCATGACCGAATCCCCGATATCGACACTTTTGCGAGCGCGGCGGCATGTCAAAAGGCCAACCCGTTCGGCGCAGCGTCATTGAACCAACGTCTTCATCGACTGCCCTGGCGACGCGGCTAAAATGCGAGCGCCACTGCAGACCGCATCTCATCCATATTGCGCATGAATCGATCCGTCCATACCACGGACGCAGATGCCGGTGCGGCGATGGCGCCGTTCAAATCCTCTTGGCCACACCGGATCGAGAACAGAGCGCCGTATCTCGGTGCCTATGGGCAGATGCCCTCGAGCGAGAGGTCCAACCAGCGGCCCCCACTGAAGCAATGGGGCCGCATCCGCGCTGCGCCGGGTAGCAGCCGGTTCACGGGTGAACGCGGATGACCGTTTTCCCCGCGCGTCGCTCGGCCGCGTTGAAGGCTGAGATCGCCTCGTCGAGGGTAGCGACTTTGCCGATGTTCGTCCGCAGTCGTCCGTCCCGCACCCGCTGAACGATCTCACCCAGTTGGGCACGATCGGACTCGACCACGAAGTCGATGGCCAGGCCATCCACGGGACGTGCCTCGGTCGGGCCGACCGCGGTCACCAGTATGCCTCCGGCTCGAATCAGAGCCGTGGACCGCTTCTGAATGTCGCCGCCGATGACATCGAACACCAGATCGATCCGACCGATGTCCTCCAGGGTGTCGTTCTCAAGATCGACGAACGTATTTGCGCCGAAGTCGAGCGCCTTCTGGCGGTCGCCGGCACGTCCGGTGCCGATGACATAGGCGCCGGCCTCGCGTGCGAGCTGCGTCACCATGGACCCGACTGCGCCGGCCGCGCCGTGAGCGAGGACGCTCTGGCCGGCCTGAAGGCGGCCGTGTTGAAAGAGTCCCTGCCATGCGGTCAGGCCCGAGATCGGCAGGCTCGCGCCCACCGTGAAGTCGACATCGCCCGGCAGCGGCGCGAGGTTGCGCGCCTCCATGGCCACATATTCCGCCAGCGTCCCGTCGCGGTGCCAGTCGGCGAGGCCGAACACGCGCTGTCCAACCGAGAGCCCGGTCGTGCCGTAGCCGAGAGCGGTGACCACCCCGGCCAGTTCGTGTCCAGGGATCGATGGTGTCCGGTCACGATCGCGGCGGTCGGCCCAGGTCGAGGGCCACTCGAGTTCAGTCGGGACGAATCCCGATGCATGAACCCGGACAACGACGTCGTTTATCGCTGCCTGCGGCTCGGGCCGGTCCACCAGCGTCATCCCGGCCGTCCCTGCGGCCTGGTCCTCCACAACAATTGCTTTCATGAAGATTGTCTCCTCGATCGTTCGTGACGATGGCCGCTAGATGTGTCCGGCTCTGGTCATGAAACAGGACCAAGATTGGCGGGAATGATGGTACCATTGCTCAATGACCGTTGTGCCCATCGATCTCGACCGTGCCGCAAGAACGCCGCTGGCGACGCAGATCTACCGGGCGTTCCGGGACGCCATCGAGACGGAGCGGCTGGACCCCGGGGCGAAGCTCCCTTCTTGGCGTGATATGGCCGCACAGCTCGGCGTCTCGCGCGGCACCGTACGCGTCGCGTATCAGCGCCTCATCGACGAGCAGTTCGCCATCGGCGCCGGCGCGGCGGGCACCCGCGTCGCCAAGCGCCCCTCGCTTTCGTCGCCGCCCCTGTCGTCGACAGACTTGCCGCCTCTGCCGGAGCTGTTCCAAACCTATGGAACAGCGCCCTTGCCGTTCCAGATGGGCGTGCCCTCACAAGACGCCTTTCCGTTCAAGCTTTGGTCGCGGGTCGTCGCGCGAGCGGCGCGGCGGGCGGCGGCGGCGCCGGTCAGCTATCCCGATCCCCGGGGTGATCCGCAGCTGCGAAAGGAGATCGCGGCCTATCTGGGAATTGCACGGGGTCTTCGGTGCAGTCCCGCCCAGGTGTTCGTCACGGGAGGTTATTCCGGGGCGCTTGGTCTGGTGGTGCGGGCTCTGCAGGTGGAGGGGGCGCGAGCCTTGATCGAGGATCCGAGCTTCCCGATCACACGCAAAGCGCTCGAGCTGGCAGGGATCGCCGCGACGGCCGTTGCGGTCGACGCCGAAGGCCTGGATGTCGCTTGCGCCATCCAGAGCGCCCAGGACGCGGCACTGGCAATCATCACGCCAGGGCAACATGCCCCGCTCGGGATGACGATGTCGCTGACCCGCAGGCTTGCGTTGCTCGCCTGGGCTCGGCGGAGCGACGCCTGGATCATCGAGGACGATTATCTGAGCGAGCTGCAACTGACCGGCCGGGCGGCTCCAGCGCTCGCATCGCTCGATCACGGCGGACGGGTCCTCCATGTTGGCAGCTTCAGCAAGACGATCAGCCCAGCTCTGCGCCTCGGCTTCGTCGTTGCGCCCTTGGGACTGACTGGCCGGTTCGGTGACGTGTGCGCTTGCCTGGCGCCGGCTCCAGCCCCGGCGCTCCAGGGCGCGGTGGCCGAGTTCCTGCGCGAGGGGCATTATATTCGGCATCTGCGGCGCATGAAGCGCCTCTATGCCTCTCGGCGGCAGGCGGTGCTCGATGGTCTCGCGCAGGTCGGGTCGAAGTCGCTGAAAGTCGAAGCCACTGCTGGCCTGGCGGTCATCGTCTCGACAACCGCCTCGGTGTCGGATGTAGAGATCGCCGGCCGCGCCCGCTCGTTCGGCTTGGCTCCGTCGCCTCTTTCTCAGTGGTGCGTCCGATCACCCCCGTCACAGGGACTCCTGCTCGGCGTGACCAACTTGGATACGCGCCGGCTCACGCAATATTGCCGACAGCTTGCGGAAGCGGCGCAATAGCACCCTTCGCATTCACCGATCCTTGAAGGCCTGTCACTGCCGCGGTTTGCGGCGCCCCCGCCTCCAACGACCGCCCATCTCAGCTCGTATGCGCGACGAGCTTGTCCACCGTCTCGGGGAAGAAGTCGGGCGCCGAGTGCCGCTTGCCGAACATCATGTCGTACTGGATGAGCCGGAAATCGTTGATCTTCGGATCGATCTGCTTCTGCCGCGCCCAGTCCGGCGTCGCTTCGCCAGCGGGCGACAAAAGCAGGTTGCGGTCGACCACCCGGTAGCGTTCGCGCAGCGCGCCGAGGAAGCCGGTGTAATAGGGGTGGGTGATGCCGGCCGTGGTCAGGATATGGTAGGGCAGGAAGGCCGGGCTCACCGAGCCCAGGTTCTGCACCGGACCGGAGCGGTTCGACCAGATGATCAGCGGCGTGTCGTGATGCTCGAGCGCGGCGTCGGCGCTAGGCTCCTTGCGCGGCGCGACATTGTCCTTGAGGAAGCCGGTTTCGACATAGACGGGTCCGAGCGGCGGCAGGTGGTCGCCGAAGAAGGCGATGATGGTCGGCCGCTGGCGCACCTTCGCCCAGTCGATCAGCCGCTGCAGGCCGCGATCGGCGTCGGCCGAGCCCTCGGCATAGGAAAGCAGCGATTCCCGCGCCCAGGAACTGATCGGCGCGTCGACCGAATGCGTCGGGTTGGAGTAGCGATAGGGCTCGTAAGGACCGTGGTTCTGCAGGCTGACGGCGAACAGGAACACCGGATCGTCGCTGGCGTCGGCCTCGCGGATGATCTCGTCGGTCATCGCCGCGTCCGAGGCGAGCGGCCCGCGCTTTTCCATCGGCGGCAGCGTCTCTTCCGAGCGGAAGTCGTTGAAGCCGAAATCGGCATAGACGGCGCCGCGGTTCCAGAACCAGTTGGTGCCCGGATGGATGGCGCGCGCCCGGTAGCCCTCGCTCTTCAGGAAGGTCGCCAGCGAGGGCGTCGGGGTGCGCACATATTGCTGGTAAGGGATCGAGCCGGCCGGCAGGAAGGCGTTGGAAAAGCCGGTCAGCGCCTCGAACTCGATATTGGCGGTCATGCCGCCGAACTCAGGCGAGAACATCGAGCCGGAGCGCAACGCCCTGACCGTCGGGATCGGGTCGGGCTTGATGGCGACGCCGGGCAACTGCGTCGGATCCCAGAAGGATTCGCTCATCACAACCACGATATCCGGCTTCTCGCCCGGCACCGACGCGGCGACGTCGGAGCGCTGGATCGCGTCCATCGTCTTTTCCGAATAGCCGGGTGGCGCCGAGACATGCGCCATCGGCACGTTCATCGCGAAGGCCAGCGCAAAGCCGTTGGAGGCATAGTTTTCCTTCTGGTCCCACATGATCGGGATGATCTGCAGCCGGTCGCGCGTCCACGAGAAGGTCGCGTAGTCCATGATCGAGACGAAGAAAGCGAGCAGCGGCACGGCAAGCGCCAGCCGCGCCAGGCGGCCCTTGCGGCTGAGGATCGGCACCCGCCGCCGCCAGGTCCGCCAGCCGTAGACGAGCAGCGTCAGGCCGCCGACGATGCCGACCGCCATCATGACGGCCGTCCACGGCCGCTCGCGCACCAGAAGCGGCATAAGCGCCACGATCTGGCGGGCAAACAGAAAATCCGTGGGGTAGAGGGGATCACCGAGATAGTGCGATTTCTGGTGGCCGACAAAGGCCAGCGCCAGCGTCAGCGGCGCCACGATCATCAGGCTCTGGTGGCTGCGCCCGAGGATGGCGTCGAGCCCGACCAGCACCAGGGCGAAGACGATGATGGTGGTCCAGCCCGGCTTGAAGGGCTGCAGGAAGAAATCGACCGTGCCGAAGAAATCGCCGCGCACGATCCATTCGATCGCGAACACGAGCAGTGCGGAAACCAGAAGCGTCGTCAGGCCGTAGCGTACCGTCGGCCATGCCCGCCCCGGCAGGTAGCCGGTGGACGGATCGTCTTCCAAAAACTGCGGCACGGGTTTGGCCGCGCCTTTCCTGATCCTTGCCACTCTGCTTCCCCCGGCCACGCACCCGCCTTCCACACGCGTCACGCTTCTGTCATCGAAGTGTCACGCAAAGCTAGCGCCTGTGGCGGAAATAAGAAGAGCCAGCAAACTAAACGTGAGCGGTTTTCATCAGGTGTGATCGCCAAAAAGCCTTTTGGAACAGGGAGTCAGCGCGGTTTTCCGGCTGAAATGCGGGCGGAAGAGATGCCCGCGGGCTTGACTTGGCCGTCCGCCTTGCGCCAGAGGCAGGGAAAACCAGCCTTTGGAGAGACCTCAAATGGCCGTCGCATTCACCTTTCCGGGACAGGGCAGCCAGGCCGTCGGCATGGGCAAGGACCTCGCCGATCAATTCCCCGAAGCGCGCCGCGTCTTCGAGGAAGTGGACGCCGCGCTCGGCGAAAAACTGTCGAAACTGATCTGGGAAGGCCCGGAAGAGACGCTGACGCTGACCGCCAACGCGCAGCCGGCGCTGATGGCGGTGTCGCTGGCGGCGATGCGGGCGCTCGAAGCGCGCGGCTTCTCGCTGAAGGACAAGGTGGCTTATGTGGCCGGTCATTCGCTGGGCGAATATTCCGCGCTTGCCGCTGCCGGCTTCGTTTCGGTCGGCGATGCGGCGCGGCTGCTTCGGACCCGCGGCAACGCCATGCAGGCGGCGGTGCCGGCCGGCGAGGGCGCCATGGCCGCCATCATCGGGCTGGAGCAGGCAGATGTCGAAGCCGCTTGCGCCGAGGCCGCCAAAGGCTCCGTCTGCCAGGTCGCCAACGACAATGGCGGCGGCCAGCTGGTGATTTCCGGCGCCAAGGCGGCGGTCGAGCTGGCGGCGAAGCTGTGCACTGAAAAGGGCGCCAAGCGGGCGCTGATGCTGCAGGTTTCCGCTCCCTTCCACTCGGCGCTGATGGCGCCGGCGGCCGACATCATGCGCGAGGCGCTGGCGGGCGTGGCCAAGCAGGCGCCGGTGGTCCCCGTCGTCTCCAACGTGACGGTGACGCCGACCAGCGATCCGGACGAGATCGCCCGCCGGCTGGTCCAGCAGGTCACCGGCCGCGTGCGCTGGCGCGAGACGGTGGAATGGTTCGGCGCAAATGGTGTGGCAACGCTCTACGAGGTCGGCGCTGGCAAGGTGCTGTCGGGTCTGGCGCGCCGCATCAACCGCGACATCGCCACCGGCGCCATCGGCACGGCGGCGGAAGTCGAGGCGGCGCTGGCGGCACTTGGCTAAGGAGCGCTCGAACGTTACCGATAGGTGTCGAATTGTTCACTTCGAAGATTGGTCTAAGCAAAACCGAACGGCTGAACGAGGACTATCGCGTTGCAGGTGAGGTTGTGGAGCGCATTCGGCGCGGTGACGAGGATGTACAAAAGGCCGAAGATTTCTGGCGTGGTTTGGATGATTTGACATATACGGAGCCAGGATCGCCCGCGGCGAATTCGGAAAAATGAGGTTGCAAAAATGTTCGAACTGACCGGCCGCAAGGCGCTCGTCACCGGCGCAACGGGTGGCATCGGCGAGGCGATCGCCAGGGTGCTGCACAGCCAGGGCGCCATCGTCGGCCTGCACGGCACCCGTGTCGAGAAGCTGGAGGCCCTGGCTGGCGAATTGGGCGACCGCGTAAAACTGTTTCCGGCGGATCTGACCAACCGCGACGCGGTCAAGGCGCTCGGGCAGAAGGCGGAAGCCGATCTCGAGGGCGTCGACATCCTGGTCAACAATGCCGGTATCACCAAGGACGGCCTGTTCGTGCGCATGTCGGACGCCGACTGGGACACCGTGATCGAGGTGAACCTCACCGCCGTGTTCCGGCTCACCCGCGAGCTGACCCATCCGATGATGCGCCGCCGTCATGGCCGCATCATCAACATCACCTCGGTGGTCGGCGTCACCGGCAATCCCGGCCAGACCAATTACTGCGCCTCCAAGGCCGGCATGATCGGCTTTTCCAAGTCGCTGGCGCAGGAGATCGCCACCCGCAACATCACCGTCAACTGCGTCGCCCCGGGCTTCATCGAATCGGCCATGACCGACAAGCTCAACGACAAGCAGAAAGAGACGATCATGGCCGCGATCCCGACAAGGCGCATGGGCACCAGCGCCGAGGTCGCGTCCGCCGTCGCCTATCTTGCTTCCAATGAGGCGGCTTACGTTACCGGCCAGACCATTCATGTGAATGGCGGCATGGCGATGATCTGACGGGGTGATGGTCTGACCGACTAGGGTCGGCCGCGCCTGTGAAAACAGCCATTTCGGCTTGGACGCCCGCCATTTTTCGTGTAATGCGGCCCGCAACCCGGCGGTTCGGGCAAAAGCCGGTCCTGTGGCGTTGCGTTGCCCGCAAGACCATCTTTCAGCTTGATTAGCGGCATTCCGCCCGCTAACGAAGATAGACAACATGAGACGAGGATTGCCCCAAATGAGTGACACCGCAGAGCGCGTCAAGAAGATCGTCATCGAGCATCTCGGCGTCGATGCCGACAAGGTGACGGAGCAGGCGAGCTTCATCGACGATCTGGGCGCGGACAGCCTCGACACGGTCGAACTCGTCATGGCGTTCGAAGAAGAATTCGGCGTCGAGATTCCGGACGATGCCGCCGAGACCATCCTGACCGTCGGCGACGCCGTGAAGTATATCGACAAGGCCTCGGCCTGAGTTCTTTCGCAGGCATTACCGGGGAGGACCTGCGATGAGGCGTGTCGTCGTCACGGGCCTTGGCCTGCTTTCGCCGTTTGGCACGGGCGTCGAGCACAGCTGGCGGGAATTGCTCTCCGGCCGCAGCGCTTGCCGCCGCGTCACTGAATTCGAGGTGGACGATCTTGCCTGCAAGATCGCCCACGTCATCCCGCGCGGCGACGGCTCGAACGGCACCTTCAATCCGGAGGCCGTGCTCGAGCCGAAGGAACTGCGCAAGATCGGCGAGTTCATCCTTTACGGCATCGCGGCCGCCGACGAGGCGCTGGCCGATTCCGGCTGGAAGCCTCAGACGCATGAGGAGCAATGCGCCACCGGCGTGCTGATCGGCTCCGGCATTGGCGGCATCGACGGCATCGCGGAAAACGCGATGATCCTCAAGGAACGCGGCCCGCGCCGCATCAGCCCCTTCTTCATTCCCGGGCAGATCATCAACCTGGTTTCCGGCCAGGTCTCCATCCGCCACGGCCTGAAAGGCCCGAACCATGCGGTGGTCACCGCATGCTCGACCGGCGCGCACGCCATCGGCGATGCGGCCCGGCTGATCATGTGGGGCGATGCCGATGTGATGCTGGCGGGCGGCGCCGAAGCGCCGATCACCCGGCTGTCGATTGCCGGCTTCGCCGCCTGCCGCGCGCTTTCCACCGAGCGCAACGACAGCCCCGAAACAGCATCGCGTCCCTATGATCGCGACCGCGACGGCTTCGTCATGGGCGAGGGCGCCGGCGTCGTCGTCCTGGAGGAGCTGGAGCACGCCAAGGCGCGCGGCGCCAAGATCTATGCCGAAGTCACCGGCTATGGCCTGACTGGCGATGCCCACCATATCACCGCGCCGGCCGAAGATGGCGATGGCGCCTTCCGCTGCATGACGGCGGCGCTGAACCGCGCGAAACTCTCGCCGGCCGACGTCGACTACATAAACGCGCACGGCACCTCGACCATGGCCGACACGATCGAGCTTGGCGCGGTCGAGCGGCTGGTCGGCAATGCCGCCTCGAAGATTTCGATGTCGTCGACCAAGTCGTCGATCGGTCATCTGCTGGGCGCCGCGGGTGCCGCGGAAGCGATCTTTTCGATCCTTGCCATCCGCGACAACGTAGCGCCCGCCACCATCAATCTCGACAATCCGGAGCGCGAGACGGCGATCGATCTCGTGCCGAACAAGCCGCGCCTGCGCCAGATCGACGTCGCGCTGTCGAATTCCTTCGGCTTCGGCGGCACCAACGCCTCGCTCGTGTTCCAGCGTTACAATGGCTGAAAGATTCCAGGGAAGCGTGCATAGCCGTTTCCGACCGGGATTGCTCAGAGACAGACAATCAGCCGGCAGTCCCGCCACCTGCCGTCATTTTTGCCAAATTCTCCCCTAGCTTCTTGCCGGGGGATTCGTTGCAGATCAGACGGTAGGGCGCGCCCATGAGCACAAATCCGGGGAGCACAAATCCTGGGGCCGCAAATCCAGGCGGCGAAGGGGAATTCGGACGGCAAGGCACAAAGGGCCCGATCGTGCCGAAGACCGCGGCCGAGGCGTTGCGCCCGGAAGCCGGCACGCCGCCGCCGTCGAAGCGCTCGCGCGCCTCGCGCAGCCAGGTCGTCGTGTTCCTCAATTTCTTCCTCTCCATGGTCATCCTGGTCGTGCTCGCCTCGGGAGCCGCGCTCTATTTCGGCATGCAGGCTTTCGTCGAGCCCGGTCCGTCCGCCAATGGCGATACTTTCATGATCAAGCCGAACACCGGCGTCCAGGAGATCGCCGACCAGCTCGAACGCCGCAGCCTGATCAGCGATGCCCGCATCTTCCGGCTCGGCGTGCGCGCCACCGGCAATGAAACGGCGCTGAAGGCTGGCGAATACGCCATCAAGCCGCGCGCCTCGATGCGCGACATCATGGACCTCTTCAAGAGCGGCAAGTCGGTGATGTACTCGCTCACCATTCCCGAAGGGCTGACGGTCGAGCAGGCGCTGCAGCGCGTCGCCGATCAGGAGGCGCTTACCGGCGACATGCCGCCGAGCTTGCCGCCGGAGGGCAGCATTGCCACCGACACGCTGCGCTTCACGCGCGGCGCCACCAGGCAGCAGATGGTCGACAAGCTGGTTGCCGACCAGAAGAAGCTCGTCGACGACGTCTGGTCGCATCGCGCGCCCGACCTGCCGGTCGCCAACGTCGATGACTTCGTCACGCTGGCTTCCATCGTCGAGAAGGAGACGGGCCGCAGCGACGAGCGCTCGCGCGTCGCTGCCGTGTTCCTCAATCGCCTGGCCAAGGGCATGCGGCTGCAGTCCGACCCGACCATCATCTACGGTCTGTTCGGCGGCAAGGGAAAGCCGGCCGACCGGCCGATCTATCAGTCGGACCTCGACAAGCAGACGCCCTACAACACCTACATGATCAAGGGCCTGCCGCCGACGCCGATCGCCAATCCCGGTCGCGCTGCGCTCGAAGCGGTCGCCAATCCGTCGAAGACCGACGACCTCTATTTCGTCGCCGACGGCAATGGCGGCCATGTCTTTGCCGCGACGCTGGAAGAGCATAACCAGAATGTCGCCCGCTACCGGGCGCTGCAGAAGAAGCAGGCGGATGCTGCGGCCAAGGCTTCCGGCCAGACGACGGCGCCGGCCGCTCCCGATGGCAATGCCGACGGCAATGACGCCGGGGACAATGGCGACGGCGGCGAGAACGGCGACGCTGCCCAGTAGGCTTGCCGCACGCGTCCTTTGACGCGAGGCCATATTCATGTTTTGAGGGGGCGCCGGCTGATCGTCCGGCGATTTTTGGGGCGCGCAGCGCTGGGCCACGTATGCCTTGGCTGCGACAGGGGGACGACAGGGCAATGAGCCTGCAAAGCATGACCGGTTTTGCGCGGTCCGCCGCCGAAAGCGAGGGCACCTCGATCGCCTGGGAGGTGAAATCGGTGAACGGCAAGAGCGCCGAGGTGAGGCTGAGGTTGCCGCAGGGGTTCGACCGGCTGGAGACCGCTGTCCGGCAGACCATCCAGAAGCGCTTCGCGCGTGGCAATTTCCAGGCGACGTTGAGCGTCGGCCGCGCCGTTGCAAGGCAAACCCAGCCGGTGGTCAACGAGGCGTTCCTCAAGGACCTTGCGGGGCTCGCCAAGCGCTTGCAGGAGCAGTTCGGCACCCACCCCGCCACCGCCGACGGCCTGCTCTCCCTGCGCGGGGTGCTCGACGTCCCGGAGGCCGTCGAGACCGATGAGGAACGGGCCGCTCTCGATGCCGCGATCGTGTCGGCGCTCGAGGCAGCGCTCGCCGGCCTCGAGCAGGCGCGCCGCGGTGAGGGCGCAGCGCTTGGCGCGCTGCTTTCCGGCCATGTCGACGCCATCGAGGCGCTGACGCTGAAGGCCGAAGCCGACTCCTCGCGCGAGCCCGCCGCGATCCGCGAGCGCATCGCCGAGCAGGTGCGCCTCCTGATGGATGCTTCGGCCAATCTCGATGCCGCCCGGCTGCACCAGGAAGCGGCCTTCCTCGCCACCAAGGCCGACATCCGCGAGGAGATCGACCGGCTGAAGACACATGTCGCTTCGGCGCGGGCGCTGCTCAAAAGCGGCGGCGCCGTTGGCCGCAAGCTCGATTTTCTGGCACAGGAATTCAATCGCGAATCGAATACCTTATGCTCCAAGTCGAACGCCGCCGCGGTCACCGCGATCGGGCTGGAGCTCAAGGCGGTGGTCGACCAGTTTCGCGAGCAGGTCCAGAATCTGGAGTGACGGGAATGGTTGCCAAGGAACCGACGGCTGCCAGGGATTTGGGATCCCGCATCCGCCGCCGCGGATTGATGCTGGTGCTGTCGTCGCCGTCGGGCGCCGGCAAGTCGACGATCGCGCGCAATCTTCTGGAAAGCGATGGAAGCCTCGAGCTTTCGGTCTCCGTCACGACAAGGCCACGCCGCGGTTCGGAGATCGAAGGCGTCCACTATCATTTCCGCACCATGCGCGAGTTCGAGCGGCTGCGCGATTCCGACGCGCTGCTCGAATGGGCCGAAGTGCACGGCAATTGCTATGCGACACCGCGCGAGCCGGCGGAAATCGCGCTGGCCGAAGGCCGCGACATGCTCTTCGACATCGACTGGCAGGGTGCCCAGCAGCTCAAGGAGAAGATGCGCGCCGACATCGTCTCGATCTTCATCCTGCCGCCTTCGATGAAGGAATTGAAGGCGCGCCTGAAGCGCCGCGCCGAGGACCAGGAATCGGTCATCGAAACCAGGCTGAAGAACGCTCGCCTCGAGATCGAGCATTGGAAGGAATACGACTTCGTCATCGTCAACGACGATCTCGACCGCGCCTTCGCCGAGGTCCGCGCCATCGTCACGGCGGAACGGCTTCGGCGCGACAGGCGGCCGGGCCTGTTCGATTTCATTTCGGGATTGCTGGACGAGAAGACGGGGTAAGGCAGCAGCTCGTTGGCACCTTGGACCAAACAAGCCTCATCAGCTGCCCGGTAGCTCATCTGGCCAACGTTGTGCGCCGTGAAGCGCGCGCAGAATTCGAACGGCATTCTCGGTCACTTGATAGGCGGCGATATACGGGGTTCCGACGATGACAAGCTCTCGGATTTGCGCAAGCCTGCCGGGCCGGCCGCTCTCGGGAAAGTCCTGAAGGCGGCTTGTCGCCGTGATTATCCGCTCGTCTATCGCGATTGCGGCCATAGGATTTTCGGCCTCGATATGCGTGAATATCCCGTCGCGATCCGAAAGCGCCAGGACTGACCAGACGATCCTCAAGATTTAGCGTTACCGGCCTTGCGACGCGCCGCCGCGCGTCGCTTGGCAAAATGCGCCTCAACTTGTTCGCCCGAAATGTCTGGTCGGGTGTCGTCGATTGCTTCGCGCACTTTTGCGCGAAACCACGCATCGTGCGCCTCACTCGTTGCGAGCAGATCGATAGGCAACGCGCCCTCGTTGGCGGTTCGGGTAAGAAGTATACGGACTGCATCCGAAACCGTGAGGCCCATGCTTTCGAGCACCGCGGAGGCCCGATCCCGGATTTCGGCGTCGATACGCGTCTGGACAAGTGCGTTCGTTGGCATGGCAACCTCCTTTGCCGTATTGTAATGCATTTGAATGACGATTGCCAGCGCAGCCTTCCTTTCCCGTCCACCGAAAAAGAACTACATCGCGTTCGTCAGCCTGACGAACTCCTCCACGCTGAGCGTTTCGGCCCGCCGCGTCGGGTCGATGCCGGCACGCGTGAGCAAGGCTTCGCCGCCCAGGCTCTTCACGCTTTGCCTGAGCATCTTGCGGCGCTGGCCGAAGGCCGCCTCGGTGACGCGGCCGAGCTTTTTACCGTCCACGGGGAGGGGAGACTGCCGTGGCACCAGATGCACCACGGAGGAAGTGACCTTCGGCGGCGGTGTGAATGCCTGCGGCGGCACGTCGAAGGCGATCCTCGCCTCGGTGCGCCAGCCGGCCAGCACGCCGAGCCGGCCATAGGCGTCGCTGCCCGGATCCGCGGTGATGCGTTCCGCCACCTCGCGCTGGAACATCAGCGTCATCGATTGGTAGAAGGGGGGCCACTCGGCCACCGTCAGCCAGCGGATCAGAAGCTCGGTGCCGATGTTGTAGGGCAGATTGGCGACGATCTTCACCGACCCACCGTTCGCCGTGCCGGCAAGTGCTGCAAAATCCGTTTTCAGAGCATCGCCGGCAATGACCTCGAGGCGGCCGGGATAGTGGCTGGAGACCTCGGCCAGCGCTTCCAGGCAGCGCTCGTCGCGCTCGATGGCGATCACGCGCCGCGCGCCGTTGAAGAGCAGCGCCCGCGTTAGCCCGCCTGGGCCGGGACCGACCTCGATCACCGTCGCCTCGCCGAGATCGCCGGCCGCGCGCGCGATCTTGCCTGTCAGGTTCAGGTCGAGCAGGAAATTCTGCCCAAGCGCCTTCTTGGCCTGCAGGCCGTGCCGCTCGATCACCTCGCGCAGCGGCGGCAACCCGTCGATCGTGGTGCGTCCGCTCAATGGATCCTCACGCGGCCGCCATCTGCCGGCCGCTGTCGGCGAGCCGGCGCGCCAGCCTCAGCGCGGCGATCAGGCTGTCGGCGCGCGCGATACCTTTGCCGGCGATGTCGAAGGCCGTGCCATGGTCGGGCGAGGTGCGGATGAAAGGCAGGCCCAGCGTCACGTTCACCGCTTCGTCGAAGGCCAAAGTCTTGGCCGGTATCAGCGCCTGGTCGTGATACATGCACAGCGCAGCGTCATAGGCGGCGCGCGCCCGCGAATGGAACATCGTGTCGGCCGGCAGCGGTCCGATCGCGTCGATGCCTTCCGCTTTCAACATCTCGACGGCCGGGGCGACGATGGCAATGTCCTCCAGGCCCATGGCGCCGCCTTCGCCGGCATGCGGGTTGAGCCCGGCGATCGCAAGCCTGGGCCGCGAGATGCCGAAACGGCTCTTGAGATCGGCGGCGGTGATGCGCGCGGTGGCAATGATCAGTTCCGTCGTCAGTACCTTTGGCACGTCGGCCAAGGCGATGTGGATGGTCACGGGGACGGTGCGCAGATCCGGTCCGGCCAGCAGCATTACCGGCGTCACGTCGCTGCCGGTGTGGCGCGAGGCCAGATGCGCCAGATATTCGGTGTGGCCGGGAAAGCCGAATCCGGCATCATAGAGCGGCTTCTTGGCGATCGGGCAGGTGACCACAGCGGCGGCGCGGCCGGCCAGACAGTCGGCGACGGCGCGGTCGATGGCCTCGATCGTGCCGGCGGCGTTGGCCGGATCCGGTTGTCCCGGGCTGTCGACGTGGCGCGCCTCGAGCGGCACGACAGGCAGAGCCCGGGCAAAGTGATGCGCCGCCTGTCCCGGCAGCGTCTCGGCAATCGTGATGTTCGCGCCGACGAGGCGGGCGCGGGCTTCGATCAGCGCGGGGTCGGCGATGAGATAGAAGGGCGGCACGTCGGCACTGTCGCCTGCCTGCCAGGCGGCGATGGCGATTTCGGGCCCGATGCCCGAGGGGTCGCCGACGCTGAGCGCAAGCGGGGCATCGGTCTTCTGCACACTCATGCCAGTTCGCGGATCAGGCCGCTCATGGCTTGGGCGAACTTGCTGCTGTGTCGAGACACGCTTGTCGCTCTAGCGCTCGACGATCTTGGCCTTCTGGCGCAATTCGGCGACATACTTCTTGCTGAGTTCTTCGGCGTCCTTGTCGCTGCTGCCTTCGGCCTGGAACACCGTCTGCGCGGCCTTGTCGTCGGAAACCTCGCGCGAGGAGCAGATGCCGATGAATTCGACGCCGCGCTCTGTCTCGCGGGTCGGCGTCGCGCCGCCGGCCTTGGTCGCCTTGATCTGCTCGGCCCAGTCGGACGGCAATTGCGGCGCCAGAAACCGGCCGAGATCGCGCACGGTGACGTCGAGCAAGCCCTTGGCAAACTCGCGCGTGGTGTTGCAGCCGTTGAAGCGGGCGCGCATGGCGTCCGCTTCGCGCTTGCGTTTGGCGAGCGTGGCGGCGCGCTCCGATGCCGGCACCACGAAGATCACCTGCTGCAGCATGTATTCCGTCGCGGTCGGCTTGGCGCCGCCCTTGTCGAGCATGCGCCGCACGGCGTCCTGCTCGGTCACCGAGCCGCCTTCGCCGGAGCGGTAGCGTGCGCTGAGCGCCTGGTTCCAGGCCATCTGGGCGCGGATGAATTCCTTGAAATGCTCCTTGGTGACGCCCGATTGCGCCATGATCGCGTCCAGTTTCGCCAGCGGCATCTTGTTGCCTGAGGCAAAGCGCTGGTAGGCAGCGTCGACCTGCTGATCGCTGATGCGGATGCCGAGCCGCTTGGCCTCCGCCAGCCGCAGCGTCTGGTCGATCATCTCCTCCTTGGCATCGCCCTTCTTGTGCTGCAGCTTGAAGAAGGCGGCCCGGTGCGCGATGTCGCCGGAGGTGATCGGTATGCCGTTGACGACATACTTGATCTCAGCGGCGAAAGCGGGCTGCACGGCAGCCGTGACCGAAACCGAGGCCGCCGCCACCAGAAGCGCGAATCCCGCTGAAAACAGGTATTTCCTCATCTTGCCTTCCCAATTTTTCCCCACCACGACGGCATCGCGCGTCCTCCGAACGCCTGCACGATGCAGTCGACCCCATGCCCGTCCTATGCGGCGAAACGATGTCGCCGGCGCATGACGCCGAGAATCGAGCCTATACTCAAGGGATCGCGCGTCAAATCAAGGCCCAAGCACCATGAGCGCCCGGAACGGCGCACGGCTCCGAGTCCATGCGCGCAGTCGTGGTCACTGAATGGTATCGACCGAGCTTGTTGACGAGCCGAAATCGCCGAGCGTGCGGAACGACAGGTTGAAACCGATGTTCTGCGACACTTCCTTGGTGACGGTGTCACGCGTCTGCGAATACGTCATGATGTAAGTGAAGCAGGAATCGTTATAGGCGAACCCGACACCGTCCTTGACCAGCACATTTGTCTCGATGTCGTAGGTACCGGTGCCGAACAGCCGCCAGTTCTGCGCCAGATGCGTCGAGGCGCCGAGCGTGAGCTCGTGACGGTCGGTGGTGAAGCCATAGAGCGGCTGCGCCTCGATGAAGGCATATTTGGCGCTGAGCGATATCGGCAGGCTGGAATAGGCAGCCTTCACTTCGGCGCGCCTGACCTCCCAAGTCTGCTCGTCGAAACGACTGCTCAGCGAGCCGGAGAAACCGCTTGGGCTGTTGAAACCGACCAGGCCGACATAGTCCGAGGTCCGCTTATCCAGGCCGGACTCGGCCCCGACATTCACGAGATCGGGTGCGGCAAAGGAGTTTTCGCCGGCAAGCTGGTAGGACTGACCGAAAATAGCGTTCGTGGCCCAGCCATTGTCATAGGCGCCCGAGTAACGGAAGCCGACATTGGCGCGCGTGCCGCCTTCGATGCGGTCATAGCCCGAGAATTTATCACGCTCGAACAGCGTGGTGGCATCGAAGACGAAGCTCTGCGCGTCTTCGTTGGGAATGGCCAGCCCGCCGACATATTGCTCGTTCGGACGCACGAAGACCTGCGCCGTCGGCTCCAGGATATGGCTGGAGCTGGGCATCGAGAACAGCAGCGGCCAACGCGCCTCGAGGCCAAGGGTGGCCATGTAGCGGGCAAGCGACGAGCGCATGTCGACGTCCTGGCCGAGATTCGTCGCCATCTGGTTGACGGCATCGAGCGAAGCCGAATTGGCGTTGACATAGCCGGTGTCGCCACGCAACGCGAGCAATGGCGTCAATTGCAGGCCGCCATCGGTGGTGAAGGTGCGCTTCCATTCGGCTTCCGCGCTCAGCCGGCTCGACTCGCCTTCGATACCGCGCACATTGTTGATGGAATCGGGATTCTTGATATCCGCGAGCACGGCGTCCAGCCGGTTGCGGCTGATCACGCGTGCGTTGACGTTGAACGACAGCTGGCCGCCGGCCACCGACGTGTCCGGGATATAGGCGTAGTCGAGCGACGGCAGCACCCAGGGCTGCTTGGCGGCGCGCGCCGTCGGGTCGCTGGAGAGCGTGTCTTCCTGCACCTCGAAGCGCATGGCGCGGACGTCGAAATAATTGCGGTCGCTCAAGCCCGTCAGATAGATCGACGACTGGTGGACGAGATCGCTGTAGCCGTCGATGTTGTAGGTGCGCGAGAATTCCTTGTCGGTCTGCAACAGCACGTCCCAGCCGAAATTCCAGCGCTCGTTGATGGCGAACTGGCCCTTGGTGCCCATCATGCCGCGGAACTTGTTCGGATCGTTGGGTGCGCCGGAATTCACATTATGGCCGGCGGAATCGATGAACGCGTCGGGATCCTGCTGGTTGATGCCGGCGATCTTCAGCGTGTACTGGCCGTTGTTGAAGCGCTGGCGCCACTCGGCCTCGCCGAGGAAGCCTTGCTTGGTATAGCCGCTGCCGGTGACGGTCAGGTCATAGGTCGGAGACAGGGCGAAATAATAGGGGACTTTGACGCCGACGCCGAGATGGTTGTTGTAGACGATGCCGGGGATCAGGAAGCCGCTCTTGCGCTTCACCGTCGGGTCGGCGATCTCGAAGGCCGGCAGGTAGGCAAGCGGGAAGCCGAAGAATTCGAAATTCGAGTTCTCGAAGCGGACCGTCTTCTTCTCGCCGTTCCAGATGATCTTTCGCGCCTTGACGCGCCAGGTCGGCGCTTTGTCGGGCTTGTCCTCGCAAGGTTCGCAGGCGGTGTAGACGCCGTTGTGGAAAGTGGTGAGCACGCCGCCCATGCGCTCGGCGCTCTCGGCGGCGAAATAAGCCTTGTCGATCGTCTCGACGCGCAGCGCGTTGAGAAAACCGTCGGCGAAATCGTCGGTGATGTCGATATGGTCGGAATTGACCTTGGTGCCGTCGCTGTTGATCAGCTCGACGGCGCCGCTGGCAACGAGGCGCTTGGTGTCGCGGTTGTACACCACACGCTGGGCGACCAGCTTGTTGCCGCCATAGTCGATCTGCACGCCGCCGACGGCCGTCACCGTATGCTTGTCGTTGTCATAGACGAGCGTATCGGCGGCCAGCAGCATCTGCGTGCCGGAAGGGACGGACTTGGCAGCGATGGTCTGCGCCAGAGCGGGTGCCGTCGGCACCGCACAGGCGAACAGACATGCCAAGGCGGTCGCCCCATAGAGGCGTGCCAAACCGGCCTGCCTATGGCTGCGCAAAACCGCCTCCCTCACTAGCCGTCTTCCTTGTATAGCAGAAACGTCACCCCAAAGAACATAGCCACGACAACCGGAACCCATGCAGCCACCACTGTAGGCACGAATCCGGCGACACCGAATGCCTTGACCAGTACCGAAACGACATAAAGCAGAAAGCCGGCCACGACGCCACCCAGAATCATCGTTGCCGACTGCCCCATTCGCGCAAATCGCATTGAAACCGTTGCAGCAATCAGCGTCATGGCGACGAGAAGGAACGGCAGCGCCACCAGCGAATCAAACTGCATGGCGAAGGCATTCGCCTTGAGCCCGAAGGAGCGGGCAACCTCGATCTTGCGCGGCAGTTCGTAAAAGGGGATGGTTTCCGGGCGCGCCAGGCGCTCCTGCACGAATTCCGGCTTGAGGTTGGTCGGCACCTTGTCGGAGGCCAGCGCCTGGATATTGCCCCCCTTGAAGACCTTGACGTCCTGCAAGTCCCAGTAGCCGTCGCGCAGGAAGGCCTTGGCGGCATCCTTGCGTTCGGTGATGTTGCCCTGCGGGTCGAGGATGAAAAACACCGCATCCGCCATCTCCAACCCCTGGTTGAGGATGGCGCGGGCGCCGATGATGGTGTCGCCTGATTCGGTCTTTTGCCGGAGCCACGGCGTGACGTTGGTGGTGACGGCGTTCGATTTGCCGGCCCGCAGGTCGTTCTCCATCTGCTCGGACCAGGAAAAGCCATGCGCGGCGATCGGGTTGATGACGGCGACCGACAGCACGCCGAACATCAGTGCGCCGACGCAGCAGGGGAACAGGAACTGCCAGGCAGAGACGCCGGCCGAGCGCGCGATGACCAGCTCATAGCGGCGGTTGAGCGACACCAGCGTCGCCATCGCCGAGAACAGCCCGACGAACGGCACGGTCTGCAGCATGATCATCGGCATCCTGAGCGCCGAAATGGCGAAGGCTATGCCGTAGGTGAAGCCGGGCAGCCCGGTCGTGCGGCCGGAAAGCTCGGTGAAATCGATCAGGAACACCAGCGCCAGCAGGCCCAGGAAGAACCAGAAGGTAATCGAGACGTAGCGGAAGAAGAAATAGCGGCCCAGCGTCCAGCCCATGGTCAGGCTCCCTGGCCGGAAGTGCGCCGGGCGAGCCAGAGCTTGAATGCCGTCCAATTGTCGCCGGTGCGCTTGGCAAGGTTCGTCAGCCAGTCGGCCCAACTGACCGGCAATTCCATGGTGCGCGAGGAGACGATGAACCAGACCGAGACCGCCGAGGCGACGATCGGTATGCCGTAGAGCAGGTAGACATAGTACCAGACCCTGTCGGCCTTGCCTGCAGCGAAGAAGCCCAGCCATCGCACGAACAGCGCGATCGCGATTGCCGTGATCAGCGGATTGATGCGCGCCTCCCGGTGCGAGCGCGCATCGCCGGCAACCGCAAGCGCGATCAGCGCGAACACCAGCGAATAGGACCATTCGGCGAAACGCTGGTTGAGCTCCGCCCGGTAGCTGCCCGGTTCGCGCTGGAACATCTTGTCGTTGGGATCCGGGTTGAGCAGATAGGTCGTCGTCCGGTCCTTGGGCAACAGCGTGATGTCGTTCGCCGCCGACAGGAAGGCCGACATGTCGAAGGCGTAAGAGGTGAAGCGGATGACGGAGAGGTCGCCGGTCACCGATTTGCGGTTGATGACGCCGTCATTCATCATCAGCACCTTCTCGTCGCCTTTTTCGACGATGCTGCCGGTCTTGGCGTAATAGGTGAGGCTGGCCCCTTCCTCGCGCGAATCGGCGACGAAGATGCCGCCGAGCCTGTTGCCGGGAAGCCGTTCCCCGACCTGCAGGTAAAGGCCCTCGTCGATCTTGCGGAACGTGCCTTCCTGGATGATCAGCGAGACAAGGTCGGCGCGCGAAGCCGCCACCAGTTGCCGGTTCTTCTGCCTGGCATAGGGGTCGATCGCGTTGTCGACGATGAAGGAAAAGGCGCAGGCAAACGCCGCGAGCAGCAGGATCGGCCGCGCGATCGTCCAGCGCGAGGCGCCCGCCGCGCTGAGCACCGCCAGCTCCGAATCGGTGTTCATCGCGCTCAGCGTCTGCGCCACCGCCACCACCAGGGCGAACGGCACCACGATCGGGATGATGGAGGGGATGATGAGCGCCGCGACCTCGAAGAAGGTCAGCGCCGACTGGCCGTTGTCGGTGACGAGGTCGATCTTGGCCAGCACCTGCGTCGTCCACACGATCGCCAGCGTCCAGACCAGCGATGCGAGGAACATCGTCAGCGCGCGGCGCATGATGTAGCGTTCAACGACCTTCATGAAGGCTTTTCTCGATTTTGCCGAACGGCATCATGCCCGCCGACAAGGTAGTCATCCGGCGGCGCCCGTACAACTGGCTCATAGGCGGCTCGCTCCGGTTTGTCGCCCCACGCCACATACTTCGGCGTGGCGGAGTCTCCGCGCCAATGGATAAGAAATGCAAAACATCGATGGTTAACAGCAGGTTGCGGCAGCAAGCTGAGGTCGTGCCGAGGCGAATCCTTTGTCTATCGTGGCGCCGATATAGACTGCGATTTCGGCCAAAGTCTTGCCAAATGGCGCAAAACGACCAAATGTCGCGCACGCTTGCCAAACCTCTCGCTCGCTGAAAATTACCTTTGCCGGCACCTTACGGCCATTCCCCGAAAGTAGGACCTGATGACGTCGAGACCTTCCATTTCTTTCGCCAAGTTCGCTGCGCCGAAGAAGGGCAGCGTTTTCGTCTTCGCCGCCGGCGGCGGCGGGCTCGGCGAGGCGGCGAAAGCCTGCGATCCGGCCGGTTCGCTGGCTCGCGCCTTTCCGGTCGCGGATTTTTCCGGCAAGTTCGCAAGCTCGGCCGAGGTGCTGGCGCCGGAAGGGGTTTCGGTCGACCGGCTGGTGGCGATCGGCGCCGGCAAGGTCTCGAGCCTCGACGACAATGCCTGGCTGAAGCTCGGCGGCGCCGTTGCCGCTTCGCTGCGCAAGGCGACCGAGGTAGCTGTGGTCCTCGATCTGCCGGACCTGCAGCCTGACGGCCGACAGGCGGCAAGCCTTGCCGCCGGCATCCTGCTGCGCAGCTATTCCTTCGACAAGTACAAGACCAGGAAAGACAAGGAAGACGGGCAATCCGATTCAAAGGGGGCTGACGCCAAGGGAGCGGCGGCCAGGAAGGCCGAGGCGGCCAAGCCTGCCAGGATAACCATCCATTGCGCCGACCCCGCGGCCGCGAAGAAGGCGTTTGCCGGCGATGAGGCGGTGGTCGACGGGGTGCTGTTGGCGCGCGATCTGGTCAACGAGCCGGCCAATGCGCTTGGTCCTGTCGAATTCGCCGAGCGCGTCAAGGTGCTGGAGCAGCTCGGTGTCGAGGTCGAGATCCTCGCCGAAAAGGAGATGAAGAAGCTCGGCATGGGCTCGCTGCTCGGCGTAGCCCAAGGCTCGCCGCGCGGCGCCCGCTTGGCGGTGATGCGCTGGAACGGCGGCAAGGCCAAGGACGCGCCGCTCGCCTTCATCGGCAAGGGCGTCACCTTCGACACCGGCGGCAATTCGATGAAGCCGGCCTCCGGCATGGAAGACATGAAGGGCGACATGGGCGGCGCGGCCGCCGTCACCGGGCTGATGCATGCGCTGGCCGCGCGCAAGGCCAAGGCCAACGTGGTCGGTGTCATCGGCCTGGTCGAGAACGCCGTCGACGGCCACGCCCAGCGCCCCGGCGACATCGTCAGCTCGATGTCGGGCCAGACCATCGAAGTCTTGAACACCGACGCGGAAGGCCGCCTCGTGCTCGCCGACGCGCTCTGGTACGCCAACGACCGTTTCAAGCCGAAGTTCATGATCAACCTGGCGACGCTCACCGGCGCCATCATGGTGGCGCTCGGCCAGCACTATGCCGGCTTGTTCTCCAACAATGACGAGCTGGCCGGCCGGCTTTTCGGCGCCGGCCAGGCATCCCAGGAGCGGTTGTGGCGCATGCCGCTCGGGCCGGAATACGACAAGCTGATCGATTCCAAGAACGCCGACATGAAGAACATCGGCGGCCGCTATGGCGGCGCCATCATCGCCGCGCAGTTCCTGCAGCGCTTCGTCAAGGACACGCCTTGGGCGCATCTCGACATTGCCGGCACCGCGATGGGCGCGCCGTCGAGCGAGATCAACCAGTCCTGGGGCTCCGGCTTCGGCGTCAGGCTGCTCGATAGGCTGGTGCGCGATCATTACGAAGGGTAGGGGATGGCCGACATCCTGTTCTACCATCTGACGGAATCGACGCTCGAGGAGGCGCTGCCGGGCCTGCTCGAGCGCAGCATCGAGCGTGGCTGGCGCGCGGTGGTGCAGACCGGCACGGAAGAGCGCCGCGACGCGCTCGACCAGCATCTGTGGATTTTCCGCGACGATTCCTTCCTGGCGCATGCCACCGACCGCGAGGCCTATCCGGCCGAACAGCCCGTCCTGCTCACCACGGGCGAGAGCAACCAGAACGCCGCGCAGATACGCTTCCTGGTCGACGGCGCCAGCCCGCCCGAGCTATCGGGTTACGAGCGCGCCGTTTTCCTGTTCGACGGCCATGACGCGGCACAGCTCGAAGCCGCGCGCGGCCATTGGAAGACGATGAAGGAAGCCGGCCACGCCGTCACCTACTGGCAGCAGTCGCCCGATCGGCGCTGGGAGCGCAAGGCTTAGCTCGGCCTGCAATCGCCTTCTCCTCAAGTACCTACCGCCCGTTTAAGGAAATTCGCCAACCGGTCGATGGCGAGGATCAGGTTCCCGCCGTAAAGGACTGAGAACATAAAACCCCGACGAAAGGGGCCTGAAAGAGCAACGCACTAAAGATCGCGAAAGCAACATATTGCGGCGTTGCTGCTCTCTCTTTTCTGTACAGTCCATATCCTGCGCAGCCTTGGCCATCACGCTGGATCCGCACTATAGATAGGCCAAGCTCATGCGGCGGGGGGAGAATGCGGATCAGGATCGTCGGAACCGGCAGGGCGGTACCGGCCGAGCGCCTCACCACGCGCGCGCTGGAAGAGAAGCTGAGCCTCGGCGAGGGCGCGCTTGAGACCGTCACCGGTGTCGTCGAGCGCTATGTCTGCAACGACGAATCGCAAATCGATCTCGCCTTTGCCGCGGCCACGCTTGCGCTTGCCGATGCCGGCCTTGATCCCGGCACCGTGGACCTGATCATCGGCGGCTGCGGCGTGCCATACCAGCCGCTGCCGGCGACCGCGCCGCTGGTCATGCAGCGCCTTGGGCTGGCGGACGGCTCGGCCGCCGCTTTCGACGTCAACAGCACTTGCCTCGGCTTCCTTACCGCCTTCGAGACCGCCGGCCGCATGATCGAGGCGGGGCAATGCGAGACGGCGCTGGTATTTTCATCCGAGGTCGCCTCGCGCGCTTTGCCGTGGCAGGACGCGCCGGAGATCGCAGCGCTCTTCGGCGACGGCGCCGCTGCGGCCGTGTTGCGCAAGGCCGAGCCCGGCGAGGGCAAGGTGGCGGCGAGCCTGATGCGCACCTATCCGTCGGGCTGGGAGGCCTGCGGCATCGGTTCGGGCGGCACGCGCTTCGATTTCCGCAAGGAGCAGGAAGCGTTCGCCGCGCACAGCCTGTTCCACATGGATGGCAAGGAACTGTTCCGGCTCACCGCGCGCTATTTCAACGGCTTCGTCGCCGCTCTGCTCGAACGCGCCGGCTGGCGGCATGACGATGTCGACCTCGTCGTGCCGCATCAGGCAAGCCCCTTCGCGCTCGCGCACATGGCGCGCCAGACCGGCTTCGCGCCGGAAAGACTGGTCGACATCTCGGCTCGCTTCGGCAACCAGATCGCGGCCTCCATTCCCTTCGCGCTGGACGTCGCGCGCCGCGAGGGCCGCGTGACACCGGGCAAGAAGCTGCTCTTCCTCGGCACGTCGGCCGGCGTCTCCTTCGGCGGCATGGCGCTGGAGGTCTGAGGCATGGCCGTGCTCGTCACCGGCGCCAGCGGCTTCCTCGGCTCCCATGTGCTCGAGCGGCTGGCCGCGTCCGGCACGCTGGCGCTCGGGCTCGGCCGCGACGAGGCGCGCTGCGCCGCGCTCGAAGCCGCCGGTCATCGCATCATCCGCCACGACCTCGCGCAGCCGCTCGATGGGACGGTCGACCCGAGGCTCGGCAGGGTCGAGCGGATCATCCATTGCGCGGCGCTCTCTTCGCCCTTCGGCCGCCTCGTGGATTTCGTGGCGGCAAATGTCACGGCGACGCGGAACCTTGTCGACTTCGCCGGGCGGCAGGGCGTCAGCCGTTTCGTCCACATCTCCAGCCCGTCCGTATGCTTTGCCTTCCGCGACCAGCTTGGGCTCAGCGAGGACATGGCTTTGCCGGAGCCCGTCAATCACTATGCCCGCACCAAGCGCGAGGCCGAGACGGTCGTGCTTGGCCAGCCCGCCATCCATCCGGTGGTGCTGCGGCCGCGCGGCATCTATGGCAAGGGCGATCGGGTGCTGCTGCCGCGTCTGATCAAGGCAGCAGAAAGCCGGCCTTTACCGCTGTTTCGCGATGGCCGGGCGGCGATCGACCTCACCCATGTCGACGATGTAGTCGACGCGGTGATGGCGGCGCTTGCCGTATCGGCCAAGGCGGAAGGGGAAGTGTTCAACATTTCCGGCGGCGAGGTGCTGCCGGTCCGCCGCATCGCCGACGAGGCCTGCGGCCGCGCTGGTCTCAAGGCGCGCTGGCGGCCGACGCCGCTCATGCCGGCGATGCTGGCGGCGGGCCTGATGGAAGCGGTGGCGCTTCGGTTGCCCGGCCGGCCCGAGCCGCCAGTCACCCGCTATGGGCTCGGCCTCTTCGCCTATGCGCAAAGCCTCGACCTTTCCAAGGCGAAGCGGATGCTCGGCTGGGCGCCGAAAATCTCGTTCGAACAAGGGTTTGACCGTACGTTTTCCGGCGGGGCCGGGCCATGAGGATCGTCTTCGCCAACAGCGCCTGGGTGAGCGCGGCCGAGCGGCTGATCCTGCGCGGCGGCGGCTGGCAAAGCGTCAGGCTGCGCGTTCGCTACGGGCTGATCTTTCACGCCGTTGCCGGCCCGGTGCTGATCGATACCGGCTACACGCCGGAGGCGCTTGTTGGGGACAGTCGCGGCCGGATGCTGCGGCTCTACGGTGCGCTGCTGAAACCGCAGCTCAACACTGCCGAGCAGGTCCTGCCGGTGCTCAAGCGTTTCGGCCTGTCGCCCGATGACATCCGCACAATCATCGTCACGCATTTCCATGCCGACCATATTTCGGGCCTGTCGCTGTTCCGCAACGCGCGCCTCATCGCCAGCGACGCCGCCTGGGCGCGGGTCAAGGCGCGCGGCCTCAAGCAAAACCTGCGCCATGGCGTCTTCACCGAACTCTTCCCTCCGGATTTCGAAGCGAGGCTGGAAGGCATCTCCGCGAAACCGCGCGTCGCGCCGCAGGGCGACATCCCGGGCGGCGCCGATCTCTTCGGCGACGGCAGCGTGATCGCGGTCGATCTTCCTGGCCATGCCGATGGCCAATTCGGCCTGCTGTTGAATAGGCTGGACCGCCCGCTGCTCTACGCCGTCGATGTGCAATGGCTGCTCACGGCCTTGACCGAAAACCGCACGCCCGGCTTCCCGGCCACGATGATCGCCGAGGACGCCGCGGCGCTCGAGCCGACCAGCGCCATGCTGCGCCGCTTCATGGCCGCCGGCGGCGAGGTGATGCTCTGCCACGATCCCGTACCGACGCCTTATGACCTCGCGCCGGAGGCTGCATGAACAGGCTGGCGGAAGCGGCAGGGTCCTTCGCCCTGACACGCTGGGTCTCGCGCAAGACCCGGCCCGATTTCGAGCGCTGGCAGGCGGCCGCCTTGCGGCGCTTCCTCGACCGCGACCTGCCGCGCGCGCCTTTCTATCGCCACGCACCGGACCGGCTTGCCGACCTGCCAGTGACCGACAAAGCGCTGCTGATGGCGCGCTTCGACGAATTCAACGTCCACGGTCTCACCGCCGCGCAAGCCCGGGCGGCCCTGGAGCGTGACGGCTGCGCGGGATCGCTCACTGTCGGCGCCAGCACCGGAACATCGGGCAATCGCGGCCTGTTCGTGATTTCCGAGGCCGAGAAATACCGTTGGCTGGGCACGATCCTCGCCAAGGCGACGCCCGATCTTCTATGGCGCGGCATGCGCGTCGCCGTCATCCTGCCGCAGAACACCGGGCTCTATGACAGCGCCCGCAAATCGCGCCTGATCAAGCTCGCCTTCTTCGATCTGGCGAACGGGCCGGAAAGCTGGCGCGGCGCGCTCGAAGCCTTCGACCCGACAATCATCATCGCGCCGCCAAAAATGCTTCGGCATTTCGCGGCCGAGAACTTCCGGCTCCGGCCGAGGCGTGTCTTTTCCGCGGCGGAAACGCTGGATCCGGTCGACCGTCCGGTTATCGAGGATTTCTTCCGGCTGCCGCTCGATCAGATCTACATGGCGACCGAAGGCCTGTTCGCGGTGACCTGCCGGCAGGGCGGGCTGCATCTTGTCGAAGACTCCGTCTTCTTCGAATTCGAGCCGGCGGGCGAGGGGTTGGTGACGCCGCTGGTGACGGCCTTTCGCCGCCAAACCCAGATCATGGCACGCTACAGGATGAACGACCTATTGCGCTTGTCCAAAGAACCTTGCCGCTGCGGTTCGCCGCTGCGCTGCGTCGATGAGATCGTCGGCCGCATGGACGATGTCTTCCGGCTCACTTCGCCAGACGGCCCGATGCTCGTCACGCCCGATGTGCTGCGCAACGCCGTGCTCAAGGCCGACCACCGCATCGACGATTTCCGCCTCGTCCAGACCGGGCCTGACGGGGTTGAGCTCAGGCTTCCGCCGACGCTGGCAGACGACGCGGCGGCCGCCGCACATCAAGCAGTGCAAGCGTTGCTGGACGCGCGAAAGGCGGCCGCCACCGTGACGCTCATCCGCGCGCCGCTGCCGCTGGAGACAGGCCGCAAGCTGCGCCGCGTCGAATGCCGCCTGGAGCCGGCGCGATGAGCGGCGCGGCGACGATGGAAAGGCCTGCGCAGCAGGCCGACCGGGTCGAGAACAAGCCGGCAAAGGTCGAGGCTTTTGTGAGGCTTTTCAACGAGATGCCGGTGCGCGATCTCATCGCCAACCTCAAGACGAAAGTCGAGACTTTCGAGGTCGCCGGCCGGGCTTTTCCGCTGACGCTGAACGACGCCGATGAAGCGCCCAACTGCTATATCTGCTGTCCGAGCAGCGCCTATATCGACTATGCGATGGACGAGACGCGCAACTTCGCCGCCCACCCGCTGCTGCGACGCGCATTGAACGCACTGATCAGGGCCTGCGCGCCGCTGCTCAGGGCAAGCGGCCTCGACCGTCAGGCGCAGGTCAACAACTGGCTCTATTCGACCAATCCGGTGCCGCTGCTCGACCGGCGGACGGCCGCGTCGCTGCGCGCCGACCTGACCGCGCGTTTCCCCGATCGCTCCATCGTCATCCGCTCGTTGAACGACGTCGCCGATCCGGCGACCATTGCCGCTTTGAAGGCCGAAGGGTTCCGAATGCTGGCGGCACGCCAGATCTATATCTTCGCCGACCGCAGCGCGACGCCCGCGCTGACGCGAGACATGAAGCGCGATCGCGCCCGCCTGCGCGCAACACCGTTCGAGCGGGTCGGCAATGGCGATTTCACCGAGGCCGACTATGCACGCGCCGAGCAGCTCTACGATTTGCTCTACCTCGACAAATACACGCCGCTCAATCCGCACTACACAGCGCGCTACATCGCAGAGATGCACCGGCGCGGCATCATCAGCCTGGCGGGGCTGCGCAGGCCGGGCGGCGAGCTCGTCGCCATCACCGGCCTGTTCGAAAACGGCGGCACGCTGACCCAGCCGATCGTCGGCTACGACACAGCCCTGCCGGTGGCCGATGGGCTTTATCGCATGATGATGGCGGTGGCGCAGGATCACGCCACGGCGCGCGGCCTGTTCTTCAACATGAGCGCGGGTGCTGCCGATTTCAAACAGCGGCGCGGCGCGGTCGCCGCGATCGAATACAACGCCGTCTATGCCGGGCATCTTGCGCGCCGCCGGCGCCTGGCGATCCGCGTCATGGAGACGGTGCTGGCGCTGGTAGGCATTCCGCTGCTCAGGAGGTTCGAATTGTGAGCGAGCGTCGTGGGGAGGATCATTGGCAGGCGGTGGCGCTGTCCGCGGAGGTCGGCAAGCGGCCGAAGCGCATCCTGTTCGATGGCGAGCCGGTGGTGTTGTTCCGTTCGGCGCAAGGCATTGCAGCGCTTTTCGACCGCTGTCCGCACCGGCTGGTCGAGCTGTCGACCGGCAAGGTCGTCGGCGGTGAGATCGAGTGCCCTTATCACGGCTGGCGCTATGACGGCGAAGGCCGCTGCACCGCCATTCCTGGTCATGTCGGCGCCATGCCGCATTACCGGGTCCGCCGCTACGCGGCGATCGAGCGCGACGGCGTGGTCTTCATCTCGTCCGGCACGCCACGGGGCGAACCTTACCTGCACTGCATGCAGGGCTGGGACATCATCGTGCGGCGGGTGCGTTCATCGACGCAGTCGACGGTGATCGACGCGGCGGAAAACATCCTCGATGCCACCCACACCCATTTCACCCATAAGGGCCTGCTGCGCGGCTTGACCTCCAAGCGCCATCTGGTGCGGGTCGAGGTGACCGGCGGCGAGGGCTGGGTCGAGGCGAGCTACACCGGCGAGGACCGCCAGCAGGGCCTGATCAGCCGGCTCCTGGAAGGCGAGCGCGCAAGGACCATCGGCCGCTTTCGCCATCCCGGCATCGCCGAGCTGGAATATTGGGGCAAGGACGGGCTGGTCTTGGCCACCACCTTCCATCTTCGCCAGGCCGACGAGCGCACCGTCGAGGGTGTCGGCTGGCTGATCGGCCGGCGCCAGGGTCTGCTCGGCGAGCTGAAGGCGCTGGCCTTCAAGCCGCTGTTCACTATCGCGCTGCATCAGGACCGCCGCGTGCTGAAATCGGCCAGTGACAACGCTCGGCTGCCGCCGCAAGCCCTGCCGGTCATCGGGCCGCTGGATTTCCTGCGCCGCGATATCGCGGCGATCATGGAAGGCAAGATGCCGGCGGCTGCTGGTGGGGTGAGGGTGCACCAGATCGAGTTGTAGTTTTCGTTCTCGATATGGTTAGGTCGGGTTCCTTCACACCCCCCTCCGCCCTGCCGGGCATCTCCCCCGCAAGGGGGGAGATTGGATGTCGCGACCGCTTTCGCCAATCATCGAGGTTGCAGGAAAGGTGCTGCCGGTGGATCTGCTGATCTCCCCCCTCGCGGGCAGGCCAGAGGGGGGTGCTGTCCCGCCGGCGTTTGGAATGGAGGCGGCTTAGGCTAGGCCGGCCCGTTCCACTCGATATCGCGCGTGGACGCCGCTTGCAGGCTGATACGCTCGCGCCACGCCACGCGCGCGATCTCCGCCAGTGCCGGCCACTGCGCCCTTACCGGGGCTGAATCTCCCGGCCAGTCGAGCAACTCTTCGCCCTCGCGCATTGCTTGGCGAAAGCGGGCGAGCGCTCTCGAACGCAGCGCCGCCGGCAGTCCGTAAATCCACATCGCAAGCCTCACTGTTTGCGGGGCGGTGACGTCGGGCGCGACTTCTGCTCCATCGCCAAGCACAGCATCGGTAAACCGCGCCGGATCGCGGAAGAAATGCAGGCCGCTGACCGCGCGCGGATTGCATTCGAGCGGCAGCACCCGGCCGCCCGGTTCGCGCATCAGGTCGAAGGAGATCTGCCCGGTCCATGCGGTACCGGCGACGATGCGCTCGACCAGATCGCGCGCCGCGTCATCCTCGATCCGCTCGAAGAAGATGCCGGCGCCCTTGCCGGCGCGATAGAGCGAGCGGTAGAGCGCAAGCGCCTTGAGCCTGCCGTCGCGCGCCACCGCATAGGCGCTGATCTCCTCGCCCTCGACAAAACGCTGCGCCACCCAGGGCATGGCGGGCGAGGGTGTGATCGCATCGAGGAAATCGGGCGTCGGGCGCAGCAGCACATGGCTGGCAAAGCGCGACCAGACCGGCTTGAAGACGAGCATGCGCGAGCGGGCACGCACCGCCTCCAGGTCGTCGCGGGAATTGAGAAGCGTGGTCTCCGGCACCGGCAGGCCAAGCCGTTCAGCCAGCCGGATGAAGCTGTGCTTGTCGTGGACCTCCGCCAGCAACCCGATATCGGGTGCGAACAAAAGCGCCGGCATGGTCCTGTTGCGCCAGGCAAGCGCAAGGTGAAAGACTTCCTCGCAGGTCGGGATGACGAGGCTGATGCCCTCGGCCCGGATCAGCGCCTCCACCGCCTCGCGGTAGACCTGCGGCTCGAAGCGCGGCGGCGGCAATCGATGATAGCGCGCGCAGGTCTTGCTCGCCGCCGCGATCGGCCGCGCCGGCGTGTCGGCCAGGATCACCCTATGCCCGGCGCCATGGAGAAGGCGCGCCAGATGCAACGCCACCGGCGCGCGAGCCCCGGTTATCAGGATGGATCCGTCAGTCCCCGGCATCGCTCATTTTCGGTCGTTCCCGTCGCAGGGACCGTTGCGCGAAATCAATGCGATTGGCAATGCGGCCAATGCCGGCCAGCCTGACCGGTCACTTCCGGCGCGTCCTCGGTTTTTCAACAACCGCCGGCTTGCTCGGCCAGTGCCAGCCGTCGCCCTCGCCATGCGCGGGCTGCGGCCGCGCCACATAGGCGAGCGCGCCGTTGGTCTCGAGATAGACGCGCGACAGCATTTCGGCGAGCACGCCCGACGTCACCGCCTGCAGCCCGGCAATCACCAGGAAGAAGCCGGTGATCAGCATCGGCCTCGTGCCGATGTCCTGCCCCCAGAAAACCTTGATCGCGAACAGATAGGCAAGGATCAGCGAGCCGAGCACGCCGAGCACGATGCCGATGCCGCCGAAGAAATGGCCGGGCCGCGTGCGGTAGCGCAGGAAGAAGAACATGAAGACGAGGTCGAGCACCACGCGGAAGGTGCGCGAGATGCCGTATTTCGACTGGCCGTGGATGCGGGCGTGGTGCGTCACCACTTCCTGGGCGATGCGGCGCGGCGTCGTCACCGTCGCCAGCCACGCCGGGATGAAGCGGTGCATCTCGCCGTAGAGCCGCACGCTGCGGATGACGCTGCCGCGGAACACCTTCAGGCTGCAGCCATAATCCTTGAGCTGCACCCCGGTGACGCGCGCGATCAGCCTGTTGGCGATGCGAGAGGGCAGGCGGCGCACCCAGAAACCCTCCTTGCGGTCCTTGCGCCAGCCGGCGACGAGATCGAGATCCTCGGTCAGCAGGCGATAGACCATGCGCGGAATGTCGAACGGATCGTTCTGCAGGTCGCCGTCGAGCGTCGCGATGACATCGCCGCGCGCGGCGTCGAGGCCGGCCTGCATGGCGGCGGTTTGCTTGTAATTGCGCACCAGCTCCACGCCGTGCACATGGGGCCCGTATTGAGCCGCCAGCCGGCGGATCTCGACGGGCGTGGCGTCGGTGCTGCCGTCGTCCACCAGCACCACTTCCCAGGGCTGGCTGTAATTCTCCATCGCCTGATGGATGCGGACCAGCAGCGGCTCGACATTGTCGGCTTCGTTGTACATCGGGATGACGATGGAGAGCTTGTGCTCGGGCATCACGGCGCCCTCGGGCAATCCCGATGCGGGGATGGGAAGCACGTTCATGGCGGTCATTTCCTTGCCGGTCCCGTCGCCGGGGTTTCCGGCAGCGTCGATTTCGAGGGGAACAGCCAGGCGATCGCACCGGTTGCGACCGCCGAGCAGAGGATGAAGAGGTGCAGCGCGAGCGCCGCCTGCAGGCCGTCCTTCATGGCGATGCCGGAATAAAGCAGCGCCGCGGCGGCGCCCGCCTCATAGGTGCCGAAGCCGGCGACGCCCTGCACCGGAAGG
The DNA here is from genome assembly GCF_020165615.1 of Mesorhizobium sp. BH1-1-5. Taxonomy (NCBI): domain Bacteria; kingdom Pseudomonadati; phylum Pseudomonadota; class Alphaproteobacteria; order Hyphomicrobiales; family Phyllobacteriaceae; genus Mesorhizobium; species Mesorhizobium sp. BH1-1-5. The sequence continues at coordinate 67,387 of NZ_JAIUIM010000014.1, forward strand.
ATGGCGGCGGCTTCCGCGCCGACCGCGCCGGGAAAGGCGGTCTGGAACGAGGTGTTGAGCAACATGGCGAGCAGCCAGCCCTGCACGCCGAGCTTCAGTGCCCAGTTGGCGATCGTCCACCACCAGCCATAGCGCGAGCGTCCCGTCGCTTCAGTGAAGATGTCGCGCAATTTGCCGAGTTTCGAGACGATCCTGCCGCCGGCCGTCCAGTCGTGCGGCGCGCGCGCCCAGCGCGGCAAGTACCATGCGGCGGCGATCAGCGCCGCGATACCGGCGGCCCTGAGCGCCGGATGCAGGCCCGGCCAGACCAGGCAGGCCAGCACGCCGACGACGAAGGCGTCCTGCAGCCTGAACCAGAGGAGAGAGGCGCTGGCGCGCACGATCGACACGCCGAACACCTGGCGCAACAGGATCGGGAAGGCCGTCTCGCCGCCACGGAAGGGCACGACATTGATCATCGCATTGTGGATCAGGATGACGCGCAGCACGGCGCCGAAGCGGCCGTTCACGTCGTCGCGGAATTCGTCGCAGACACGCAGCGCCCTGAGCACATAGGTGACGAACAGCGCCGCCGCGACCGCCACGAAAGCGCCGGGCGTGATGGAGGCAAAGGCATCGCCCACCATCTTCCAGCGCTGGTCGCTGGCAAGCCATGCCAGCAGCGCCAGGGTGACGATTATCGATATCGCTCGCTTCAATCAGGTCTCCAATGGGCCGCCCGGTTGGGGGGCGGAAGCGCAATCCGAGGGCCACGCAAGGGCAACTCTCGGATGTCGGCCCGGCCGGCGCCGGTCCGATATCGGATCCGTTCCCGCTTTTTCAAGGCGCTGTTCCTATAGAGCAGCCGCCGCAGCGAATCCATAAGCTTGGTTGGAGCCTCGATCGGCACGGTCAAAAGCGGGCGGGGTTCGGCCCGCCCGCTTTGCCGGATAAGCTATGCTGAGATAAATCTTACTGCCCCCCCATCTCTTTCTTGAACTGGTCGAAATCGACCTGCATGCCGTTGAAGATGGTGCTCCAATGGCGCGTCAGCGCCGCCATGGCGACCGCTTCCTGGATCTCCTCGTCGGTGGCGCCGGCGTGCTTGGCGTTCTCGGTGTCCGACCAGATGCAGTAGCTACAGGGGATCTGCGCCGCGACCGCCAGCGAGATCAGCGACTTCTCCTTTGGCGTCAGCGCCGTCTTGTCGCTGAGCTCGATGGCCTTGACCTCGGCCCACGCGCCGGGCAGACCGGCTTTCGGGAACTGTTTGACGAAGCTCGGCACGCCGCCCATCGTCGACTGGATGTCCTTGAGGGCGGCGTCATAATCATCGGCCCGGGCAGGGGTGGAGGCGAACGCTGCGGCAAACACGCCCGCGGCGGCGATGAGCGAGGCGGAACGAAGGCAGGAATGCACGGTTGAGACGATGCGAATGACTGACATGATGTTCTCCTCTGGTTTTTGTTAGCCTTACGATGTAAGGTGTGCCAAAGATGAACCTTACAGTGTAAGTTGTCAAGCGCGACCATGGATGCATCGAGCAAAAAAAAGCGGACCCGCGGAAAGCTTTCCCGCGAGATGATCGAGGGCGCCGCCTTCGAGGTGATCGAGCAGGAAGGGCTTTCCGGCTTTTCGATGCGCAAGCTCGCCGCCAGGCTCGGCTGCGAGGCGATGAGCATCTACCATCACTTCCCCTCGCAGGCGCATCTCTACGAGGCGCTGGTCGACCGGCAGATGAGCGGGCTTGTTATTCCCGACGACAGTTTGCCATGGCGCGAGCGGGCGCGGATCGGGATGCAGGAGTTCCGCCGTGTCGCCACCGAGCACCCGGCCTTTGCGCCCTTCATCGTCGTCTACCGCATGAACTCGCCGCCCTGCCTTGCCAAGCTGAACGCCATCATCGGCCTGTTCGAGGATGGCGGCTTCGGGCCTGAGCTCAGCGCCCGCCTGTTTCGCGCCGCCGGCTATTATCTGATGGGCGCGATCCTCGACGAGACGGCAGGCTACGCCAAGGGACCTTCGGCGGTCACCACCGTCAGCAACGAGGATCTGGCGCGCGACTATCCGAGCGTTGTCAAAGCCGGCGCCTATTTCGGCGCCGGCGGCTTCGACAAGACTTTCGAGCTTGGCCTGGAAATGTTTCTGGACGAGATGGAGCGGGTCCGCGAAGCTGCCCGAGACGAAAACCGCTAGAGCAATTCCAGGAAAAGTGTGAGCGGTTTTCCGTCCGGAATTGCGTCAGAACCAAGAGATAGAGCGGTTTGCCGTTTCCCTGAAGCGGTGAACCGCTCTAGTAAAAGGGGCGGCAGCCGTGCGCCGAAGAAAACAGCCAAGGGTTTGAATGCGCTTCCTCTCCGTCCTTCTCCTCATCGCCGGTGCCGCCATCGGCATCTTCTATCCCTGGGCGATGAGCAATTTCTCCGGCAATGCGATCGGCACCTACCGCGTCTATGAGAGTGGCCGCTTCCGTCCGGTCACGGTGCAGCTCGCCGCGGGCGACGCGCCGGTGCGGGTGCTGGTCGATCTGACCGCGCGGGCCGAGCGGGTCGCCGGCCAGCAGCGCACGGTGCTGACGCTGACCGCGGCGAGCGGCGGCCGCACGGCGCTGGCGTCGGCGCTCTCCTTCAACCACACCGACACTCCACGCCAGGCCAGCCCGCAGCTGCTGCCCGACAAGATCTTCCGCGACGAGGCCGGCGTCATCGATAGGGTCACGCCCGGTCCTTACGTCTTCGCCGTCGGCCCCGGCGATGCCGACGGCATCGACATGCGCGCGGTCGATCTCATCCTGCGTGCCGGCACCGGCTCGATCGACGAACGCGCGCAGCCGGCCGGCTACACGCTGATGGGCGTCGGCCTTGCCGGACTGGTGCTGTCGCTGGTCTTCGGGCGCCGTGGCGGAGGCCGTCCGCAGAACCCCAATTCGCAGCCGCCACCGCCGCGCTGGGGCCGCAACGGTTCGCCGCGAGCATGATGCCGAAAACTGTGAAGCGGTTTTCGGTCGACATCATGCTCTTTGGAGGTAGGCGCGCATGAACTATCGCCATGCCTATCACGCCGGCAATTTCGCCGATGTCGTCAAGCACGCCGTGCTGGCGCGCCTCGTCGAATATCTCAAGCAGAAGGACAAGGCTTTTCGCGTCGTCGACACCCATGCCGGCATCGGCGGCTACGATCTCGCTTCGGTCGAGGCAGGCAAGACCGGCGAGTGGCAGGGCGGCATCGGCCGGCTCGCCGAAGTGACGCTCGATCCGCGAGCGGCGGCACTGCTCCAGCCCTATCTGGAGGCGGTGCGCGCGCAAAATCCCGACGGCGGGCTCAAGCATTATCCCGGCTCGCCGCTGATCGTTCGCCATCTCCTGCGCAACCAGGATCGGCTGACGGCGATCGAACTGCACCCCAGGGATGCCGCGCGGCTGAAATCCGTCTTCGCCGGCGATTTCCAGGCGAGGGTGATCGAGCTCGACGGCTGGCTGGCGCTCGGCGCGCAATTGCCGCCGAAGGAAAAGCGCGGCCTTGTCCTTATCGATCCGCCCTTCGAGGAGGACGGCGAGTTCTCCAGGCTCGTCGACGGCTTGCGCAAGGCGCATCGGCGCTGGCCGGGCGGCATCTACGCGCTTTGGTATCCGATCAAGGACCGCAAGGCGGTCGCCGCCTTCCGCGCGGCGCTGAAGGAGACAGGCATTCCAAAACTGCTCGACATCGCCTTCGAGATCCGGCCTGCGTCGGACGAGCCCAGCCTCGACGGCAGCGGAATGGTGGTGGTCAATCCGCCCTACACGCTGGAAGGCGAATTGAAAGTCTTGTTGCCCGCGCTCCACAAGGCGCTCGCTGTCCGGCAGCAGTCGCGCTGGTCGCTCGAGTGGCTGGCGGGCGAGTAGGACGACCCGCGTTGCTTAAGCCAGCGCTGTAGGCGTCACGCCGGTCAGCCGCCTGCTTTCGCGGATCAGGTGCGCCTGGTCGGCGTAACCGGCCTCGATGGCGAGCAGCGCGGTCGAGCCTTCACCCTGCCGCTGCAGACGTCGGAAGCGATGGAAGCGCAGGATGCGATCGAGTGTCTTGGGACCATAGCCGAAAGCGTCCTCGAAACGCCGGCGCAGCGTCCGCTCGCTCATATGCAGCTGGCGCTGCAGGAATGGAACCATGGGCGTTTCCGGCGGCAGTCCCTCGTCCAGGACACCAAAGGCCCGGCCCATCTGCGGGTCGAGCGCATCGCGGCCTTCGGTGCGCATGCCGACGGTCTCTTCCAATTGCCGCAGCATGGCCGGCAGGTCGGTCGCAGCCTTGATGCGATCCGACAGTTCGCGGGCGCGCGTCCCCCATAAGTCCTGGAGGTCCAGGCGTCCGCCGACGATTTCGCTGGCTGGCACGCCAAGCCAGCCGGCGGCCGCGCCTGGCCGGAAGCGGAAGCCGACGATCACCGCGCCGGCCAGCGGCGTCTCGATCTGCGGCTCCTTGTCCGGCCCGGCCACGCGGAAGCGGCCGTCGATCCATTGCAGGTCGATCGTCGCGTCCGGCGTGATGACGATTGGCGGAACGACGCGCTCGTCCATGCGGTGGATCCAGATCGCACAGAAGGCATCGGCCAGGCCGCCAGCGACGGGCCGCTCGCGAAAGAAGCCGGTTGTCTGTGCCAGGACCGGTTCCATTCTGTCTCCGATCTGCTCCAGCAGGATTGCCGGATGGGTGCGACGGTCATTTTGGCCGAAATCTTCAATGCCGACCACGTCGTCCATGGCAAAACGGATGGAACTTCACGGCGCTTCACGCGCTCGCATCAGACCGCATCCGTTTGCGACTGTGGTCTCGAATATAGAAAGGAGTGAGAGAAATGAAAGCTCGCATCACCGTACTGACGCTTGGCGTCGATGACCTGGAGGCCTCGCTCAGATTCTATCGCGACGGCCTCGGCCTGCCGACCGAAGGCATCATCGGCCGCGAATTCGAGCATGGCGCCGTCGCCTTCTTCGATCTCGCCGGCGGCTTGAAATTCGCCATCTACGAGCGTGCCAACATCGCCTGGGATGCCACGGTGCCGCAAAGCGGCCGCAGCCCGACCGAATTGACCATCGGCCACAATGTCGGCAGCGGGGCCGAGGTCGACGCCGTGATGGCCCAAGCTGTCAAGGCCGGCGCGCGCGTGGTCAAGCCAGCGCAAAAGGCGTTCTGGGGCGGCTATGCCGGCTACTTCCAGGATCCCGACGATCATCTGTGGGAGGTCGTCTACAACCCGGCCTTCGTTCCTGAGGACTGAACGAAGTACATCATCGAGAGGAAGCCGCCATGCCTGCTCAAATCGTTCAAGCGCTCGGCGCTCTCCTCATCGGTGGCGTGTTCGTCTTTGCCGGCATCGAGCATTTCGTGAAATTCATGGCGATGCGCGACTATCTGGCCGCCCAGAGATTTCCGGCTCCGGCCTTGATGCTTGCCGCCGGTTCGGCGGTCGAGGTCATTGCCGGCTTCCTGCTTGCCGTTGGCATGGCCCGGTCCTTCGCCGCCGGCGCGCTGATCGTCTTCACGCTGGCGACGAACTTCATGCTGCTGCGTTTCTGGGCCAGCGAGGAGCCGGAGCGCCAGGTGCTGCGCAATGCGTTCCTGATCAACATTGCCGTTATCGGCGGGCTGCTGCTTGCCGGTACTGGCTGATCAGCCGGCGGCCATCGGAACGAAGTTTTGCGGAAACCCCAAAGTCTCTTCCGAAAAACCTTTATTTCGCGACCGCTTGACCGCCGCCAAGCGAATCCGCACAGTGCGCGGAACTGACCTTGAGAGGCTGTCATGACTCGCTTCGCCCATTCCGCCCTTGCCGCGCTGGTTGCGCTGTCCACTCCTTTTGCCACTCCGCTGGGCTTCAGCCAGGCGGCGCAGGCCGCCGACCTTTCCGTCTACAGTGGCGACGATGGCAGCGTCTGCGGCGAAAGCTGGGTGCTGAACAAGATCACCGACCGCTTCTCCTATCAGGTGCATCACGTGCCGCATCTGCCGGACGTCGCCATCGCCGATTTCCGCAACATCCGCCAGCATCGCTACGAGCCGGCGAGCGACGAATGGCCGATCGGCCGCCACTACTGCCGCGCCACGGTCAACCTGTCGGACGGCCGCGACCGCTCGATCTTCTATCTGATCGAGGAAGGCCAGGGCTTTGCCTCGATCGGCGACAATGTCGAATTCTGCGTCTCGGGCTTCGACCGCTGGCTGGTCTATAACGGCCGTTGCCGCGTGCTGCGGTAGGCTGTGCCGATATTCAGGTGATGCCGGCCTGCGAATGGCGGCGCCCTCCGCTTCCGGTGCTCACGTACTTTAAGTACGCTCCGCTCCGGTGCACGGACGCCGGCATTCTCGACTCGGCCTGACCTGAATCTCGACACACCCCGGCACTTAACTTCTTACGTCAGGCTCGGGCCAGCCCGCGCAAGCAGCAGCGCGCGCTCCCGCTCGTTGCCGGTCAGCTCGGCGGCGCGGCGGAATTCGGCGCGGGCCTCCTCCATCCGTCCGAGCTTCGCCAACAGGTCGCCGCGCACCGTCGGCAACAGATGCGCATCCTTCAGCCGCGGCTCGTCCCGCAGCGCATCGGCGATGGCCAGCCCTTGCGCCGGCCCGAACGCCATGCCGGCCGCGACCGCCCGGTTGACCTCGACAATGGGCGAGGGGGCCGCCAGCGCGAGCGCCTGGTAATAGGCGGCAATGGCAATCCAGTCGATGTCGGCCGCGCTCATCGCGCGGGCATGGCAGGCGGCAATCATCGCCTGCAGTTGATAAGGACCCGGCGTCGGCGTGAGCGCCATCGCGCGTTTCAGCCCGTCGAGGCCGCGCCGGATCAGCGACCAGTCCCAGCGCCCGCGGTCCTGGTCGAGCAGCAGGATCGGGTTGCCCGCGCCGTCGGTGCGGGCGCCGAAGCGCGAGGCGCTGAGTTCCATCAGCGACAGGAGTCCGATCGCCTCCGGTTGCTCCGGCGTCAGCGCCGCGAGCAGGCGGCCGAGGCGCATTGCTTCGTTGCTGAGATCGATGCGCAGCCAGTCCGGTCCGGAGGAAGCGACATAGCCTTCGTTGAAGATCAGATAGATCACTTCCAGCACGGCGCCCAGGCGCTCGCGCCGCTCTTGCCCGCGCGGCGTCTCGAAGGCGATGCCGGCATCGCGCAGTGTCCGCTTGGCGCGCACGATGCGCTGGGCGACGGTAGCCTCCGGCACCAGGAAGGCGCGTGCGATCTCCGGCACCGAAAGCCCGCCGAGCATTCTAAGCGCGAGAGCCGCGCGCTGCTCGGCCGGCAGCATCGGATGGCAAGAGGTGAAGATCAGCCGCAACAGATCGTCGTCGATATCCTCGTCGAGCGCCGCCTCGATATCGGGCATCGCGCGCTCCAGCTCGGCGAGATCGACGGCCAGCTGCCGATGCTTGCCGTCGATCAGCACGGTGCGGCGCAGCCGGTCGAGCGCCCGGTTTGTGGCGACCCTGGTCAGCCAGGCGGCCGGGTTATGCGGAATGCCGTCCCGGGGCCAGCGCTCCAGCGCCTGCACGAAGGCATCCTGCACCACTTCCTCGGCTAGTCCGACATCGCGCAGGGTGCGGGTGAGCCTGGCGGCGAGCTTCGGCTGCTCGATCCGCCAGACCGCTTCGATCGCCGCCGTGGCGGTCAACCCTTCAGCTCGTCGAACCCGTCGACGACCTTCTGGACGTCCTCGGGAAAATCGTTCATCTCGAAAACGCGCCGGACCTCGATGACGTCGTTCTCGCCGGCGGGGCAGCGGCGTGCCCATTCGATGGCTTCCTCGGGCGAGCGCACGTCGATCACCCAATAACCGCCGAGCACTTCCTTGACCTCGGCGAAGGGGCCATCGGTGACGGCCGGCTTGCCGCCCTTGAAGGAGACCCGCGCGCCCGATGACGGCGGATGCAGCCCGTCGAGCGCAAGCAGCACGCCGGCCCGCTTCAGCTCTTCATTGTATTTCATCATCGTCGCCACGGCTTCCGCCTCGGGCCTGACGTCGGGAGCCGCGGTCGCGTAGCCGCCGGGGATCATCAGCATCATGAAACGCATCTCGAATTCCTTCGGTTGGTTGGTTGCGATGATACGACGAACGGGGAACGGCGGAATCGACAGGCGATGCGAAAATTATTGCGGCGCCGGTGACCGGCGAAGAGGCGCGTTGGCACACGGGCCGCCGCCAGCCGCACACGCTTGCTCAGGCTGCCTTGCCGCCCGATACGTAGGCCGAGATCAGCTCGACAAGCTGCTTCTGCAATTCCGGCGCGTCGAGCATGTTGCGGCGTGCCGCGTTGTGGATCACGCCTTCGACTGCCGAGGAGAGCACGCGCGCCATCGTCTCGGTATCCTTGCGGCGCTTGCGGTACTGCGCGACCGCCGCCGCATAATGTTCGAGATAGCGCGCCTGGAACGAGGCGTGCGCGGCGCGCGAGCCGCGGTCGCCCGGCGCCTCGTCGAGCAGCACCTGGTGCAGCGTCGGATGGATCGAGTGCGCGCCGATCATGCCGCGCACCAGCTCGCGCGCGAATTGCCTCAGCGGCTTCTCGTCCGTCGCCGCTTCGCGAATCACCGACAGCACATGATCGAAGTGACGGCGCCGGATCGCTTCGACCAGAGCGAGCTTGTCGGGAAAATATTGATAGAGCGAGCCGATGCTGACGCCCGCGGCCTCCGCCACCTTGTTGGTGGAAAAGCCCGCCCAGCCGAGCTCGCTCAGAACGTGAGCACCGGCTTCGATGATTGCCTCCACGGTAGCGATCGAACGCGCCTGGCGCGGCTGCTTGCGCATGCGTGCGGCCGGCTTTGCAATGCGAGTAGACATGCTAGCCCGTCTCCCGAGAATATAAACAGGATACTCACATTCATTTCACCAACGCAAATGGGCTGCGAAGATGAGTGCCAAGACCTTGCTGAAGGGCATGCTTGCCCATCAAGCCTGGGCGAACGATGAGCTCGTGGAGAAGCTTGTCGGGTTGGACTCGTCAGGCGATGCCGGGGAACGCCACGCCGCGATCCGCCTGATGAACCATATCCATGTCGTGTCGCGGATTTTTGCCGCGCACCTGAACGGGGTTGCCCACGGCTATGCGAGCGACGCGCCCGAGCCGCGCGCGTTGCGCGTCGCCGTGGCCGAAGTCGACGGCTGGTATCTCGACTATCTCGAAACCGTTCCGGAGCAAGAGCTTGCCGCCCCGGTCGCCTTCACCTTCACCGACGGCGACCAGGGCTGCATGACGCGGCAGGAGATGCTGACCCATATCGTCTTGCACGGCAGCTACCATCGCGGCGAGATCGGCTGCATGCTGGCCGGGATCGCGGTTTCGCCGCCCTGGGATACCTACGCCGTCCATCTGCATCGGGCCGAACCGGCACGCCGCCTGCAGCGCGGGCGCCAACCGGCGGACGTTTGATCGCAGCGCCAGAATATGAGCTTCAAGCTCGCTTTATGCATCGCAAGCTTTCGTCGATTCGCGTGCCCGGTTTCATCTGTAGATGTTTCTGCTGGACAAGATGAAGCGAGCGTTCGGCTGCTCACCCTCTATTGTGAGCAATGCGCTCACATTCCGATATAGGCTTATGCTATGGGCCGATGGTTGATCGGGCGATAGAAGCTGCGCGAAAATCTGTGGGCCGGGCCGTCACTTCGAAAGTGACAGATTCGCTCACAATTTTTCAACGAGATGCGCTTCGTGTAACCAAAATTCAATAACTGAAAATCATTGTGTTGCTTCGCTGGCTAGACAGTCGCGAGTCAGATATGCATAGAGACGCCGGGTCACTCACGACCATTGGCAAAACGCAAGGGGCATCGCATGGCAAAGACGACAACCAAGGCGCCGGCGGCGAAAGCGCCGGCAAAGAAGCCGGCAGCTAAGGCTGCCGCGAAACCTGCAGCAGTGAAGAAGGCAGCGGCACCGAAGGCAGCCGCCAAGGCTCCGGCCAAGGCAGCAGCGAAGCCGGCGGCTAAGGCTGCGGCCAAGCCCGCCGCCAAGAAGCCGGCAGCGAAGGCCGCGGCCAAGCCCGCCGCCAAGGCAGCGGCGAAGCCTGCCGCCAAGAAGCCGGCAGCGAAGGCCGCGGCCAGGCCCGCCGCCAAGGCTCCGCTGAAGGCCGCCGCCGCCAAGGCGCCGGCAGCCGTGAAGAAGGCAGCTCCGGCGAAGAAGCCGGCCGCCAAGAAGTGATCGCGTAGCTTCGCTCGCGAACCGCAATAGGTGAGGGCGGGTGCCACCCAGGCACCCCTCTCGCCAATTCGGTGTCAAGGCGAGCGGAGTCGGAGCGGACGCTCCTCCTAAAGCTCTCGGAAATTTTGCCGCCAAGCAAAACTTCCGGGAGCTTTTTCTTTGCGGGTGCGCGCGCCGGCAGGATGCATTGGCCAATCCGGATTGGCCGGCTGGCCGTTGCCCTTCGGACGCGGATCGGTCAACAGTGCCGCAAACAACTGGGAACCCGATCATGCCGAAACTGCTCTATGCTTCCACATCCCCTTACAGTTCGAAGGTTCGCATGGCGGCCGTCTATGCCGGCATCGCCATCGACCTCGTGCCGGTCAAGACGGAGGACAAGCCCGCCGAGCTGATCTCGGCCAACCCGCTCGGCAAGATCCCGGTGCTGGTGCTGGAGGACGGCCGCTCGATCTATGACAGCCGCACCATTACCCAGCATCTCAACCGGCTGTCGAAGAACGCGCTGTTGCCGCGCAATCCCGACAAGCGGCTCGAGGCGGAGGTTCTCGAGGCGCTTGCGGACGGCATCTGCGACTGCGCGCTGTCGATGGTCTATGAGCGCCGCACGCGGCCGGAGGCAATGGTCTACCAGCCCTGGCTCGACCGCCAGTGGACCAAGATCACCACCGCGCTCGACCTCATCAACGCCAACCCGCCGAAACTGCCGAAGAAGATCACCGCTGGCCACATGGCGCTGCGTGCGACCCTTGGCTATCTCGCGTTGCGCTTTTCCGGCCAATGGGAGAAGGGCCGCAGCCGGCTCGTGCGCTGGGCCGCGCGGTTTGATGAGAAGTTTCCGGAATTGAAGGGCAGCGTGCCGGGGTAAGGCGCGCCCACCTTCTCCCCTTGTGGGAGAAGGTGGATCGGCGCGATGTGCGTCAAGCTGGAGCACCCCTCATCCGTCCGAGCTTCGCTCGGCCACCTTCTCCCACAAGGGGAGAAGAGGAAGATCGCACCGCCTTGAACGCCGCCCGCTTCCATGCTTGCCTGACATCACCCAAGTCGGAGTGGTGAGCATGGCAAAGCCCTCAACCAGTGTCGCGCCGGACCCGATGGTCGCACGCCTGCGCGCTGCCCTCGGCCGGCGCGCCTTCACCGAGCAGAAGATGTTCGGCGGCACCTGTTTCATGATCAACGGCAACATGCTGATCGGCACCTCGAAGCGGGGGCTTCTGGTGCGCGTCGGCAAGGGCGCGCATGCGGCCGCCGCGGCGCTTCCTCATGCGGGCCCGATGGAGATGGGCGGACGCTCGATGGAAGGCTATATCCGCGTCGCGCCCGAAGGCACCGCGATCGATGCCGATCTTGCCGGCTGGCTCGCTCGCGGGCTGGCTTTCGTCGAGACGCTGCCGCCGAAGGCAAAGGCCAAACCGCCGAAGAGGCCGAAATGAGGACCGATTGAGGGGCCCGCAACCCTTGTCGGTTTTCGCGGACACAAAAAAACCGGGCGCAAGGCCCGGCTTTTCCGTGTCGTGGCTTCTACGACTTAGAACTTCATACCGACGCCGAACGTGACGCGGTTGTCCGAAGACTTGACCTTGCCCGTGTCGCCGAAGTTCTTGCTGCCGTAGTCGGTGTAGCGATACTCGACGCGGCCGAACACGTTGTCCGTGATCTTGATGTCGGTACCGGCACCGGCCGTCCAGCCGAGCATGGCCTTGCTGTCGTTCACGCCGCTGACGCTGTCGTCGATCTTCTGGTTCTTGGCAGCGAGACCGCCCGTGCCGTAGAGCAGGATTTCCGGGGTCACGGCATAGCCGAGGCGAGCACGCAGCGAGCCTTCGATGCCGGTCTTGGCGGAAAGGCCATTGTCCGAACCCTTGGTGCCGTTGTAGCCGAGGTCGGCTTCAGCACCGTATACGAAGTTGTCCTGCTGCCAGTTGTAGCCGCCGAAAACGCCGCCGATGAAGCCCTTGGTCTTGGCGTCGACGCCCGGGGCCTTCACATGGCCGCCGAAGCCGTAGCCCAGATTGATACCGGCATAGGGGCCGGCCCAGGAAGCGACCGGAAGCTCGGCAACCGGGGCGGGAGCCGGCGGCTCTTCGGAAACGACGTCGGCCGCGAAGGCGGTGCCAGCAAAGGCGAACAGCCCGAGCGCAGCGGCAAGCGGCGCGAATTTAAGATTGGTCTTCATTGTTCTACTCCTTAAGCCACAAGACACTTAGGCTTGTTTGTCATGAAACGCCCCGGCCCGTCCGGGGGGATAAACGAGCTTGGCGTTCAACGGTTCCAAATGTCGTGCTGAAATGCGGCTGAAGCGAACCTGAACTTGGGTCATTCCCCGGCGCGAATGAGGCTGAAAGGTGACGTTGCATCTTCGCAACAGCGAATGTCAGCAGGCTAATTATGTTGCGCTGCACGCCGCTTGGTTCAAGGGGTCTTGCGACATATATTGCCGTGAACGGTGCCCCGCATCCGGCGGGGCGGACGCGTGTCCGGGCCGCTTCGCCACATTCCTGCCCTAGGTGGAAATGGCATTTAACGCTTGGCCCGTCATATTGTGCCGGCTTCCCGGAATCGTGAAGCCGATTGAGGATTGACAAGATGAGACAAGCCACGGCCGTCGCGCTGGTGACGGGTGGAGCAAGGCGGATCGGCAAGGCGATCGTCGAGGACCTGGCCGCCAATGGCTTCGCCGTCGCCATCCATGCCAACCGCTCCGGCAAGGAGGCCGAAGCGTTGGCAAGCAAGATCGCGGACGAGGGCGGCCGCGCCGCCGTGGTCGCCGCCGACCTCACCGACATGGATGCCGTCGGCGGCCTTGTCGGCCGTGCGCAAGCGGCGCTCGGCCCTGTCACGCTGCTGGTCAACAACGCTTCCCTGTTCGTCGACGACCGGGTCGAGGATTTCGACTGGCAGGCCTGGGATCGGCATTTCGCCATCCACGTGAAAACCCCGGCGCTCCTGGCGCAGACCTTTGCCCGCGCCCTTCCGCAAGGCGAGGAGGGGCTGATCGTCAACATCATCGACCAGCGCGTCTGGCGGCCGACGCCGCGTTATTTGTCCTATGCGCTGTCGAAATCGGCGCTGTGGACGCAGACCGAGATGCTGGCGCAGGCGCTAGGCCCGCGCATTCGCGTCAATGCCATAGGTCCAGGCCCGACACTGAAGAACAAGCGCCAGGACGACGATGATTTCGGCAAACAGGTCGAGGGCCTGATCCTGAAGCGCGGCCCGCAATTGCCCGAATTCGGCGCCACGATCCGCTATCTCTGGCAGGCGCGCTCGGTGACCGGCCAGATGATCGCGCTCGACGGCGGCCAGCATCTTGCGTGGCAGACGCCCGATGTGACAGGCATGGTGGAATGAGTCCCGCAGCCCAAAGACAGAAACGAAACGGCGCCGCCGACGATCTCCCGCCCGATGTCGATCTCGACATCGAGGACGAGGCGGCTGAGGAGCTCGTCGAGCCGGAGTCGATCCCGGCCGGCCCCGACGTCACCTTCACGGCGATCGACTGGACGCCGCATGCCGGCGATGCCGACGGCATGGTCGGCGCCGAGGTGATCCAGACCTTCGTCAAGCGGCTGCCCAACCAGCCCGGCGTCTACCGCATGATGAACGCCGCCGGCGACGTGCTCTATGTCGGCAAGGCGCGCAGCCTGAAGAAGCGTGTCACCAATTACGCGCAGGGGCGATTCCACACCGCCCGCATTGGCCGCATGGTGCGCGAGACCGCGACGATGGAATTCGTCGTCACCCGTACCGAGATCGAGGCGCTGCTGCTCGAGGCCAACCTCATCAAGCGGCTCAGGCCCCGCTTCAACGTGCTGATGCGGGACGACAAATCGTTCCCCTACATTCTTCTGACCGGCGACCATGTCTCGCCCGGCATCTACAAGCATCGCGGCGCGCGGTCGCGAAAAGGGGACTATTTCGGGCCGTTCGCCTCGGCCGGCGCGGTCGGCCGCACCATCAATTCGCTGCAGCGCGCCTTCCTGCTTCGAAGCTGCACCAACTCCTTCTACGAGAACCGCACGCGGCCGTGTCTGCTCTACCAGATCAAGCGCTGTGCCGGTCCCTGCACCGGCGAGATCTCGCATGAGGGCTATGCCGAGCTGGTCGAAGAAGCCAAGGATTTCCTGTCCGGCCGCAGCCAGAAGGTGAAGACCGAGATCTCGGCCGCCATGCAGCAGGCTTCCGAAGAGCTCGATTTCGAGCGCGCCGCCATCTACCGCGACCGTCTTGCCGCGCTCTCGCATGTGCAGGCGCATCAGGGCATCAACCCGCAGACGGTGGAGGAGGCCGACGTCTTCGCCATCCACCAGGAAGGCGGCCAGACCTGCATCCAGGTGTTCTTCTTCCGCACCGGCCAGAACTGGGGCAACCGCGCCTATTTCCCCAAGGCCGATCCGGCGCTGGAGCCGGCCGAGGTGCTGGGCTCGTTCCTGGCGCAATTCTATGACGACAAGCTGCCGGCGCGCACGCTGCTTCTGTCGCAGACCGCGCAGGAACAGGAACTGCTCGGCGAGGCGCTCTCCACCCATGCCGGCCGCAAGATTACGATCTTGGTGCCGCAGCGTGGCGAGAAGAAGGATCTGACCGACCACGCGCTGCAGAACGCGCGCGAGGCGCTAGGCCGCAGGCTGGCCGAGACCTCGACCCAGGCGCGGCTGCTCAAGGGTTTTGCAGAAACCTTCGGCCTGGAAAGACCGCCGGTGCGCATCGAGGTCTACGACAACTCGCACATCATGGGCACAAATGCCGTGGGAGCCATGGTCGTCGCCGGACCGGAAGGTTTCGTCAAGAACCAGTACCGCAAGTTCAACATCCGCTCGACCGAGATCACGCCGGGCGACGATTTCGGCATGATGCGCGAGGTGATGCAGCGGCGCTTTTCGCGGCTGCTCAAGGAGCATGGCGACGAGCAGCCCGGCCCGGTGGTCCAGGACGATGCCGGCGAGGAGGATCTGGTCGCCGGCAATGGCGGCTTCCCGGCCTGGCCCGACGTCATCCTGATCGACGGCGGCCAGGGCCAGATGACGGCCGTGCGCCAGATCCTTGCTGACCTCGGCGTCGAGGACCGCGTCATGGCAATAGGCATCGCCAAGGGTCCGGACCGAGACGCGGGCCGCGAGCGCTTCTTCGTCAAGGGCAAGGATTCCTTCATGCTGCCGGTGCGCGATCCGGTGCTCTATTTCGTCCAGCGCCTGCGCGACGAGGTGCACCGTTTCGCCATCGGCTCGCACCGGGCGCGGCGCAAGAAGGAGATGATCAAGAGCCCGCTCGACGAGATCGCCGGCATCGGTCCCGGCCGCAAGCGCGCCCTGCTGCTCGCCTTCGGCACCGCCAAGGCGGTCAGCCGCGCCGCGGTCGAGGACCTGGTCAAGGTCGACGGCATTTCCGAGCATGTGGCGAAACTGGTCTACAATCATTTTCATGAGAGCTGAGGGGCGGGCACGAAAGTTTGACGATGGTGTCCGCGTGGCGAGGAATGCTGTACCGTGGCGATTGGCCCAGACGCCCGTCCCATCGTCATCCACGGGCGGAGCAAGGAGCGAAGCGACGCGGCGCAGACCCGAGGATCCATTCCGTGACTTACGAGCTTTGCGGCGGTCTAGAACGGCCTCTGTTCTGCACCGTCTCCACCCCTCGCGCAAGATCACGGCATGGATCCTCGGGTCTGCGCAGGAGCTCCGCTCCTGCTCCGCCCGTGGATGACGAAGTTGCCTGGGCTTTGCCCAACTCTCGACATTGCAAGAAGAACCTGCGCCGAGGCGCCATGAATGGAGATGCCGGGGCCAAGAGAGGTGCTTCACGCCGACCTTCACGCCATTTTTCCCTGTCCAATCGAATCTCGGCTGTTGACCCCCTACATTGGCTTCTGATTTGAGTACCTCTGGCGGAGGAGATTTCCCGAGACGACATGGCACAACGCGCGTTCAACC
This sequence comes from Mesorhizobium sp. BH1-1-5, assembly GCF_020165615.1. Taxonomy (NCBI): domain Bacteria; kingdom Pseudomonadati; phylum Pseudomonadota; class Alphaproteobacteria; order Hyphomicrobiales; family Phyllobacteriaceae; genus Mesorhizobium; species Mesorhizobium sp. BH1-1-5. Next base: position 83,463 of record NZ_JAIUIM010000014.1, read on the forward strand.
TGCCGAACATCCTCACCTACGCCCGCATCGTCGCGGTGCCGCTGGTTGTGCTGTGCTTTTTTCTCGAGGGACATCTGAAGTCTTCCGACTTCGCCCGCTGGTCGGCGCTGGTCATTTTCCTGCTCGCCTCGATCACCGATTACTTCGACGGCTATTTTGCCCGCGCCTGGCAGCAGACCTCCAACATAGGCAAGATGCTGGATCCGATCGCCGACAAATTGCTGGTCGCCACCTGCCTGCTCCTGCTTGCCGCCGACACCGACCGCCACGCCGGCATCGCCGGCTGGTCGCTGTGGGCGGCGATCATCATCCTGTGCCGCGAGATCCTGGTTTCGGGCCTGCGCGAATATCTGGCCGCCTTGAAGGTCTCGGTGCCGGTGACCCAGCTCGCCAAGTGGAAGACCACCATCCAGATGGTCGCCATCGCCTTCCTGCTGGTCGGCCCGGCCGGCGACAAGATCTTTCCGCTGACCACCCAGATCGGTCTCGTGCTTTTGTGGGTCGCGGCGCTCGTCACGCTCTACACCGGTTACGATTATTTCCGCGCCGGCCTCAAGCACATCATGGACGAGTGAAGACAATGTCCACGAAGCTCATCTATTTCGCCTGGGTTCGCGAGCGGATCGGCAAGCCGGAAGAGGACGTCGAATTGCCCTCCGGCATCGAGACGGTCGCCGATCTGCTGCGCTGGCTGAAGTCGCGCGGTGAGGAATATGAGAACGCGCTGCAATACCCCGACGTCATCCGCGTCGCCATCAACCAGGAACATGTCGGCCACCGCGAGAAGATCGCGGGCGCGCGCGAGATCGCGTTGTTTCCGCCGATGACCGGGGGCTGAGATGGCCGGCGCCGTCGTGCCCGCCATCCGCATCCAGCGCGAGGATTTCGACGTCGCCGCCGAGATCGCCGGCCTGACCGAGCGCCGCGCCGATATCGGCGCCGTGGTCACCTTCTCCGGCCTTTGCCGCGACGAGCAGGGCGCGCTGTCGGCACTTGAGCTCGAGCACTATCCCGGCATGGCGGAGGCCGAGATCGGCCGCATTGCCGCGCAAGCCCTCGAGCGCTGGCCGCTGCAGGGGCTCACCGTCATCCATCGCCATGGCAAGATAGCGCCGGGCGAAAACATCGTGCTGGTGGTCGCGGCCTCGTCGCATCGCCAGGCGGCCTTCGAGGCGGCGAATTTCCTGATGGATTACCTGAAGTCGCGCGCGCCCTTCTGGAAGAAGGAGCATCTTGCCGACGGCTCCCAGGGCGGCTGGGTCGAGGCCAAGGAAGCCGACGATCGCGCGGCGGACCGCTGGAAGAAGCAGGGCGAATAATGCATGTCGCCCAGAAGTGCGCAGCGGTTCTGGGGCAACGACATGCATCAGAAAAAACTCCCGTTCGGCCATCGAACGACCGCAATCCTTGCCAAGCCTGCCGGTTGGTTTGATTTGCTTGGCGGAGCAGGGTCATGCTGGACAGGATCGCGGAGTTCTTCATCTTCGGGCTGGTGCCGTTGGTTGTCGGCGTGCTTGCCGTGCCGGAAGTGACCAATGCCGGCGAGAAGACGATCGCGGGCGAGGTGATTTATCGCGAGCGCATCGCCCTGCCGCCCGATGCCGTGCTCATGGTCGAACTCGCCGACGTCTCGCTGGCCGATGCGCCGGCAACCGTGATCGCCAAGCGCAGGATAGCCCCCACCGACCAGGTGCCGATCAAATTCGAGATCGGCTTCGACCCCAAGGCGATCCAAAAGGGCCGGACCTACACGCTGCAGGCGCGCATCACGGTCGGCGAGCGGCTGATGTTCATCGCCGATACAGGCCACCAGGTCGATCCGCTGGCCGCCAAACCTCAAACGGTATTGGTAAGAATGGCGCGCTGACGTCGCGTCGGAGCGGGCTCAACACTGCCAGCAGACCGGCTGCGGTCCGTGTCCGGTCGGGCGGCTTGATGCAATGGCCACGCACTGCGAAACATATTGCTGTCGCCAGGGAAAATATCGAAACTTGATTGACAAGATATCGATTTCTAATACTCTGAAATCGATATCTGAGCGAGGTTGGCGTGAAAACTACGATTTCCCAGGATATTCGCGATCCGGCTTTTCTCTCGGGCAAGCCGAAGCCTCTGGGGCGGGGCAAACGCGCCATCGTGACCGCCGTCGTGGTTGCGCTCGTGCTGGCCCTGGCGCTGCGCATCGTCGCCAGCGGGGCCATCAACTGGCCGATTACCTTCGGCTTCTTCTTCCATCCGGCGATTCTCGACGGCCTGGTCATGACGCTCGAGCTGACGGCGCTCTCGATGATCGTCGGCGTGCTGCTTGGCGTCGCATTGGCCGTGATGGCGATCTCGCGATATCCGGCGGTGTCCGCCGCGTCGGCGCTTTACGTCTGGATCTTCCGGGGCACGCCGCTGCTCGTGCAGCTGATTTTCTGGTTCAACATCGCGCTGGTGTTCCCGGTGGTCGGCATTGGTGCCTGGCAGGTCTCGATCAACAGCCTGGTGACGCCGTTCGCGGCAGCCTTGCTGGGATTGGGCCTCAACGAGGCCGCCTATATGGCCGAGATCGTGCGCGCCGGCATCAAGTCGGTCGACAGCGGGCAAGGCGAGGCGGCCGTCAGCGTTGGCCTCAACCGGCGCCAGGTCATGAACAGCGTGATCCTGCCGCAGGCGCTCAAGGTCATCATCCCGCCGACGGCCAATCAGACGATCGGCATGCTGAAGAACACCTCGCTGGTCTCGGTCATCGGCGCGCAGGAATTGCTGACCAAGACCGAAGACATCTACGCCCGCAACTTCCAGGTCATCGAGCTCCTGATCGTCGCCTCGCTCTGGTACCTGGTGCTGACCACGGTCGCCTCCGCCTTCCAGTTCTGGCTCGAGCGCCGGTTCGGGGACAGTCGCGCTGTCGAGGTCATTGCCGGTGTCCAGCCATGACCGTCCCCATGCCGATGCGCTCGAAACAGGCAAATGAAGCCGCGACGCAGCCCATGCTCGGCGCGCGCCACATCGGCAAGGCCTTCGGCGCGCATGTCGTGCTGAGGGACGTCTCGCTAGAAGTCGAGCGCGGCGAGGTCGTGTGCATCATCGGCCCGTCAGGCTCGGGCAAGAGCACGTTCCTGCGCTGCATCAACTTCCTCGAAGTGCCCGATGCCGGCGGGGTCTGGGTCGATGGCGAGCGTATCGGCTGCCAGGAGGTGGACGGCGTGCTGTGGGAGGTTCCCTCGGCCGTCCTTGCCCGTCAGCGCGCCGCCATGGGCATGGTTTTCCAGCGCTTCAATCTGTTTGGCCACCTGACGGCGGTGGACAACGTCGCGCTTGCCCTGCGGCTGGTCAAGCGCATGCCGCGGCCAAAGGCGCGCGAACGGGCGATGGCGGTGCTCGCCTCCGTCGGCATGGAGCGCTTCGCCGGCCATCGCCCGGCGCAGCTTTCCGGCGGCCAGCAGCAGCGCGTCGCCATCGCGCGGGCGGTGGCGATGGAACCCAAGGTGCTTTTGTTCGACGAGCCGACCTCGGCGCTCGATCCGGAGCTTGTCCACGAGGTGCTCTCGGTGATGGGCAATCTGGCCGGGCAGGGGATGACGATGGTCGTCGTCACCCACGAGATCGGCTTCGCGCGCGAGGTCAGCAACCGCACCGTCTTCATGGATGGCGGCGCGATCGTCGAGCAGGGGGCGTCGGCGCAGGTGCTGGGCCAGCCGTCGGAACCGCGCACCAGGGCATTTCTGTCGAAGATCAAATGAAAGGAGCAGCCCCGCGTCGCGGGCTGAGCAGGCAATGAAAGCCAGGAAGATCGCCGTCGTCGGTGTCGGGGCAATGGGCAGCATGGCGCTTTGGCAATTGGCCAGGCGAGGGCACGAGGTCGTCGGCTTCGACCGCATGGGCGTGCCGCACGACACCAGCGCGCATGGCGCCGAGTCCCGCATCTTCCGGCTCGCCTATCGCGAGGGCAAGGAATACATCCCCCTGCTCAAGCGCTCGCTGGAGCTCTGGCGGGAATTGCAGTCGACCTCCGACCGCAAGTTCCATTTCCCGATCGGCTGCCTCTACATCGGCGAACGCGACGCGGACTGGCTCCTTGGCACCATCGAAGGCGCGCGCGAGCATGATGTCCGCCACGAGGTGCTTGACGAACAGGAGCTTCGCCGGCGCTTTCCCCAGCACAGGCTGGAGGGCGGCGAGTTCGCCCTTCTCGACACCGACGGCGCCCTGCTGCGGCCCGAGCTCGGGGTGAGGGCCGCGGTCAGGGCGGCGCAGGCGGCGGGTGCCACCCTGCACCAGGGCTGCGCCGTCGAGCGCATCGTGCCCGAGGCCGGCGGTGTGGCGATCACCGTCGGCGGCAAGACCGAGCATTTCGACGCCACGGTCGTCACCTGCGGCGCCTGGGGAACGAGGGCGATCGAAGGACCGTCGCCGCAATTCATCGCCCGGCGCCTCGTCGGCACCTGGTTCGGCGTCGACGACGTCGCGGCCTATCTCCCGGAGCGCTTCCCGGTCTGTATCCGGCGCACGTCAGAAATCGATTACTCAGGCTTCCCCTCCATGGATGGCTGGACGATCAAGGTCATGCCGCCGGTCAATTTCCTCAGCAACATCGATCCCTCCCGCGTCGACCGGACAGTCTCCTACGACGACACCGCGATCATGCGCCGCGTGGCCCGGACCCTGCTCGAAGGGGTCGATCCGGAGCCGGTGCGCTCCGGCGTCTATCTCGACGGCTTCACCACCGACAACCATCCGATCATCGACCACCATCCCGCAAGCGAGCGGATCGTGATCGCGGCCGGCTTTTCGGGCCATGGCTACAAGATGGCGCCGGCGGTCGGCGTCGCGGTGGCCGATCTCATCGACAGCGGCGGCGACAATTACATCCGCCACCATTTCTCGGCCCACCGGCCGAGCCTCCAGGTGGCATGACAGGCAATTCAAAACCGGCCGCGAGGCCGGGCAACCGACCGCGTCAAGCGGCAAACAGAGGAGAACGGAAATGAGCATTCTTACCACGGCCGGCCGGGCGATCGCCCTTGCCTCCGCGCTTCTTGGCGGCACCTATGCGGTGCTCGCCGCGGACCTGAAGATCGGTCCCAACAGCACGCCTCTTTCGGTCGATGCCTCGGCCGATCTCGCGGGCAAGGTTCCGGACGCCTTCAAGGGCGGCGCGCTGAAGATCGCGACGGATCCGAGCTCGCCGCCCTACACCTACTATCAGGCGGATGGTCAGACGCTCGTCGGCGCCGATATCGATCTCGGCAATGCGGTCGCCGCCAAGCTCGGCCTCAAGGCTGAGTGGTCGGCCGTAAAATTCCCCGGCATCATCGCCGCCATCGAGGCCAAGCGCTTCGACACCGCGCTCACCGGCATGGGCGACACGCCAGCCCGCGAGCAGAAGCTGGACTTCGTCGACTATTCCACCGACGGCAACGCCATCGTCGTCCTGAAGGGCAATCCGCTGGCGATCAAGACCATCGCAGACCTGTGCGGCAAGCATGTCGCCGTGCTGCAGGGCTCGGTCATGCAGGGCCTTGTCGAGAAGCAGGACGGCAAATGCGCCGACAAGAAGATCGACATCCAGGTCTTCCAGGATATCAACCAGGCGCTGCTCCAGGTCCGCACCAAGCGCGCCGACGCGACGATGTACCAGTATGGCGTCGCGGCCTATGTGATCCAGACCTCGCCAGACGCCGCCGGTCTCGAGGTGCTCGCCTTCGAGCAATACGGCACCGGCTACAACGCCATGCCTTTCCGCAAATCCGACAGCGCCTTGCGTGATGCCGTGCAGGCGGCGCTAACCGAGATGAAGGCGGACGGCAGCTACGAAAAGATCCTCACCGCATGGGGCATGCAGGCCAACGGCCTCGAAAAGATCACCGTCAATGACGGGCTGCGTTTCAACCAGCCGAGCAATTGAAGGCTCGCCGAATACCGCAAGGAGAAGTAAAATGGCAGTTCGAGTTCTATATTGTGGGGACACCCAGGCCGAAACGCTGATCACGGCGAAGGGCATGGACACGTTCATCCACAATTACTACCGGGATTCGGCGCGCGTGCTGCGGGAGGCGCTGAGCCCACGGCCCGGCATCGAACTCACCCATATGCCCGCCGACAAGATACGCGCCGAGTTTCCGATGACGCCGGAGCAGTTCGCGAAGTGGGACGTCATCATCCTCAGTGACGTCGGCTACAACAACTTCGCGCTGCTGCCGGGCAATCGCGAGCGCCTCGTGCCGATGGGACCGGACCGCATCGGCAACTTCCGCAAATGGGTCGAGGGCGGCGGCGGCCTGATCATGGCCGGCGGCTACACCACTTTCTCCGGCATCGAAGGCAAGGGCATCTGGGGCGGCACGCCGATCGAGGCGGTGCTGCCCGTCACGATCATGCGCGGCATCGATGACCGCATCGAGGTTCCGGAGGGCGCCACCCTGGATGTGACGGTGGCGGATCATCCGATCCTGAAAGGTGTCGCGTTCGACAAAGACAGCATCATCCTCGGTTACAATCAGGTGACCGCCAAATCCGACGCCAAGGTGCTGATGAAAGTGCGCGGCGACGTCTTCATGGCCGTGGCCGAAGTCGGCAAAGGACGTTCGATTGCTTACACGACCGACCCTGTATATCACTGGTGCGGCAATCTTCACGAATGGGAAGCTTATGGCCTGATGTGGGAGCGCATGGCCAAGTGGGCGGCACGTGAAATCTAGGATTTGACTTGTCGATGGGATCGCGTTGCCGCCATGCCGGATTTTGTTCCGTATACTGCAGCAACAATCGACGCGCCTTTGCTCCCGTGAAGGTTTCATGACTTACGGCCTCGGCCGGCCCTTTGCCGGGCGGGCCGAGGCTCAACACCACCGCCGTCGGGATCAGATTTGACCGCAACCATCTATGATGTAGCCCGTCACGCCGGGGTTTCGGCCGCCACGGTCTCGCGCGTCGTCAATGGCCTCAAGGTGCGCGAGGACCTCGCGGAGCGGGTGAAGGCGTCGGTGGCGCAACTGGGATACCGGCCGAGCCGTACCGCCCAGCGGATGCGCACCTCGGCATCGCATTTGTGGGCGCTGATCGTTCCCGATTTCGAGAACACCTTTTTCACGCGCCTGGCGCGCGGCCTCGAGCAGGTCTGCCGGCCGCGCGACACCTGTGTCTTCATCGGCAGCTCGGATGACGATCCGGAGAAGGAGCGGCACTATCTCGACGTCGCGCTGGCCGAGCGGGTGGGAGGTGTCGTGATCGCGCCGTCGTCGGACGCCACCGATCTGACAAAAGTCGCGGAGGCAGGAATTCCGGTGGTCATCGTGGACCGGGCTCTGCCAGGCAATGCCTACGACACGATATTGACCAACAATCTGTCGGGCGGCGCGCTCGCGGCCGGGCATCTCGAGACATTGGGCTTTCGCAAGGCCGTTTGCATTGCCGGCCCGCTGAACCCCACCAGCGACGCGCGCCTGCAAGGCTTTGTCGAGGCGGCGAAACAGAAGCAGGGTCTGGACATCGTCCGCATCGAGCATGCGAACAATCGCGTCGACGGCGGCTACCTCGCCATGCGGCGCATCCTGGAGGAGCGGACAGCGTTCGATAGCCTGTTCGTCACCAACAATTTGATGGCCGTCGGCTCGATCAAGGCGCTCGAGGACGCCGCCCCCGGACGCAAGGACGACATCGGCATCATCGGCTTCGATCTCAAGGAGATTCCGTTTCTCAGCGGCAGGCACATGGCCTCGATCGATCAGGACCCCCATGAGATAGGCCGCATCGCTGGCGAGCGGATTCTGGAGCAGCGGCAGGATGGATCGAGCCCCGGCTGCTGGATCGAGCTGCCGCCGACTTTGGCGACGTTCGATGCGAATCCGTCTCTGATTGTGCCCCGATATTCTTCCGCCACATAAGCGCTTCCCGTCACAATTGACGCCGCCATCTCGAACCCCTAGGCTCCCTCGAAAATGGGGATGGGGTTCCCCCGAAACCGCCCTTATGGGCTGATGACTCCTGCCAGGCGTGCTCTCGCGCGGCAGGATTTGTTTTTCCCGCTCTCGCATCAGGCCTGATTTCGTGAAGTGATTCCGGTGCGGAATCGCGTTTGGAAAGGCATTGAAGCGATGACCCTTGCGGCCTGCGCCCTGGTCCTGATCGGCGGTTTCCTCGGCGGCATTTCCCGCTTTTTCCTCTCCGGCGTGGTCGGCCGCGGCGTCGGCGAGACCTTTCCCTGGGGCACGCTGGCGGTCAACGTTTCAGGCGCCTTGGCCATCGGCGCCTTCGCCGGCGCCGCGCGATCGGTCGGCGGCGTCTTCGCCAGCGATCTCGTGCGCGACCTGATCGTCGTCGGCCTGTTCGGCGGTTACACCACCGTGTCGTCCTTTTGCCTGCAGACGCTCAACCTCGCGCTCGACGGCGAGGGCCGGCTCGCCGCCTTCAACGTCGTCGCTTCGTCGGTGCTGTGCGTGCTGTTCGTCGCGCTCGGTTTCTGGGCGATCGTCTGGATTTCTGGTTCAGCCACCGGCATGGCGGGCTGAGCGATGACGGACAGGCGGATGGCGATGCGGCTTTATCTGGCGGTCGGTGGCGGTGCCGCCATCGGCTCGCTGGCCCGCTTCCTGTCGGGCTATGTCATCGTCTCGTTGCTCGGCCTGAACGCGCTTTGGTCGACCGCTTTCGTCAATGTCGTCGGCTCGGGGGTCATCATGGCCTTTGCCACGCTGACCGGGCCGGACGGCCGCCTGATGGTCGGCCCGGCTGGCCGCAATTTCGTCATGGCCGGCTTCTGTGGCGGCCTCACCACGTTTTCGGCGATGAGCCTCGATACCTTCATCCTGCTGTTCGAGGGCGACTGGCCACTGGCCGCGACCTATCTCATCAGTGTGGTCGGGCTGTCGCTTGCCGCCGCGTGGCTGGGCTATCTTATGGCATCCAGGCTCAACCGCTTGCCGGTCGACAGGTGACAAGGAGGAGAACATGGAACTTCCCGCGCAATGCGCGCTTCTCAGGATCTTCTTCGGCGAGGATGACAGGGCGGCTGATGGCAAGCCGCTGCATGAGGCGATCGTCATCAAGGCGCGCGAAACCGGCATGGCCGGCGCCACGGTGCTGAGAGGTCCGCTCGGCTTCGGCCGCTCCAGCGTGCTGCACACCGCCAAGATCCTGCGCCTGTCGCAGGATCTGCCGATCGTCGTCGAGATCGTCGACGCGCCGGAGAAGATCGATGCGCTGATCCCCGAGATCAAGGCGCTGACGAGTAAGAAGAGCTGCCTGATCACCAGGGAGAAGGTCGAGGTCATCCGCTACGGCGACGGGGACTGAATCCGCCCATCCCCATCAGCCGCCGCGAAGACGGCGGCCGATCGTCGCTTCGTCGAAGACACCGGCGGAGAACAGTCTCATGGCCTCTGCGGCCAGGTCCGATGCCTCGGAGCTTCCCCCGGTGATGCCGCGCTCTGCGCAGATCAGGTCATAGACACGCTTCAACACGACGAGATCGTCCGGATACGCAACGCCACTTTTAGAAACATGAGGTTTGATCATGCTTCCCTCCCTGGTTTCGGCGGAAGCGCGATGGTCGCTTACAGCCGGCGACACCCTGGTCCGCTTTGTCGCCGGTGTCGGTGAACCTAGGGCGCGCGGCAGGCGCGACCACCCCAAAACGAAACGGCCCGCTTGGGCGGGCCGTTTCGGCGAAATTCAAAGTTCCGGTTCAGCCGACGATCTCGGTGTCCGAGAACCAGTATTTGATCTCCTGCGCGGCGGTTTCGGGCGCGTCCGAGCCATGCACCGAATTCTCGCCGATCGACAGCGCATGCACCTTGCGGATGGTGCCCTCGGCGGCATTGGCCGGGTTGGTGGCGCCCATCACTTCGCGGTTCTTGGCAATGGCGTTCTCGCCTTCCAGAACCTGCACGATGGTCGGAGCCGACGACATGAACTCCACCAGTTCGCCGAAGAACGGCCGATCCTTGTGGACGGCGTAGAACCCTTCCGCCTCGCGGCGGCTCATCCATACGCGACGCGATGCGACGACGCGCAGGCCGGCATCTTCCAACATCTTGGTGATGGCGCCGGTGAGATTGCGCCGGGTCGCGTCCGGCTTGATCATGGAGAAGGTGCGTTCGATCGCCATAGGGTCGTCCTTGTTCTGGGAATGGAAATTGGAGTGGCGGGCTCTATACAAGCCGCCCGGCGGCTTGCCAAGGGGAGGCGGCTTCTGGTCAAGGCCGGCCCTTTGCGGGATAATTAGACGGCTGCGCGCGCTTCGGGCGCCTGCTCCCGAACACTCGCGGCTGCGGAGTCGAAGGCGATGAGTTGGCCTTATCTCAGGCGCGGCGACATTGTGGGTATCGTCTTCATGGCGCTGATGTGCGCCGTGATTGTCTTCTTTCTGCTGGTCCTGCCGCCGCGGGATCACAATTTCGGCTTCGGCCCGGAATGGCAATGTACGCGCATGGGCGAAGGCGACCCGATCTGCGTCAAGCTGGTCGACAAGGATGCGCTCAAGCAGAATTAAAGCGCAACCTCTATGGTCAGCGCTGGCGCATCGCCGGCCTTCAGCCCCTCTCTTTGCCGCACCGAGGCGTTGAGCGGCAAAAGCAGGCTGCCCGATGCCTTGTCGGGGAAAAGCGACGTGCTCCACCTTGTCTTGCCGATGACAGCCGTGACGCCGAGCGAGTCCCACGGGCGCGCCAACCCCGCCATCGCCGCCTTGATCCGAGTCGCGACGTCCGTCGGCACCGTCACGAAATGCCAGCCGCCCTTGCCGGGATAGACCCAGATCTCAGCCTGCATCTCATAGCGCAACATCCCAGCGCTCGCGGCGTTCACGCCGCCGCGGCCACCTGTCTGCCGATCCCGCCATGCAGGTCGAGGCAGCGTTCGAACCAGCGGGCAATGCCGTCGCTGTCGTCGAGCAACTGGAAAGGCGAGGCGATGCGACCCCATTGCAGCGCCCCGAACACGATATAGTCGGCAAACAGCGGCGCCTCGCCGCCGATGAAGGGCTGGTAGGTGAGCGTCGAGCGCAGCGGCTCCAGCGCGGCGCGGAAGGCCGAGAGCCCGGCATCGCGGTTGGCCACGACATCCTCCAGCCGCTTGCCGTAGCGCTGCTCGCGGCTTTCGCGGAAATAGGCAGCGTTCGGCCCGTCCTGCATGGCGTGCAGATCGGTCAGCGCCACCGTTGCGATATACGGGTGGATGGTGAATTGCGACCAGCGCTCGACGAAGCGCGCCATCGCCTTGCCGCCTTCGCCCGAAAACAGCGTCGGCCGTTCCGGATAGGCTTCGTCGAGATAGAGCGCGATGGCGAAGGAATCGGCCACCACGCGCTCGCCGTCGCGGATCACCGGCACCGTCTTCGAAACGCCGCCTTCGACCTTCGGCACGTCCAGGAAGCGCGTTGGCACCTTGGTGGCGGCAAGCCCCTTATGCGCCAATGCCATCTTGGTCTTCCAGCAATGCGGGCTGAACGGGCGGGCGGTATCATGGCCGACGAGGTCGTAAAGCAGAATGGTCATTGGCGGGTCCGTTGCTGCGGGTTACGAAGGATCAGGATTCGGGGTTGAGCCGGGTGGGAAGAATGAAGCAGCATTTCATGATGTTTGCGGCCTACAATCAATGGGCCAATGGCCGCCTCTACGATGCCGCCGCCGATCTTGGCGAGGAGGAGATCGGGCGCGACGTCGGCGCTGTCTTCGGCTCGATGCTCGGCACACTCAATCATCTGCTCGCTGTCGACCGCGTCTGGATGAAGCGCTTTACCGGCGAGGGGGACGCGCCTTCGAACACCGCCGCCATCCTCTACCGCGCTTTGTCCGGCCTGCGGCAGGCGCGCGAGGCGGAGGACAAGAGGATTGTCGATTGGGTCGGCGGCATGAGCGACAAAGCGCTCGCTGGCCGCTTCTCCTACATGACGCTGACCGACATGCGCACCGTCTCGCAGCGGGTGGCGCCGGCGCTCAGCCATTTCTTCAACCACCAGACTCACCATCGCGGCCAGGCGCATATGTGCCTCACCGTGCTCGGCCGGCCCTCAGTGCCGCTCGACCTGGTGCTATTCCAGCGCTCGGAGGAAGGCCGCGCCTACGCCTGAAGGTGGAACCGCCACATTTGGGAGGCGTTCTCAACCGAGCGTCGCGCCTGGCCAAAGTCGTTAGCCAGCGGTTGCTTCCTACCCAGCCAGAAAGTGCCGAATTAGCGCCTTGCTTTGCTAATTTCCTAAAATTGTAAATCTTAAAGTAAAATATCGTATATTTCTAGTTTATTGGTATAGCATTCAAAACTACAGCCTGTTCTTGCAAATTCCTCTTTGAAACCTCAGTTGACATCGGCGCGTAGGTGTTTATGCGCCAAGCACATTCCCAATGTTGATATTGGAATGATGCAGCGCAGCAAATAGTGAGATCAAAGAGGAGAGTGCAATTTCCGGTATTTCTAGAAATATCGCTGTAGCTCTGTCTTGTGGTGCGATTGTCGCTATTTTTGCCATGCCCGCGTACGCCGCTGGCGGTCTCGGTGTCGGCGTAGGCGCATCTGTTGGCGGATCCGGCGGTGTTAGTGCTGGGTCTGTGGGCGGTTCCGGTGGTGTTAACGCCGGCGTCGGAGCGTCTGTTGGCGGATCGGGCGGTGTCAACGCCGGCCTTGGCGCCTCGGTTGGCGGCTCGGGTGGTGTCAAAGCCAGCGCTACCGCCTCTGTCGGCGGTTCGAATGGCGTCAACGCCGGTGTCAGCGCCAATGTCGGCAATGGCGTCAATGTCGGCCTTGGCCTCGGCATTGGCGGCGACACGTCCGATCCGGGCAACCCCAGCAACCTCTCCAAACCCGGCAATCTCACCAAACTGGGCTTGCCTGGCGCCGTCGCCAGCATGTCGGGCAACCAGTTGGCGCGCATGAAGAAGCGCTGCGTCGACGTGCTGTCCAGCGAAGGCACCTATGATGGCGACCTCAGGGCTCTCTGCCTGATGATCGCGCGCCGCCGACGCATGATCAGAGCCGAAGATCCGGCAGGATCGTGCGCCAGGTCGCGGTGCCATGCCGGTGCCGCGCAACGGCCAACCGGGAGTGTCGGACCGGCCGTGAGGCTCTGCGGCACTCTCCTACCGCGTCGCCTACCTCCGGCCGGCGGCGCGCTGACGAGAACCTCCGGCCAGTCGGGAAGCCTGCCACATCCGTGGTGGGCTTCCTGTTATACGGTGTTGGGGAACCGGTTGGCTTGACTGCTTGGCGTATCGTCGAAAGGCGAGAATTAACCAATTTCGCGGGAGGGGGCGTATATTAGCAGTTCGTTTGCCTTCCTCGCGGCATGATGGCCTGACGTAACGGGAGCAACGGCATGCGCATCGATTTGTCCCCGACAAGTTGGGGCAGGGTCGTGGTGGTCACAGCCGCCGGCACCGCCTTTTTCATTGCCGCCGCCTTCTTCGTCGATTCCTTCAATTTCCCCTCGCTGTCGCCACAGGCGCTGCTGTGGGCGCAACTCACGGATCTCTTCCTGCCGCTTATCCTTGGCGGCTCGTTCCTGTTCTTCCTGATGTGGAAGATGCGCCAGCTGGCGATCACGCAGAAGGAACTCAGCGTCATTGCCGCGACCGACAGCCTGACGGCGGTCTTCAACCGCGGCGCCTTCTCGATGCTGGTCGAGGCCTATCTCGAGCGGGCGCGCGGCCAGACGGTCGCCGATGCCGGCGCGCTGCTGATCGTCGATGCCGACCACTTCAAGTCGATCAACGACCGGCTGGGTCACGATTGCGGCGACCAGGCGCTCAGGTTGATCGCTGCGACGATCAAGGGGCAACTGCACGGCGCCGATATTGTCGGACGGATCGGCGGCGAGGAATTCGCGGTCTTCCTGCCCGGCGCCGACGCCGCGCGCTCCTTCCTGGTCGCCGAATCCATCAGGCGCCGCATCCGCGAGGCCGAGTTCGCACCCGGCGGGCGGCCTTGGCCGCTTTCCGTGAGCATCGGCGGTACCGCCTTCAGCGGCGCGACCACCTACCATGACATGTTCCAGGTCGCCGACCGCCATCTCTACAAGGCCAAGTCCAATGGCCGCGACCAGGTGAGCTTCGAGATCCCGCGCGGCGCGCCGCCGGGGGACGCCGCAGGCACGGTTCACTAGATCAGGATCACGTTTCAACGGTGGCTGCGGTTGAGCAGCGGCCTGTGCTGGCGGATCAACTGGCGTTTCGACATCGAGATAGGGCCTGATCAGGCCGGCCGCCGTCGGGGTCGGCTCCGGCTGATGCACCACTGCCGTCAGCGCGCCGTGTTCGGTGAGCAGGTTCAGCCACTTCAACGCTTCCCATTTCGGCGTTGCGCCGCCGCGGCCGGCAAGGCTGCGGTTGATATAGCCGGGATAGGAAAGCAGGCGCTTGCCGGCCGAGACGCCGCAGGTGCCGATCCTGACCGGCTTGCCTCCGGCGGTGATCCAGACATAGACGGCTTCGCCGAGTTCGCACACTTTTGGGTCAGTTATCGTCACCCGGATCGACGATTTATCCCGGCTGAGCCGCATTTCGGCTGCCGGCATGAAACGCTCGCGATCGAGAAACATCCGCCCTCCCTTGCCGCGGTCCGCAACTGGCATGAGCAACGCGGATGTTCCGTGCGCTGTTTCACGCAGCGGTCGAAAAAATTTCACCGGATTTCGTGGCAGGCCGGCGCGATGCGGGCCTTGGCGATCAACGGTCCGTTCATCCTTTGGCGGCTAGTGTCGGCAACTGGCCTCTGCCGATCCGCGAGCGACCGTGTTCGATCTTATCGACTTCAAGGCGATGCTGATCATCGCCCTCATCTTCATTCCGCTGGAGCAGCTCCTGCCGCTGCATGCCGAGCAGTCGGCGACGCGCCGGCACTGGCTGAACGACGTTTTCTATCTGCTCTTCAACGGCATCGTCATCAAGCTGGGCATGTTGCTGGTGATCGGCTCGGCGATGTTCGTGATGCAGCGTTTCGTTCCCGAAGCGCTCACCGCCGCAGTGCAGTCGCAGCCATTATGGCTGCAGGCGATCGAGGCCCTGCTCGTCGCTGACATCGGCTTCTACCTTGCCCATCGCGCTTTCCACGCGGTGCCGTTCCTGTGGCGCTTTCACGCCATCCATCACTCGATCGAGGAGATGGACTGGCTGGCCGCTCATCGCATCCATCCGGTGGACCAGATCCTGACCAAGTCGGCTTCGCTCCTGCCGCTCTTCGTGCTGGGTTTTTCCGGCGAGGCGGTTCTCATCTACGTGCTGATCTTTCAATGGCAGTCGGTGTTCATCCACTCCAACACGCGCATCACGTTCGGGCCGTTGAAATGGCTGATTGCCTCGCCGCAGTTTCATCACTGGCATCATGCCAATGAACGCCAGGCCTATGACAAGAATTTCGCAGCCCAGCTTCCCATCGTCGACCTGATCGGCGGCACCTTGTTCATGCCGCAACATATGCCGGAAAAATACGGTGTCGACGAGCCGGTGCCGCAGCTCTACCACCAGCAGCTCATCTATCCTTTCGTCGCCGTGGCCGAACCGGCCGCGCCGATCGTTGAGGCCGCGCCCGCCGCCAAGCCGGAATGACGGCACGGAAAAAGCCCGCCATTCGGTGGCGGGCTTTCCGGGACGGTAGTCTTTTAACGAGAAGTTCAGGCGGCGAAGCCGCCATAGCCGCGTGCCACGGGCTTGACCGAGACGATCGGCTGCTCCGAAGGCCACAGCACGCCCGCCGTCACCGCGAAGGCGATCAGCGCGTCGCGCGCCGCCTCGGCCGGGATTTCTCCACTCCGCGCCGCCTCGCAGGCCTTCACCGCGGCGCCGTAGCTGAGGCGGCGGCGCGACGGCGCAAACTCGGTCAGGAAGTCATGCATGTCGAACAGCGAGGCGATCATGCGCTTGTGGCCGGCGCCGACGCTGAGGGCGACCGGGGTGAAGAATGTCCTGTCGTGCATTCGGACCTCGTCTATTGGCTGTGGAAGCGGCGGGGCCGCCGTCTCCGGAAGGAGAACGCCACACAACGCCGCTTGCGGCGAGCGGTTCCGCGCGTGCCGATTTTTCTCCGATCGGCGCAGGTGCCGGCCCGCCTTGGCTGCCGCTCCGGACGCCTTGGAACGGCCTGTCCGGTCGCCCATGCCTCCCAGTCTGTTTGCAAAAAGGGCGCGACAGTTGCTGTCATCGCCCGAGAATGGTTGAATGTGTTCCGGGCGGGTTAATTGATGGCTGAGGCTTCTGTTGCGGCTGAAAGGCCGTACATCAATGTCGAAAGACGGATAGCGGTGGCAGCCGTTGCTTATGCGGCTGCGGCAGCACTGTCGTCTTGGGATGCATTCGCTTTTCTGCTCGGCAGATACGCAGTCACCCAATTTCTAGCTCTTCCCGTGATGCTGGTCAGCGGGCTGGGGATAGCTTCGGCCATCGCGCGACCTTCCGCCCCGTTGAGTTATCTGCGGGAACTGCTTCGTGAACGCGCAATAGGTGCGGCGTGGATAGTCGCAATATTCTGCTTTGCCATTGCTGCGTTTTCGACATTTAAGTTTCAGATATCGGCATGGCTACCCTTCTTCGCGGACAGGTTCCTGGCCGATCTTGACGAATTGATACATTTTGGTCAGCCATGGCGGCAACTGCACGCCATCACGCCAGACTGGGTGGCGATTGTCATTGGGTTCGCGTACGGCCCGATCTGGTTCGTGCAATGGTTTGGCTTTCTGCTTTTTGCCGCCTTCCTGACCAACCACAAACTCCGCGTCAGGTACCTTGCAGCCTTCTCCGCCACATTGCTCCTACTCGGCACCGTCCTCAGGGCTGCAGCGGCATCAGCAGGCCCGATCTTCTATAACCGGGCGTTCGCCAGCGATCGCTTTGCTGATCTCATGGAAGCTCTGCCCTCTGTTCCATCGGGACAAGAGACACTTTCAACCGCGAACTATCTCTTTGCGTCCTATGCCAGCGATGAAGCGGTCTTTGGTGTAGACATCTCTGCAATGCCGAGCATCCATGTCGCGATATTGGCTGGATTTATGCCGGAATGATCCTTTTCGGCTCGGTGTATTTGGGCTGGCACTACGCTGTTGACGGTTATGTGGCCATTATTGGTGTGCTGTTGATCTGGCGCTGGGCGCAAACCGTAGCGTAGACTTGGGTGTCTATCGACCGTCTCCGTTTGCAGCGTTCCAAGGGCCCTCAAAGCTCGCAGGCTAAGGTTGAACGCTTCAAACAATGCCTCTTGTCTTTTGGTGCCGTAAAGGTCGCGCTAAGCCGGCGGCTATTTCCACATGCCGCGCATGCGGGCGCCGAGATCGACCTTGACGCCCGGTCGCTGGCGCGGGTCGTCCTTCATCGCGGCACTCGCCCAGGATGACTGATCGAAGGCCGAAAGCATCGAGGCCGGGATGAAGCGGGTGCGCGAGGCATAGACGTGGCGGTCGCCGCGCGCGGCCTGGTTGTGCGGATAAAAGCGCTGCGGCACCACCAGATGCAAGCTGTCCTTGGCTCTGGTCATCGCCACGTAGAGCAGGCGCCGCTCCTCCTCGATATCCTCCTTGGTGCCGACGCCGAGATCGGCCGGGATGCAGCCGTCGACGGTGTTGAGCAGGAAGACGTTCTTCCACTCCTGGCCCTTGGCCGAATGGATGGTGGATAGGATCAGGTAATCCTCGTCGCGATGCGGCGGGCCCGCCTGGTCGCTGGTGGCGTCGGGCGGGTCGAGCGTCAGCTCGGTCAGGAAGCGTTCGCGCGAGGGATAGCCCGCCGCGATCTGCTCGAGCTGGATGAGATCGGCCCGGCGCGTGACCGCGTCCTCATGGATGCGTTCCAGATGTGGCTCGTACCAGAGCCTGACGCGTTCGAGATCGGCCGGCCATTTGGCGCCGGCGCGCAACCCGCTATAGATGTCGAGGAACACCGGCCAGTCCTGCGCGGCGCGCTGCGGCGGACGGAAGCGGGCAAGGCCCAGCGTCTCGTCCAGCGACGTCGCCATCGCGTCGACGATCTGCGAGGCGGCGGAAGGCCCGATGCCCGGCATCAATTGCAGCACGCGAAAACCGGCGACGCGGTCGCGCGGGTTCTCGGCGAAGCGCAGCATCGCCAGCATGTCCTTGACATGCGCGGCATCGAGGAACTTCAGTCCGCCGAACTTCACGAAAGGGATGTTGCGGCGCGTCAGTTCCACTTCCAGCGGCCCGCTGTGGCTCGATGTGCGGAACAGCACCGCCTGCGCCTTCAGCGCCGTGCCGGCCTCGCGCTCGGCGAGGATCGCCTGGCAGACGTAATTGGCCTGCTCGGCCTCGTCGCGCACGCTGACCAGTTGCGGCTTGTGCGAGGACCGGCGCTCGGTCCACAGGTTCTTGGTGAAGCGCTCGCTCGCCTCGCCGATCACCTTGTTGGCGGCGGCCAGGATCGTCTCGGTCGAGCGGTAGTTGCGCTCCAGCATGACGATCTCGGTGGGCTTTGCGAATTGTTTCGGGAAATCGAGGATGTTGCGCACTTCCGCCGCGCGGAAGGAATAGATCGACTGCGCGTCGTCGCCCACCACGGTCAAGCCCGCGCCATCCGGCTTCAGCGCCAAAAGGATCGAGGCCTGCAGCCTGTTGGTGTCCTGGTATTCGTCGACCAGCACATGGTCGAAGCGGGAACCGAGGTGGGCGGCGATCTCCGGCTCGGCCGCCATCTGCGCCCAGTAGAGCAGGAGGTCGTCGTAATCGAGCACGTTCTGCGCTTGCTTGGCCTCGACATAAGCCGCGAACAGTTCCTTCAGCTGGTCCGCCCATGCCGCGCACCATGGAAAGGCCGAGCCCAGCACTTCACCCAGCGGCGCCTGCCCATTCACCGCTCGCGAATAGATCTGCAGGCAGGTGCCTTTGGTCGGGAAACGGCTTTCGGTCTTGGAAAATCCCAGCTCGTGCCGGGCAAGGTTCATCAAGTCGGCCGAATCCTCGCGGTCATGGATAGTGAACGCGGTGTCGAGGCCGATCTGCTCGGCATAGTCGCGCAACAGCCTCGCGCCGATGCCGTGGAAAGTGCCGGCCCAGGCGAGCGCGTCGGCGATGATGGCGGCGTCGCGCCCCAGCACCTCGCCGGCGATGCGCTCGACGCGCTTGGCCATTTCGGCCGCGGCGCGGCGCGAGAAGGTCATCAACAGGATACGGCGCGGATCGGCGCCCTTGACGATGAGATGGGCGACGCGATGCGCCAGCGTGTTGGTCTTGCCGGAACCGGCGCCGGCGATCACCAGAAGCGGTGCGGCCACCTTGCCGTCGCCATGCACCACCGCCAGCCGCTGCTCGTCGTTCAGGCGGGCAAGATAGGCGGGTGCTTCGAAGGACGAATCACGAGCGGCGATGTTCATCGCCCATCAAGCATCGTTTCCGCTTTGTTCGCAATACAACTCGCTCTTGGTACATGGCGAAAGCCGGAGAGAGCTGCTCTCCCCCACAAGGGGAGGTTGGCTGAACTACCGCTTCGGCTCCACTCCCATCGCCGCCGACTGGCGCAGCAACGCGCGCCTCTCGTCACCCGGCATGTCCAGCGGTGCGACATCGCCGGGCACCTCGTCGATCATCCTCACGGCGACGCGATAGGCAGTGTAAGCGAACAGACCTGTTAGCAGCAGGCGGATCATGACCACTCCTCATTTCGGTTCGATTGGCCTTCAACCGAACACTGGCCGGTTGGTTCCCCGCGCCACGCAACCAAACGGCCACCGCCTCGTTGCCCTTCGTGCAGAAGGAGCGAACCAGAGGAGGTCGTCATGAAGAAACTTCCGGTGCTGCTGGCTCTTGCGGCAGCGCTCGCGCTCGCCGCCTGCGACAACAGCACCCCGCCAACCAAGGCGCCGGGCGATGAGATCAACCGGAACCCGCAGGTCGACAAGAATCCGGTGCCGAAATCGAGCACCGGCGGCGATCAGCCGGGCTCGCCGCCGAAGCAATAACAGGGCCGGGCAGGCCGGAGACATCGTCGGGCTGAAACGAAGAAGGCCGGCGCTGCTTGGGAGGAAGCTCGGTAGCGCCGGCCAAGCGGGAAAATCAGGCCCGCCGCACGATCCAACATAGCTGAGTCTCCGCTTTGCGTCATGGTGCGATCGCGGTAGCCGGCTACGGGGTTGGGGATGAGCAAAAATCCTGAAATTATGTGAGGATACGCCGTTGGCGGCTTCCTCACGCCAGCGCCGAGCGACCCGGCTGCCCGCCGGCGATCTCGATGTCCAGCTGGCGCTGCGTCAGCCCCGCCTCGGCCATGATCCACTGCTTGAACAGCTCCACCTTGCGGGCGCCGAGCGCCTTGATGGGGCTGACGAAATACCAGCCCGCGGTGTTGGGATGGTGGACCGCGAACGGGGCCACCAGCCGTTCGGCGCGGATGTCGCTTGCCATGTAGGCGCGGTTGGCGACGGCAAAGCCCATCCCGGCATTGGCCGCTTCGTAGGACATCATGCAGGAATCGAAGTAGACGCTCCTGGTTTCGCCAAGCACGAAGCTCGCGCCGGCAAAGCCCAGCCACGACTGCCAGCTCTGCGTGCAGGTGTCGGAGTGCAGCAGCGTGAAGTAGCGCAGATCCTCCGGCGTCACCTTCGACAGCGGCTTGTCGCCCAGCACGTCGTAAAACAGCCTGCGACTGCAGACCGGCGTCAGATCTTCCTTGAACAGCAGCTCCGAGGTGAGGCCGGGGAAATTGCCGTCGCCATAGCGGATTTCGAGATCGTATTCCGAGGTCGAGAATTCATGGGTGGCGTAGGAGGTCGACACCCGCATCTCGATGTCGGGATATTGATGCTGGAAGGCCGAAAGCCGCGGGAACAGCCAGCGTGCCGCGAAAGTCGGCAGCACGCAGATACGAAGCACATGCGCCTGCGACTGGCCGGTGGCCTCCATGCTGGCCGCAACGATCCGCTCCAGCGCCTCGCGCACGCGCGCCACATAGGTCTCGCCCTCCGGCGTCAATGACACGGCATTGCCGCCGCGCTCGAAGATCTTGAAGCGAAGCTGATCTTCCAGGCTTTTCACGCGCTGGCTGACGGCGGAAGCGGTGATAAATTGCTCTTCGCCGGCACGCGTGAAATTCCTGTGCCTCGCGGCGCTCTCCACGATTTTCAGCGAGTTGAGGTTGACCTGACTGAGCAGACGCACGGGGTTTCGACCTTAAGCTGGGCTTACGCTACCACCAGCATTCCTAAATTTACAGGGGTAGGCGTTTAAATGACTGTTAACCAAGTGTTGCCCCCATCTTGGAGAAAGTAGAATGAACGCCCATACAATTCCCGAACTGCGCTGTGCAATGAGCCGCGAGGCCATCATTGGTCATGAGACCTCCTGGAAAGTGTCGAGCTTCGGCGTCGCCCAGTATCGTCACGGTTACGACCCCGCTCTGCTTGCTGCCATCAAGGAGGCTGCTCTGAAACTGAAAGCCAGCCATGCCGTGCACAAGCATCTCGACCTCACCTTTATCACTGGCGCCGACCGCTATATCCCTGAGATCAAAGAGCTTTTGCACGACAAGCTGCGCCTGGAAAGGTTGTCCGACATGATGGGCACCAAGCTCGAGCCGTATCCGCTGTCGATCGTCGGCTCGACCGTCACCTTCATGAACCCCAAGGACGGCGCGGTCGAATGGCATTGCGATGGCGTTCCGGTGACCGAGCTCATTCCGCTGTCGATCAGCGATCCGCTCATCGGCGGTCATCTCGAGATCTATTGCGACGATTCCGAAACCGGACGCTCGATCCTGGAATCCGGCCACGACCTGCCGCGCAACAAGATCATGCGCATCGACCACAAGATGAACTACGCCACGCTCGGACAGTTCCTCGGCGTGCTCCACCGCACCGCGCCGATCCAGCTCGGCGAGCGCGTCACGCTGGTGCTCAACCAGCGCTCGGCGACCAAGCCCTATGTCGACGACAACCGCATGTTCTACCTCGCCGCCGATAACGACCAAGACCGCGCCTGGGTGAGCGAGCTGGCCGAGGATGTCTGGACCAACCAGCTTCCCGCCTATCGCCGGCATGCCGAGGAGCATCCCGTGCCGCAGCCGGCGGAGGATGCGGTTTCCGGCGGGGCAAGGGAGTCGTGGTAATGAGTCACGATCCGGTCGAGCATCAGCCGCCTTCGCTGTCGCTGAGTCTCGATCCGGTCGTGCCGGAAAGCCAAAGCCGTTCCAGCGCCGCCCGCGGGGCGGCGCTGGCCTTCGCCCTGGGCGCCGTGGCGCTATGGGCGACCAACGCCCTTGTCGGCAAGACGCTGCTTGCGCTCTACCCGGTGTCGCAAGTGCAGTTCCTGCAATTCTGCGGCGCGGCCCTCGTGTTCGCGCTGATCCGACAGATGAGCACTTCTCCTTCCCCTCTTGTGGGGGAAGGTGGATCGGCGCGCAGCGCCGAGACGGATGGGGGGTGTTCCAGCGAAGCGGGACATCGGCGCTCCCTGGAACACCTCTCATCCGACCTTGCTTCGCGAGGCCACCGCCCGGGGGCGAGCCACGGGTCTCGCCCCGTCCTTCGGACCCCACAAGGGGAGAAGGGCAATGCCGCGCTCGCCTACGCCGTCGGCTTCCTGGGTCTCGTCGGCACAATGGTGCTGCAATATATCGGCTTCGCCTCGATGCCGGTTATCGAGGCGAACCTCGTGGCCTACACTTGGCCGCTGATGACCGCCGCGGCGGTTATCCTGCTTGGCCGTCCGCGCCGTCCGCTGCTGCTCGGGCTCGCCGCTGCGCTCGGCTTTGTCGGCGTCGCGCTGGTGATTTCCGGCGGCCGCGCGCAGAGCTGGTTCGAAGGCAACCTCGTCGGCTATCTCGCCGCTTTCGGCTCGGCGCTCTGCATGGCTTTCTATTCGCTCACTGTCGGCCGCCTTGCCGTGTCGCCCGAGCGTCTGCTCCTGCCCTCGGCGGTGATCGGCGTTGCGCTCACCTTCGCCTGGTGCCTGCATGACGGCGTCATACGCCCGACCGGCGCGCACCTTCTGCTCGGCCTCTATCTCGGCGCCGGCCCGATGGGGCTCGGCTACTATTTCTGGTCGCGCGCGGCAAAGCTCGACCACGGCGGCAGGATAGCGGTCGTCGCCTATCTGACGCCGATAGCTTCCACGTTTCTGCTGACGCTCTCGGGCGAAAGCCTGTCGATGACGGCGGTTGCCGGCGCCGTCCTCGTCATTGGCAGCTGCCTTGCGGTCGGCATCGAAGGTACGGAGACCAGGCACGATGTCCAAAATGGCCGTTGACGAGGACGAACGCCGCGCCAGGCAGGAGGCGCACTGGCTGGTCAGGGAGTTTGGCGCGGAGGCGCCGCTCTACGCGGCCATGAAGGCGGAAAAGGCCATCGAGCAGAAGGATTTCGGCCGCTGCGCGCGCTGGAAGCGCGTGCTGGAGATCCTGGCCGACGAGCCCCCCGCGGAGCTCAGGCGTGGTGTTGCCGGCAAATGAGCGATTTGCCATGGGACCGCCGAATCGCGCATGGTCGGCTATCCGGCGGTAGATTATCGCTGCTACGCCGGAACTTGGCCTGAACTTC
Source organism: Mesorhizobium sp. BH1-1-5 (assembly GCF_020165615.1). Lineage (NCBI taxonomy): Bacteria > Pseudomonadati > Pseudomonadota > Alphaproteobacteria > Hyphomicrobiales > Phyllobacteriaceae > Mesorhizobium > Mesorhizobium sp. BH1-1-5. The sequence goes on from NZ_JAIUIM010000014.1 coordinate 106,902, forward strand.
GATTTTTCAGCAACTTATATCGCAAATCGAAGTGCTATAGCGCCTTTTACGCATCCAGGCGGGCCGCCTGTGCTATAAAACGTCAGCTATAGCTATTAGAATTCCTAACTTGCGCGTTTCCAGCCCGCGTAGAAACATCACCCGGTATTGAGTCTCGTAGCTTTACTGACTCTGGACGGTCCGTTGGGGGACAGGTCCAATTCGATACACCGACGAAAGTCTTAAAAAAGAGCTGGCGATTTGAGGGCCAGCAGAAGGTGAAAAAATTGTCCAACATCGACGACAAGACTGCAATCGAACTGACCGCCGACATTGTCTCGGCCTATGTCGGCAACAATCCGCTCCCCGCCTCTGGCCTGCCTGACCTGATCGCCAGCGTCAGCGCCTCGGTGCGCAAGCTCTCCAGCGGCAGTGTTGTCAAGGAGGCGGTGGCGCTGACGCCCGCCGTCAACCCGAAGCGCTCGGTTTTCCCCGACCACATCGTGTGCCTGGAGGACGGAAAGAAGTTCAAGTCGTTGAAGCGCCACCTTGCGACAGATCACGGCCTGACACCGGACGAATACCGCGCGAAATGGAGCCTGCCCGCCGACTATCCGATGGTGGCGCCCAGCTATTCGGCAACTCGCTCGGCGTTGGCCAAATCGTCCGGCCTCGGCCGTAAGCCGGCCGCCGGCGACGCAGGCAAGGGCAAGCGTAAGGCGAAAGCCTGAGGCATGCTGCCTGCAACGGATGACGTCGCGCCAATGCCATGGCGCGACTGTTGGGTCGCCCTCGGCGCTTTGCGCCGCGGGGTGGCCGTGCAGTCCTCGGTGGACGCGGCCGACGGCGTCAAGGCGCGGCGCATCCTGTTTTCGCTGGGCGAGCATGCCGGCGACATGCTTGCCGCGCTCGACGCGCTCGATCGGTTCGAGCGCGCCATCGTCGAATGCGACGGCCCGTCGGCTATCGAGGCGCATAGGCTGAACTGCCTGGTCATTCTGGACCGCCTTGCAGCAAACGGTCAGCCACGCGCGATCTGTTAGAACCATGGCGTTTCACGGAAACGGTGACACGCCTTATCTCTTTGTTTTTACGCAATTCCGAATGGAAGGTTACGGCGAAGGCGCCGAACTTAACCGCTCACACTTTTCCTGGAATCGCTCTAAAAGCATGTCTCCAGAAAGTGGGAACCGGTTTCGGGACAAAGACATGCGTAAAATCGAAAACCTAAAGCGCATGGAGCGAATCTGAAAGATCGCGACGCGCTTTAGCTGAGGACTTGAGGCGGCTTGACCGGCTGGACGCGCTTGGAATCCTGCTCGCCGGCAAGGCTCTCCGCCTCGACCGCCGTCATTTCAAGAAGGTAGACAAGCATTTGGTAGCGCGTGCGCGAGAGCATTTTTGCCAGCTTGCGCGTAATTTCCGCGACATATCTCAACGTTCGTAAATCGCTGGGCGCTCCATCCATCGCGAGCTCCTGACAGGCCAGCTATTTGGGCCAAGTTACGTGAATCAGATTATCGTTGGCGCCCACTCACGACTCACGGCGCATCCGCAGGTTTGCAGGTTTACGACAAAACTGGAATCGATTTTTGCCAAGCATCATGCTTGGCCTGAAAGATTTTGCCGTCCTTTTTTGGTGGTATCGTCACTTGTCACGCCAATAATGAACCGAAACCGAACTTGCGGTTGTCTTGCCGCGCCCGGTTGGTCTTCCGATAGGGAATGTTGATCGCAACAGGTGGGCGACGGGCGGTCAGAACCGTTCAGCCTTTATAGGCGGAACAGAAGGCCGGCGGGTTGTCCTTGCCGATCATGGCGCAGCCGCGCTTGATCTCGTCGATCATCATGCTGCAGGCATTCTGCCCGTTGCAGGGCGGATTGGTCGCCGGCGACACCTGGATGCACTGCGAGACATACTGATCCGACTTCGCTTTGCCGGCGGATTGCACGCATGGCCTCGCGTCGTTCCGGCTTGCCTGGGCAGGGGCAGGTTTCGCAGGCTCGGCCTTGGCCGTCGCGGGAGCGTTCTTCGCGGGCGGCGCGGCGCTGCCGCTTTGCGGCACGCAGGAGAGGTCGCCTTCGGGGCATTGCAATTGGTGCTGCAACTGCGCCAGCCGCGCCTTGGTCAACTCCGCCTTGCAGGTCTCGACGAGGGTCGAATACACCGAGCCGTCGGCATAGGGCTTGGTGCGGAAGGCGCATTCCTTGTCGCGGAACGGGATCCAGGCGCGCTGCGCGTCGCGCAGGCGCTTGACGTCGGCAGGGGCGAGACGTCCCGCCAACGCCTTGTAGACTGCGTTGAGCCCGGCGTCGGCCGAAGCGGCATTCGCGGTCGTGCAGGTAGCAAGGTCCGCCTGCGTCTTCGCTGCAGCGCAGTCGATGGCTGCCGCGCGGGCCGAAGGCATAGTGAGAAACAGGCCGGCAACGCCCGCGGCAATCGCGATCACCAGTGAAGCCGAAAGGAGCGTGGTCTTGTCTGACATCTGATCTGTCCTTTGCATGAATCGAACCGTCGCTCGTGCCAGCATAGGTTGAGACGACAGCTGCGATCAACGCCAATCCACCGACGTGGCAAGCAAAGTGTGACCGGCACGGATTGGCTGCGGCAGGGGCGCCCGGTCTCGGGACAATGCTCTGCAATCGCTGCGGAGGGGTGGAAGGGCAGGGTGCTGTCCTGCCGCCACTGGTCGTTCGTAGGCGACGCCTAAAACGCCTTCCCGGAATCGATCTGGATCAACAGGTGCTCCCGCGTCTCTGGCCGGCTCGCAATCTTGCCCGCTTGGGGAGAGGTCGGTTGGGCCTGCGGCCCACTCGCGGGTTCAGTGGCGAGAGCAACCGCGGCGGCATCGCCTTCGAACAGGACCAGCTGCGTCGCCAGCGCTGCTGTCGTGGCGACCTGGAAGAAGATGAAGGCAAGGGCGAGATAGCGGATCACGGGCCTCCAAACGCTTCGGTTGGCAACTGGTTCCAGTCCGCCGCGTTTTTTTGCTGAGCGGCCGGAGACAGCGCGCGGCGGGCCTCATCCAGGCCCTGGCTCTTGCGAAGCGCCGATCTCCCGTGCAAAAGCCCGCTTATGCTTATCATCAACGACCTTACGCTGCGCATGGCGGGGCGGCTGCTTCTCGATCATGCCTCATTGACCCTGCCGGCCGGCACCAAGGCCGGCCTTGTCGGCCGCAACGGCACCGGCAAGACGACGCTGTTCAAGGCGATCACCGGCGATTTCCCTTCGGAGACCGGCTCGATCAGCCTGCCGAAGAGCACGCGCATCGGCCAGGTGGCGCAGGAAGCGCCAGGCACCGAGGAGCCGCTGATCGACATCGTGCTGAAAGCCGATGTCGAGCGCCAGGCTTTGCTCGAAGAGGAAAAGACCGCGACCGATCCGCACCGCATCGCCGAGATCCACACGCGGCTGGCCGATATCGACGCGCATTCGGCCGAATCCCGCGCCGCCACAATCCTTGCCGGCCTTGGCTTCGACGATGCCGCGCAGAAGCGGCCGGCCTCGTCTTTCTCCGGCGGCTGGCGCATGCGCGTGGCGCTTGCCGCTGTGCTTTTCTCCGAGCCCGACCTTCTGCTGCTCGACGAACCGACCAACTATCTCGATCTCGAAGGCACGCTCTGGCTGGAGAATTATGTCTCCAAATATCCGCACACGGTGCTGCTCATCTCGCACGACCGCGACCTGCTCAACCGCGCCGTCAATTCGATCGTCCATCTCGACCAGAGGAAGCTGACCTTCTGGCGCGGCGGCTACGACCAGTTCGAACGCCAGCTGACAGAGCAGCGCGAATTGCAGGAGAAGGGCCGTGTCAAGCAAGAAGCCGCGCGCAAGCACATGGAATCGTTCGTCGAGCGCTTCCGCGCCAAGGCCTCGAAGGCGAGGCAAGCGCAGTCGCGCATCAAGGCGTTGGAGAAAATGAAGCCGATTGCGGCGATCGTGAACGACACGGTGCGGCCATTCTCGTTCCCCGAGCCGGTGAAGACGGTGGCCTCGCCGATCGTGGCGCTCAACGGCGTCAATGTCGGCTACACCGAGGGCAGCCCGATCCTGAAGAAGATGACGCTGCGCATCGATGCCGACGACCGCATCGCGCTGCTCGGCGCCAACGGCAACGGCAAGTCGACCTTCGCCAAATTGCTCGCTGGCCGGCTGAAGGCCGAGACCGGCTCGATGACGGTCGCGCCGGGCCTGAAGGTGGCGATCTTCGCGCAGCACCAGCTCGACGATCTGCGTCCCGACGAAAGCGCCTACGAGCATGTACGCCGGCTGATGCCGGACGCGCCGGAAGCCAAGGTGCGCGCCCGCGTCGCCCAGTTCGGCCTCTCGACCGAGAAGATGAACACCGCGGCGAAGGACCTGTCCGGTGGCGAGAAGGCGCGTCTGTTGATGGGCCTGTCGGCCTTCGAGGGTCCGAACCTCTTCATCCTTGACGAGCCGACCAACCATCTCGACATCGACAGCCGTGAATCGCTGATCCATGCGCTCAACGATTTTCCCGGCGCGGTGATCCTGATCTCGCACGACCGGCACCTGCTCGAAGCCACCGCCGACCGGCTCTGGCTGGTCAAGGACGGCGCGGTCAATCCCTATGACGGCGACCTGGAGGATTACAAGACGCTGGTCACCGGCGTGTCCTCCAATCGCCGCGAGCAAAAGGAGGCGGACAAGGCGTCCAAGGCCGACCGCCGCCGCGAAGCCGCCCAGCGCCGCGCCGCGCTCGAGCCTTTGGGCAAGGAGATCCGCGCCACCGAGGCGCTGATGGACCGCATCCGTAAGCGTATCGACCTGATCGAGGACGAGCTCGCCAATCCGGCCGTCTACGAAAAGGACCCCTCGACCGCGACGCGACTGGCCAAGGAACGTTCGCAGCTGGCGCAGACGCTGGCGCAGAATGAGGACAAGTGGCTGACGATGTCGGCGGAATATGAGGAAGGGATCGCGGAGTAAGCATCATGCTCTTCCCGGCGGGGGAGGCACGCGGCCGCTTCAGTCGTTCAGCAGGTTTTCGCGCAGTGTCGTGCCCGGATACTCCGTTCGATGGCGTCCACGCCTTTGCAGTTCGGGAACGACGAGGTCGACGAATTCCTCGAAGCAGCCAGGCGTGTAGGTGGCGATCAGCATGAAGCCGTCGGCGCCGCCATCGTCCATGAACTCCTCCAGCCTGTCGGCAATGTCGACAGGCGTGCCGACCAGCACGGGCATTCCCATGCCCTGCGCGTAGATGATGGCGGCGTCGCGGATCGTTACCGGGGCGCCGTCGCGTGCGTAGAGGATCGATTCGATATTGAAGATCGTCGACATGACCACCGAAGCGCCCTTCAGGTTGATCAGGATCTCCAGGACGATGCCGAAGACCATCGTCAGCGTCACGATGGATGTCGCGACCCCTGACTGCTTGAAGCGGTTCTTGGTGAACTCGGAGATCGTGTAGCCGTTCGGCATCTGCCGGCGCAGGACGCGCGTGAACGGGATCAGCATCATCACCGCCATCGACCAGGTCCAGACGGAGATTACCGAGCCGACGCCGAAGCCAAACCCGATCTTGCGGTCGGAGATGATGAAGTCGTGGGTGTTGCGCACCAGCAGCCGGCGAATGACGATCGCCGCCACGAGGGTGGCCAACCCGAGCCCCACGAGAAGCGAATAGCCCAGAGCCGGGGTAAGTCCCGGTGTCAATTGGAGAGTTGTCTCGTCCATGTCAAAATGTCCCGCTCGTTAGCTGGCTGCAAAACGTTCGTCCCCACTGGGCCAGCGCCGGGCGGAACTTAAACACCGGGTGTGCGGCCGCCGAGAAAGAATTTTATAAGTTGATAGATTTAGTAGATAAAGAGGCTCGCGCAGGGGAGCCTTGACCGTCTATCTGGCCCTACACCTCTCCCGCAAAACCCGCTAAAACACCCTGCATGAACCAGCACGCCAAGCTCAGGATCGGCCATTCCGCTTGTCCGCATGACTGTCCGTCCACCTGCGCGCTCGAGGTCGAGCTGCTCGACGACAACCGCATCGGCCGCGTCCATGGCGCCAAGTCGAACAGCTACACGTCCGGTGTCGTCTGCGCCAAGGTCGCGCGCTACGCCGACCGCGTCCACCATCCCGACCGGCTGCTGAAGCCTCTGGTGCGCGCCGGCGCCAAGGGCGAGGGGAGCTGGAAGGAAGCGAGCTGGGAAGCGGCGCTCGACCTCGTGGCGGAAAAGTTCATCGCCGCCGAGGAAAAATACGGCTCGGAGACAGTCTGGCCCTATTTCTACGCCGGCACGATGGGGCTGGTGCAGCGCGACGGCATCGAGCGGCTGCGGCACGCCAAGAAATACTCCGGCTTCTTCGGCTCGATCTGCACCAATCTCGCCTGGACCGGCTGGATGATGGGGGCAGGCGCGCTGCGTGGCCCCGATCCGCGCGAGATGGCCAAGGCCGACTGCGTGGTGATCTGGGGCACCAATGCCGTGGTGACGCAGGTCAACGTCATGACCCATGCGACGAGGGCACGCAAGGAACGTGGCGCGAAGATCGTCGTCATCGACATCTACGACAACGCCACGATGAAACAGGCCGACCTTGGCCTTGTGCTGAAACCCGGCACCGACGGGGCGCTGGCCTGCGCGGTCATGCATGTGCTGTTCCGCGATGGGCTTGCCGACCGAGCCTATCTCGAGAAATACACCGACGACCCGCGCGGGTTGGAGGAGCATCTGCGCACCCGCACGCCCGAATGGGCGGCAGCCATCACGGGCTTGAGCATCGCCGAGATCGAGGCATTCGCGCAACTCATCGGCACCACGAAGAAGACCTACTTCCGTCTTGGCTACGGCTTCGCGCGCCAGCGCAACGGTTCGGTCAATATGCATGCCGCCTCCTGCATCGCCGCCGTCACTGGCGCCTGGCAGTATGAGGGCGGCGGCGCCTTCCATTCCAATTCCGGCATCTTCAAGCTGAACCAGGACGTGCTCGAAGGCACCGCGATGCGCGACCCGAAGGTGCGCTATCTCGACCATTCGCGCATCGGCCCGGTGCTGACCGGTGCCGAGGATGCGCTCTATGGCGGCCCGCCGGTGACGGCGATGCTGATCCAGAACACCAATCCGGCCAATGTCGCGCCGGAGCAGCGGCTGGTGAGAAAGGGTTTTCTGCGCGAGGACCTGTTCACCTGCGTGCACGAGCAGTTCATGACCGATACGGCCAAGCTCGCCGATGTCGTGCTGCCGGCGACGATGTTTTTGGAGCACGACGACATGTACAAGGGCGGCGGCAACCAGCACATCACGCTCGGCCCCAAGCTGATCGAGCCACCGGAAGGGCCGCGCACCAATCACTTCGTCAATGAGGAGCTCGGCAAGCGGCTCGGCGTCGGCGACCGGCCGGGCTTCGGCCTGACCGAGCGCGAGCATATCGACATCATCCTCGGCAAGCGCGGCCTTGGCAGCTTCGACAGTTTGAAGGAACAGAAGTGGGTCGACCTGCAGCCCGACTTCGACGACGCGCATTTCATCAACGGCTTCGGCCATGCCGACAAGAAATTCCACTTCCGGCCAAACTGGACAGGGCAGTCGGCGCCCAACCGGCCGCCGAAAAGCATGGGCCTGTTCGGCCCGGTCGAACGGCTGCCGGAATTCCCCGACCATGTCGAACTGATCGAGGTCGCGGATGAGGAGCATCCGTTCCGGCTGGCGACCTCGCCGGCGCGCAATTTCCTCAATTCCAGCTTTGCCGAGACGCCGGTGTCGAAGGCCAAGGAAGGCAGGCCGGAGCTGCTCATCCACCGCGAAGATGCAGCAGTGCTCGGCATCGAGGATGGCGGCCGCGTCGAGGTCGGCAACCGGCGCGGCGACGTGGTGCTGCATGCCAGGTTCTTCGACGGCGTGAAGCGCGGCGTGGTGATCGCCGAAGGCATCTGGCCGAACAGCGCGCATGAACGCGGCGAGGGCATCAACGTGCTGACCGGCGCGGACGCCCCGGCGCCCTATGGCGGCGCCGCCGTCCACGACAACAAGGTGTGGCTCAAGGCGCTTTGACCCACTTCGCGTTTTGGTGGCTCACCAAGTGGGATCTCGGCCTTCGAGATCATCGTCGGGGGCGACCTGCGATTGGCGACCAAGACTTGCGTAGGGGGCCACGTAAGCCATCTTGAGCGCGTCGCCCACCAAACCGGATATGGCGCTGAGCGATGCGCCGATTGCAAGCCTCGGAAAGCGTCGCTGCGGCAGTTTAAGGCGTCGGACGATAATCGGGGCTGTGGTGAGGATGTCGGCCATGATGTCCTCCTGTACCGGCGACAATGACACCGCTTCCCACCCAGCTCCTTGGCTTGAACCTGAAGAGTCCTGAACGGCTCTGAAATTGCTTGAAGCGAAGACTCCCGAACGGTCCTGAAGTTCGCCTTCAAGGTCATCTTGGATTATCCTGCCCGCGAGGGTGGTTCTTGGCCAATGGACTTGGAGTTTGGGAACTATCGTTTGAGGCGAGCCGAACGGCAGTTGCTGGGCCCGAAAGGGCCGGTGGAGCTTTCGGCGCGTTCTTTCGACATCCTCGCCATGTTGCTCGACAGGCCCGATGAGGTGATCGGCAAGGCCGAACTTTTCGATGCGGTATGGCCCGGCGTGGTGGTGGAGGACAATACGCTGCAGGTCCACATTTCGGCGCTGCGAAAACTGCTGTCCGCCGAGCTGATCGCAACCGTGCATGGTCGCGGTTATAAATATGCAGGCCCCAGGCCCTTCGCGGTTACGGCAGATGCTACGGCGTCGTCCAGGCCGTCCATCGCCATACTTCCCTTCGACAACATGAGCGGTGACCCGGAGCAAGACTATTTCAGCGACGGGATCACCGAAGACATCATCGCTGAGCTCGGTAAATATAAGGAGTTTCTGGTCATTGCGCGGAACTCCTCTTTCCAGTTTCGCGGCAAGGCGCACGACCCGGCGGAGGTGGCGGGCAAGCTTGGGGTCCAATACGTCGTCGAAGGCAGCGTGCGGAAGATCGGCAACAGGGTGCGGATCGCCGTACAGCTAACCGATGCGTCGTCGATGGCTCATCTCTGGGGCGAGCACTACGACCGGGAACTCTATGACATTTTCGCCATCCAGGACGAAATCACCCGCATGATTGCAGCGCGTCTGGCCCGGCAGGCCAGAACCGCGATCGCGTCGCGCGCCAGGGCCCGGCCGACCAACAACATGTCGGCCTATGAGTCTTACCTGCGAGCGCTGCAACTGGCAGCCGTCTATGACACGGTGCTCGAAGCGGAGCCATTTCTGCGCCAGGCGGTAAAGCTCGATCCGCAGTTCGCTGCCGCCCACGCCATGCTGAGCTTTGTGGAGTCCATCAAGTACTATTGGGACTACAACAATCCCGGTCATTTGCATTCCGGACTGGAGATCGCAAGAACAGCATTGGGCCTTGATCCCGACGAAGCCTATGGGCATCTCGCCACCGGCTTCGCTCACTTGTACCTACGCCAATTCAAGCAAGCTGAAGTGAGCCTTGACCGGGCCGTCGCGCTCAATCCGAACGATCCGTTCATTCTCAGCATCCGTGCTATTTTCCTCAATCACACGGACAGGCCGGAGCAAGGGCTTGTTGAAATAACCGAAGCCCAGCGCCGCGACCCATACGCCGTGGGATGGTACGGCGACTTTCGCGGCGTCCTGCTGACGACGGCTGGGCGATATCGCGAGGCGGCTACCTGCTACGCGAAAATGGCGACTGTGACACCGTGGTCGCTCATTCGTCTTATCATCTGCCATTCCGAACTCGGTGAAATCAGGCAAGCGCAGGACGTGCTGGCAAGGGTGAAGGCACATTACCGCGGACTAAGCCTCGACCAGATCATCGATACTGAAGTGGATTTCTATCAGGATGCCGCCGTATGCAGCCGCTATCGCGCGATCCTCGATCGTGTCGACAAGGCGCAATAGACCCGTTGCGGTTCATAACCTTGCTACTTCGCCGCCTGCGCGTCCAGCGTCTTCATCTGCTCCGCCGCCGCTTTGCGCGCCGACGCATCGGCACCGGACGCGCCCTTCTCCTTGGCGAAGGCAATGAGGGCGGTGCGCGTGTCCTCGTCGCATCCGTCCGAACCCACGCCGTCGACGCCGGCCTTCTTGGCCGCGGCCAGCACGGAGTCGCAGGCATCCGGCGCAAAGGCGAACTGGCCCATGATGGCGCCGAGCGCGAGAGGATCCTGCAGGCGCGGATCGTCGCGGATCGCCTGGATGGTGGCGCCGCCCACCATCTTGGATTTCCGGTCCTGGGCGATCTGCGTCAGATCGAAGATGAACTCGAATTCCGGCTTGTCGACGCCTTCGGGTTTCGACACCAGGATATCCAGCGCATAGCGGGTGATCTCCTCGGGCGTGACGACCGATCGGATGGCCCTTGCCTGATGGTAGTTGCGCACCAGCACCCAGCGCGAGGGGAGATCGCCATAGCGGGCGAGAATGCCGAGCTGCTTGATGGCGGCAAGCTTCTGCTTGTCGGTCTTGGCGGCCTGCGCCTGGGCGAAGACCTTGTCGCGGATGCGGTTGACGACTTCCGCGTCGAGCCCGCCCGGCGCCGGCGCGGTCTGCTGCGTCGCTGTCGCTTGCGAGGCCGGAGCATCGCCAAGCGGACCCTTCGCATCGACCCAGGCGGCCAGCGCCTTGCGTGCGTCCAGGCCGAAATAGCCCTTCGGCTCACCGGCATAGAAACCTTCGCTCTTCAGCGTCGTCTCGATGGCGACGCGGACCTCATCGGGCAGCGTCTTGCCGATGCCGACGAGGTTCTCTTCCGCGAGCCCTGCTGGCGCCTCGCGAAACGCGTCCATCACCGCTGCCGCGATCGCCGCGTTTCCAGCGCTTGCGGCCGGTCCGGAAAAGAGGCCGCTCAGTTCCATGCTGGCGTCGTTACCGCCGAATATGCCGCCGCCCATTCTGCCGATGCCATCATTGTAAAGGGCGATGCGATCGGTGATGCCTTCGCGCAGCGTCATCAGATGGTCGAAACTGTCGAAGGTGAAGGCGTTGGCGAGTTTGCTCTTTGCCTTCAGCGAGCCGAGCCGCGCCGCTTCGCGCCACGCATGCAGGCGCTCACGCGGGTTCTTGTCGATGCCGAGACCGTCGTCATAGGCATCGCCCAGCAGCACCATCGCCTCGACGCTGCCGAGATTGGCGGCGTTGATCAGCATCGCGGTCGCCTTCTGGTCGTCCTGCGGATAGACCACGCCTTTGCGCAGAAGCTTCGCCTGCAGCAGATATGCCTGCTGCTCCTTCTTGGCTTCGCCTTCGTCGATAAGCGCCTTCAATTGATCGTCGCTCAGGCCGTCGTCGCGCCGCGACGGCCGGTAGCTGGTCGAATCGAGATTGGCATATTGCGTCGAGGCGTAGAGCCAGAGCGCCTCGCGGTCGCTGCTATCGGCCAGCGGCTTCAGCATGGCGCGCGCCAAATCCTCGTTCTTGAACTGCTGATTATCCGACAGCTGCAGCCGGGCCAGCGCCAGCGCCGCGCCGGGCTCGCCGGCCTCGGCGCCATCGCTCAGGCGCTCGATCAGCTGATCCGGATTGTCGATCTGAAAGTCCTCATAGTTGGGAAGCAGCTTCGCCAGCTTGATGCCGGCGTCGAGATCCCACGGGGCGTTGAGCAGTTGGATCGCCTCGCGTGGCTGCTTGCCGACGAACTTGCCGTCCAAGAGCAGATCGGCCAGCATCGGCCTAGCGCTGGCGGCAGTCTTGGTGGCGGCGCGCAGCATGGCGATGGCGCGCTTGCCGTCCGCCGGGCCGCCTTCGCTCTTGGCCAGCATATCGGCCAGCATCGGCACGGCATACTGATCGCCGTCGGCGCGCGCCTCCAGCAATTGCCTGGCCTTGGCCGCGTCCTGCTGGGTGCCTCGGCCCAGTCGCAGCGCCTTGATATAGGCAAGCACGGATGACTCGGACCCGTCGGTCCCGGCCTTGGTATCCGCTTCCACGGCTTGGAAAGCCTTTTGCTGTTCCTCGCTGGTGAAACCGTCATTCTCCAGTACCGTCCGCGCAATCAGCAGCGGCATGGCGGCGCGGAACCGGCTGTCCCATTCGCCGGGCGACTGGCCCTGGGTCGGCGCGTCGATGACGCGTTGCGCGGTCTCGATCACCTTGTGCGGGTCGCGGCGCAGCAGCGGCCCTTCGACATACTGACGGAGCAGCGTCTCAAGCGCCGTGAGATGGCTGGCAGCGCCCGCCTTCTGCAGGGCATCGAGCGCCACGTCCCGGGTGACCGGCGGTGGACCGGCATCGGCGCCGTCGTGCCGATGCACCGAATAGACCTCGTAGAGGAGGTAGTTCGCTTCCGGGCTGCCGCCGTCGCCGAGCAGCTTGATCTGCGGCAGGAGAAAGGTAAGTCCCGCCTGGTTGAGCGCGACCTGGACCCGCAGCCATTCAAGCGCCAGCCGCTTTTCCTGCGGCGCGCCGAGCATCGCCGCCTGGCATTTGTCGGCCAGGACCTTGAGTTTGCTGAGGTCGAAGTCCTGCGGGAAGAGCTCGCCATACTGGACAGGCGGCGCCTTGGCTCCAGGATCGAGCGGCACGGAAGCGCCGCGGTCGCAGACGCTGATCGCTTCGGCAAGCGCGGCCTTCTTCGCCGCATCGTCCGCAGCCTTTTTGGCCGCATCGTCGGACTTTTCGGAAGATGCCTGGGCCGCGAAAGCCCCGCCGGCAAGCGGCGTCAGGGCGAGGCAGGAAAGAGCCAGGGCATGCACTGGCCGCAGCATGGGCGTCCCCCCTCGGACACGGTTCGGGCGAAGCCGGACACACAGGCGCTAAATTAGCACATCGAGCGAGTGATGATGAGTGTGGCGCTTCACATTCGCGGGCGGTCCGCCGCCGGCCTTTGGCATCTGGCCCAAGTGGCTCCGGTCGCGCCCGCCAGCTCCGGCGTCTATAGAGGCACCGGTTTCGGATCAGTGGGAGGATGTCGTGGCAAAAATCTCGCTTCTGGGCATTCCGCATGACGAGAATTCGTCCTATCTGCGGGGGCCTGCCGAGGCGCCGGCGTTGATCCGGCGCGAGCTCGCCAGCGACGCCTACACCTCATGGTCGGAAACAGGCTTCGACCTGACGGATCGCTTCGTCGATCACGGCGACATCGATTTCACGCAAGGTGGCGACCCGTGGCAGCGGATCGAGGCCGAGGTGGGCCGCGCGCTCGACGCCGGCCATCCGCTGATCTCGCTCGGCGGCGACCATGCGATCTCCTGGCCGGTGCTGCGCGCGGTGCGCCGCCGCCACCGGAGCCTCACGATCGTCCACATCGATGCGCACCCGGACATTTATCATTCCTATGACGACAATCCGCGCTCGCACACCTCGCCCTTTGCCCGCATCATGGAGGAGAAGCTGGCCGACCGGCTGATCCAGATCGGCCTGCGCACCGTCAACGATCACCATCGCGACCAGTTCAAGCGCTTCGGTGTCGAGGTGGTGGAGATGCGGCATTTCAGGGAAGGCCTGCAGCTCGACCTCCGGACGCCCGTCTATATCTCGATGGACATCGACGCTCTCGATCCGGCCTTCGCCCCCGGCATCTCCCACCGCGAACCGGGCGGCTTCAGCACCCGGCAGGTCATCGGCCTGATCCAGGCAATAGACCAGCCTATCGTCGCGGCCGACGTGGTCGAATACAATCCGCGCCAGGACCTCTCCAACGTGACGGCCCTGGTCGCCGCCAAGCTGGTCAAGGAGATCGCCGGCATGATGCTGAAGACCAACGCCGCCGCCTGAATCAACGCTTGAATCACTTTGCCAGGGCGGCGTGCTAGAGGATTGTTCCGACTCAAGCTTTCGACAAGGACCGGTATGCCGCAGCCGCTCAGGATAGCCATCGCCGGCGCGCTCGGCCGCATGGGCCGGCAGATGGCCCAGACGATCGCGGCGGACCCAAGGCTGGAACTGATCGCCCGCTTCCATCGACCGGGCAGCACGGGCGAAGGGCTGGTCGAGCGCGACGAGGCGCTGGCGCTTGCCGACGTCGTCATCGATTTCACCACGCCCGCGGCTTCCGCCGAATTGGCCAAGGCCTGCGCCGCGCTTGGCGGCCCGGCGCTGGTGATCGGCTCGACAGGTTTCGACCGCACTGAACTGGAGGCGATTGCCGAGGCGGCAAAGAAGATCGCCATCGTGCGCTCCGGAAGCTATTCGCTGGGGCTCAACATGCTGACCGGGCTGGTCGAGCGGGCGGCGAGGGCGCTTGGAGCCGACGATTGCGACATCGAAGTCTTCGAGGCGCATCACCGCATGAAGATCGACGCGCCCTCGGGCACGGCGCTGATGCTGGGCGAAGCGGCCGCGCGAGGACGCGGCGTCGAGCTGAACGATGTGGCGAAGCGCGCCCGCGACGGCCTCGTCGGGGCGCGCCCAACCGGCGAGATCGGCTTTGCCGTGGTCCGCGGTGGGAGCATCGTCGGCGAGCATAGCGTCAGCTTCCTCACCAAGGGCGAGACGCTTACGCTCTCCCATGCCGCCGGCGACCGCTCGATGTTCGCGCGTGGCGCCATCGCGGCTGCACTCTGGATCGCCGGCCGACCGCCTGGCGAATACGAGATGCGCGATGTGCTGGGCTTCATTGCCTCGTGACCGGGAACGGCGCCGGATTCCATTCCACCGCCGCCAAAACGGCTGAAAGCCAGCTGAAAGCTTGGCCATGCCATGACGGTTTTGTGGCGTTCGCCATATCTGCGGCTGGGAGTGGCCGCGAGGAGGAAGTGCGGCGCTCTGCGTCGCCCCAGTGGAGGAAGTTACGTGACTGGTTTCATCTCTATACGCGCCTTGCGTTCAATGGCGCTGACGCTTGCCATGGTTGGCGCTGGCGTATCGGCGGCCTCGGCTGCAGACAAGATCACCATCATCGTCGGCGGCATGGAAAAGCAGATCTATCTGCCCGCTGTCCTCACCGAGAAGCTCGGCTACTTCAAGGATGAAGGGCTGGACGTAGAGTTGGTGAACTCCCGTGCGGGCGTCGAGGCCGAGAACGAATTGCTGGCCGGCGCCGTGCAGGGTGTCGTCGGCTTCTACGATCACACCGTCGACCTGCAGTCGAAGGGCAAATACATCCAGTCGATCGTGCAGTTCAGCCAGGCGCCCGGCGAGGTCGAGCTGGTCTCGGCCAAGCATCCGGAGATCAAGTCGCCCGCCGACTTCAAGGGCGCGACGCTCGGCGTCACCGGCCTCGGCTCGTCGACCGATTTCCTGACGCAGTATCTCGCGGTCCGCAACGGGCTGAAGCCGGGCGACTACACGCTGCTTCCGGTCGGCGCCGGCAACACCTTCATCGCCGCCGTCAAGCAGGACCAGATCCAGGCCGGCATGACCACCGAGCCGACCATCGCCAAGCTGCTCCAGACCGGCGAGGCCAAGGTGTTGGTTGACATGCGCACGCCGGAAAAGACCAAGGCAGCACTTGGCGGGGACTATCCGGCGGCCTCGTTCTATGTGCAGTCGAGCTGGATCGAGGGCCACAAGGACGAGGCGCAGAAGCTCGCCAACGCCTTTGTCAAGACGATGAAGTTCATCGCCAGCCATTCGGCCGAAGAGATCGCCGACAAGATGCCGAAAGACTATTACGCCGGAAACAAGGACCTCTATGTGCAGGGCCTGGCCGGCGGCAAGGCGCAGTTCACGCCGGACGGCCGCATGCCGGCCGATGGTCCCGAGACGGTGCTCAAGGTTCTGTCGACCTTCTCCAAGAGCCTGCAGGGCAAGCAGATCGACCTGTCGAAGACCTACACGACCGAGTTCGTCGACGCGGCGAAGTAAGCGCGCCGGCAGGCGAGGGCGGGCCGTTCGGTCCGCCTCGGAGCAATTCCAGGAAAAGTGTGAAACGGTTTTCCGTCCGGAATTGCGTCAAGCAAAGAGATAGAGCGGTTTGGCATGAAACGGCGACCCGCTCTTGAAAAACAGGAACTTGCGCCGGCCGGCTGAATCAATTCGCCAGCGGCGCCTTTCGGGATGCCGAGCCGCGTCAGGCCCGTGAGCTTGAGCCGCCGGCATCCTTGCGCCACCACAACAGGAGTGTGCCATGCAATCGCAGACCATGGCGGCGGAGAAATTGTCTCCCGCCGCGCCGCCGGCCGACGCCGCGATCGCCATCGAAGATGTGACGCTGCGGTTCGTCACACCGGACGGCCACATGATGACGGCGATCCGCGACTTCACCATGACGGTGGCGCGCGGCGAATTCGCTTGTGTCGTGGGGCCGACCGGCTGCGGCAAGTCGACGACGCTCAATCTCGTCACCGGGCTACTGCGGCCCACCACCGGCAATGTCCGCGTCATGGGCAATCCGGTCACCGACATCAGCCGCGATATCGGTTTCGTCTTCCAGGCCGACGCGCTGTTTCCCTGGCGCAGCGTCATCGACAATGTCGCCGCCGGTCCGCTCTTCCGTGGCACACCCAAGAAGGAAGCCTATGACAAGGCGCGCGACTGGATCGGCCGCGTCGGCCTTTCGCGTTTCGAAAAGCATTACCCGCACCAGCTGTCGGGCGGCATGCGCAAGCGTGTCGCGCTTGCCCAGACCTTCATCAATCAGCCCAAGATACTGCTGATGGACGAGCCCTTCAGCGCGCTCGACATGCAGACGCGCACCGCGATGCAGGACGAACTGCTCGGCTTGTGGTCAGGGCTGAAATCCTCCGTCGTCTTCGTCACGCACGACCTCGAGGAAGCGGTGGCGCTGGCCGACAAGGTCTATGTGCTCACCGCTGGTCCGGGCACGGTGAAGAGCGTCTACCGCATCGACCTGCCGCGCCCACGCGTCATGGCCGACATCCGCTACGATCCGAAATTCATCGAGATCGCCAAGGTGATCTGGAACGATCTGCGCGAGGAAGTGCAGCTCGGCCAGAGCCGCGGCCTCCAGGCAAGCCATTGAGGGGAGACCTATCATGACCGCAATCTCTCCGACCGACCAGGCCGCCGCTCGCGCCACTTCGATCGTCGCCGCCGAAGCGCAGGCAAGGGCACGGCTGCGCAAGCGCCATGCCCTGGTCATCGGGCTGCGTCTCGCGATCCTCGTCATCTTCCTTGGCCTTTGGGAGCTCTGTGCCGACTACAACATCATCGACCCGTTCTTCTTCTCCAGCCCGTCCGGCATCTGGGAGCAGATCTGGTCCTGGGTCACCGAGGGCACCTCGCAAGGGCCGCTCTGGCTGCAGATCTATGTGACGCTGGAGGAAACCTTCCTCGGCTTTGTCATCGGCGCTGTTGGCGGTATCGTTGCGGGCATCATCCTCGGCCGCAACAAGCTGCTGGCGGATGTCTTTTCGATCTACATCAAGATCGCTAATTCCGTGCCGCGCGTGGTGCTCGGCTCGGTGTTCATCATTGCGCTCGGACTGGGCATGGCGTCCAAGGTGGCGCTGGCCGTGGTGATGGTGTTCTTCGTCGTCTTCGCCAACGCCTTCCAGGGCGTGCGCGAGGCCGACAGGGCGATGATCGCCAACGCGCAGATCCTCGGCGCCTCGCCGTTCCAGATCACCACCGCGGTCATCATCCCCTCGGCGATGAGCTGGATCCTCGCCAGCCTGCATGTCAGCTTCGGCTTCGCGCTGGTAGGCGCCGTGGTCGGCGAGTTCCTCGGCGCCAAGCAGGGCATGGGTCTGCTGATCTCGACCGCGCAAGGCGCCTTCAATGCCAACGGCGTCTTCGCCGCCATGATCATCCTGGCGGTGATGGCGCTGGTGGTGGAGTTCCTGATCACCCGCTTCGAGAATTACGTGGTGAAGTGGCGCCCGGCGCCGTTCAACGAGCAGGGGGCCTGAGTGGGCGCCGCACATCATATTGGTGTGCGGCTTCGCCAAGGTGTATGACAAAGTCATGCGCCGGTGCTATCTTAAGGGGCATCAAGGAGACGAGTCATGCGAAACTCTCAGCCCCTGACGATTACGCTACCGCTCGAAATGGCGCGGATGGTGAAAGACAAGGTTGCCTCGGGCGAATACGCCACCGAGAGCGAGGTCATCCGTGATGGCTTGCGCACACTTGCGGCGCGTGATGCGGCGGTTGAACGCTGGTTGCGCGAGGAGGTCGTGCCGACGATGGAGGATGCACGCGCCAATCCTGAGAAGCTGTTGACGGCCGAGCAGGTGCGCCGCAATCTCTCCGGGCACATCAACGCGATCACCGCCAAACCGCGCTCCGGTGCATGAAATACCAAGTCAGTTCCACGCTGCCGCCGAGCGAGACATTGCCGAACTGCTGGGCGAACTCGCGCCGAAGGCTGGCGTGGAAACCGACTTGCGCTTCGTCGGGCGCATTGTCGATTATTGCCTCGACTTTGAGACTTTTCCGGAACGCGGCACGCGCCATGATGAAATCGCTCCGGGTTTGCGCACGGTAGGATGGCGCCGACGCGCGACGATCGCGTTTGAAGTCGCCGGTGACAAAGCGATCATCTTGCGAATTCTCTATGCCGGCCGGACGCTCGAATTGCCGGGCGAAGTGTAAAGGGCCGCCACTGGACCCGATCACGCCAGCGGCAACCGCACCTCGACCTTAAGCCCGCCCGCGGCGGCGTCGCTGAGCGTGACGCTGCCGCCGGCGTTCTCGACCACCTCGCGCACGATGGCGAGGCCGAGACCGCTGCCTTCCTCGGCCGAGCCGGCGAGGCGGTAGAAGCGCTCGAAGACGTGCTCCCGCTCTTCCGGCGGGATTCCCGGACCGGCATCGCTGACCGTGAGCTCGGCCTCGCCACCCGACGTTGCCAGTCTCACCGTGACGCTGCCGCCCGGTTTGGAATAGCGCAGCGCGTTGTCGACCAGGTTGACGATCATCTCGCGCAGCATCGTGCCGTCGCCGACCACCGTCACCGGTCCGTTCTCCTCGAGGCCGAGGTCGATGTCGCGGTTGATCGCCGCCGGCGCTTGCGCTTCCAGCACGTGGCGGGCGGCTTCGGTGAGATCGATCAAGTCGGCGCGCGGCCGCCGGCTGCCGGGTTCCGCCCTCGACAGGGTAAGCAGCTGTTCGGCCAGCCGCGCCAATTTGCCGGAGCTCGTCTGCAAGGCGACCAGCGCCTCTTGGCGCCGGTCGGCAGCGGTTTCGCGCAAGGCATAGCTGGCCTGCGTCGACAACAGCGCCAGCGGCGTGCGCAACTGATGCGCGGCGTTGGCGATGAAACGCCGCTGCGCCGCCATCTGTGCCCGCACGCGCTCCATATAGGCGTTGAGCGCCTCGATCAGCGGCCGGATCTCGCTCTGCGCGCCTGAGACCGCGACCGGCTCGAGGTCGCTGCGGCTGCGCGAGCGCACCGCGTCGCGCAGCCGGATGAGCGGCGCCAGCCCGCGGCGCAAGCCAAGCAGCACGAACACGCCGGCAATAGCCACCAAGGCAAGCTGCTGGGCGAAGGCGCCGAGCCACAGCCGCTTCGCCATTGCACCATGGCCGGCCAGCGTGACGCCGACCGTGACCTTGATCGGCGAATCCGGGCCGGCGCCGATCACGACATGGCTGAGCGTCGCCAGGCGCAGCGGGTGATCGCGATAGGCAGCCTCGATGCTGCCGTGCTCCGGCGCCACGGGCAGGTCGGGATAGCCGGTCAGCAGCCGTCCGCCGGCAGTCTCGACGCGATAATAGACGCTGTCCCGGTCGCCGGTGTCGAACATCTCGATCGCCGCCGGCGGCACGGTCGCGTCGAGCGCGCCGTCGGCCATCGCCACCTGCTCGGCGATGGCGCGCGCCGAGCCAACCAGCATGCGGTCGGTGACGAGGTCCGCCGTCGCCAGCGCGTTGCGCTGGCTGGTCCACAGATTGATGGCGGCGAGCCCGGCAAGCGGCAGCACCACCCAGGCCAGCAATTGCAGGCGAAGGCTGCCGATCCTCATCATGGCGCCGGATCGTCGTGGCGCAACAGGTAGCCGAGGCCGCGCAAGGTGGCGATCTGGACGCGCGATCCCTCTAGCTTCTTGCGCAGCCGGTGCACGTAGATCTCGATGGCGCTGGGGTCGGCGTCGGTTTCGAAGTCGTAGATCGCGGTCGACAGCGCTGCCTTGCTAACCGTGCGGCCGGCCTTGACGACGAGCTGTTCCAGTACCGCGTGCTCGCGCGGCGTCAGCGACAGCGTCGCGCCGGCAAGCGAGAACAGGCGTGTGTTGGTGTCGAAGACGAGGTCGCCGCAGGCAATGACCGGCGCGGTGCGGTCGTTGGCGCGGCGCAGCTGCACGCGGATGCGCGCTTCCAGCTCCTCGATCTGGAAGGGTTTCGCCAGATAGTCGTCGGCGCCTTCGTTGAGGCCCTTGACCCGGCCGTCGAGGCTGGCATTGGCGGTGAGCACGATCACCGGCACCCGGTTGCCGCGCGCCCGCAGCCTTTTCAGCACCTCCATGCCGCCCATGCGGGGCAGGGCAAGGTCGAGGATGATCAAGGCGTGATCGCCGGCGGCCAAGGCATGCTCGACATCCTCGCCGTCATGCACGACGTCGACGACATAGCTCGCCTGGCGCAGCGTCTTGCTCAGCCAATCGGCCAGTTCGCGATTGTCCTCGACAAGCAGCAGCCGCATCGTTTGTCGCTGTTTCCTCCCAACGTCGCCGACCTTCGCCAAAGGGCGGCAGGCGGCGTCCAAATTGGTTCCCGAGGCAACCGATAGTATCGATCCGGGCGCAAGGCAAACGCGGTTTGCCGGTGGCCGCCATCCCGGTCGTCGCACCTGCCGAGCCACTTGCTCGGCGCGCAAGGTGATAAAACCGAACCGTTCGGTTCAATTAATGTTGACGGTTCGTGTAACCAGGGTGAACACCGGCAGCCCATATCAGGGTGCCATATCGCGCGACGATCATCGTAACCACTTGATATTAAACGATAAGAATGTGGCCGCAGCGTCGTTCACATGATTTCAAGATCGAACCGAACGGTTCGGTTCACAACTTTTCGTGATTGGAAATGGCAACAGGACCGACCCATTTCGGGGTGGTCCGAGCGACGCGAATTTCCATTACGGCACGCCACTAGACGGACACGACTTTTGAAATCTGGAGTACCTAAAATGAACAAGATTGCTTTTGCCGCCGCTGCTCTCCTCATTGCCACGGGCAGCGCTTTCGCCGGCAGCGACCATTACAACCCCAACGATGCCAGCCAGTCGGCCGTGACGGCCCCTGCGGGCAACGTCGATCGCACCGTCACCGGCTCGATCAGCAAGTTCGAACAGCGCTTCATCAAGAGTGCGCCCAACTCGAACCAGCAGGAATCCGGCCAGGGCCTCTGGGGCAACCACTAAGCTGGTTCCAGTCCTGACCAAAATCTGACCATCAACTCAATCTGACCATCAACTTTGAATTTGGAGTAACTCAAATGACCAAGATCGCTCTTACCGCCGCCGCCCTGCTTGTCGCCACTGGCGCCGCTTTCGCTGGGTCCGACCACTACAACCCCAACGAAGCCAATCGCTCGGCCGCCTCGGTCGACACCTCGGTCACCGCTTCGATCAAGAAGTCGGACGCGAATGTCCAGAAGCCGGCGGCTCAGGCTCCTGCCCGGGATCTGTTCGGCAACCGCTGAACGGCCTGGTCTCCCAAGACTTCAAAGCGGCGGGCTTGTCCCGCCGCTCTGTTTTTCTACAGCCGGCTACCCTTGGGCCGGCGGATTGATCAAGCATTCATCACGAAGCGGTGATGCCTGTAACGATGCCCCTGGGGCTGTCGAAATGAGAGCAAGGGCCGATAGACGGGGCCGATGCCAGGAAATTCAAGTGTGTCGAACGAGCGGGCAGCACCCGGGCGATGCCCGAAGCTGTCCCATGCCGACCCACTGGGTCTTCGGATCGTCAATCGCCTGATCAAACAGCGCAACCCGAAACCAGGAGTATTTGAAATGACCAAGATCGCTCTTACCGCCGCCGCCCTGCTTGTCGCCACTGGCGCCGCCTTCGCTGGGTCGGACCACTACAACCCCAACGAAGCCAACCGGCCGGCTGCTTCGGTCGACACCTCGTTCACCGCTTCGATCAAGAATTCGAACGCGAATGTCCAGAAGCCGGCGGCCCAGGCCGAGACCCAGGGTCTTTTCGGCAATCGCTGAACGGCCTGGTCCTCCAAGACCTCGAGCGGCGGGCTTGTCCCGCCGCTCTGTTTTTCTACAGCCGGCTACCGGCAACATGAATCAGTTCACAAGTATTTGTATCACAAGCATTTGTAATCGTTTGCCTTTCTCCGGGCGAAGTCGAAGCCGACGCTGCTGTGGCTGCTGAAAATAGCGACGCGCCGGGAATAAATCCCGGCCGCCACGGGTCTTGTCGGCAGCGGGGCCATCCTCCCAAGGCCGCCGCCCCGACGAAACCGAACGAACAAGGAAAACTGAAATGACCAGGATCGCTCTCACCACCGCCGCAATGCTTCTCGCGATGGGCTCCGCCTTCGCCGCCAGCGACCACTATGACCCCAACGATACCAACCGGCCGACTGTCGGCGTCGATAGCAGCCGCACTGCTTCGATCCGCAAGCATGAAGTTGCCAAGCAGGGCGATGTCGACACCTCGATGACGACCGGCTCGGCCGGCTCCAAGGCTTGGCCGGAGCCGGGCCAGGGCATCTGGGGCAACTGATTTTTTACGCCTCGGAATCTCAAAGGCGGCGGGCTTGCTCCGCCGCCTTTTGTTTTACGCGGCGAACAGCGCCAATCCCCGTGCGGAGGAGATCGGCAGTTTCACTCTAGGCCAAATCCTTTGGCCGAACGCAGTGCGTCAACCGCGCGCCGCGAAAGTCGAGATCCACCCAATCTTCGTCCAGCGTGAACCGCGCGAGCGCCGCCGTCGGGAACTTCGCTTCGATTTCCTTGAACACGCTCTCGTCCGATCCGGCGCCCGCCAGCCGCAGCGCAAAATGCTGCAGGCCGGGATTGTGGCCGATCACCAGCAGGCTCGTTGCATTGGCCTGTCGCACGCGCGCCAGGATGGCGCCGGCGGCCGCCTCGTAGAGCTCCTCGGCAAATTGCGCCGGCACATGCCTGGGAAGTTCGGCCGCGACCATCTGCCAGGTCTCGCGTGTGCGCAGCGCCGGCGAGACCAAGGCGAGGTCGGGCAGCCAGTCGCGCCGGGCAAGCTCCCGCCCCATCAGCGGCGCCGTTTTTTGCCCGCGCGGGGCTAGCGGCCGGTCGAAATCGGGGAGGGAGGAATCGTCCCAGCTCGACTTGGCGTGGCGCAAGATGAGCAACTGTCTCACGGGCATCTGTTTAGCTCAAGGCGACGAAAGAGCGGGCGCGATATACTCGCTATCGGGGATCGGAAGCCGACCGTCGGTTTCAACGGTAGCTGCCCATATCCGCAAATTCACAGTGGCAGTGCATCCGACGGACGCCTGCCCACGATACGGTGCGCCGAGCGAGCAATTTGCCCCAGCGATCTTGGTTATGAATTCGGCGTCGCTGCCGGCTTTGCCGAACGCAACGCCATCCACATCGACAAGGGTCTTGTATCCTTGCCATAGTCGAGCCGTTGCCTGCTTCCCGCGAAATGTGAGCCAGTTTCGACCGTCCGAAAACCGGAAGGTGACCGTGCCGTCGGCATTCCTGGTCTGTGTCACTTCGCCGGTGCAGGCGTCGGTCAGTTTCTCGTTTCTGACAATGAGCCTTTGGCTTGCCGGTAACTGTCCACGTACCGGGCTGGTCCGCAGCCGCCGCGCCTGGCGCTGTGGCGACCAGGATAGATATGACGAGCAAGTTTGCTACGACTGGTTTGTCGCGCATATCGCCTCCGATTTCGAAACAGCTTCTACGGCGTGATCCGCGCCAGCTGTTCGAGGTCGGTCTCCTCGCGCAGCGGGTCCGGCGCCATCACCACCGAGGTGGCGTTGTCGGCGTCGTCGGCGAAATGGGCGAACACCGTATGGCCCTTTTCCATGCACGCCTTGCCTTCGGCGACGAGGCCCAGCGCCAGCGGGTAAAGCCGGTGCTCCACCTTCAGCACCCGCGCTGCTAAAGTGTCCTCATTGTCGCCGACCATCACCGGCACGGCGGCCTGCGCGATGATCGGGCCGTCGTCCATCTCGGGCGTGACGAAATGCACCGAGCAGCCATGGATGCGCACGCCCGCGCGGATCGCGCGCGCATGGGTGTCCAGGCCCTTGAAGGCCGGCAGCAGGGCAGGGTGGATGTTGACCATGCGCCCCTGCCATTTCTCGACAAGGCCGCGGCCGAGGATCCGCATATAGCCGGCCAGCGCCACGATGTCGGCGCCGAAGCCGGTGAGCGCGGCATCGATCGCGGCGTCATAGGCATCTTTGCTCGGATGGTCGGCGCGCTGGACGACCTTGGTGGCGATGCCGCGCGACTGGGCGATGCCGAGGCCGGCGGCATTCGCGCGGTCGGAAATGACGCCGACGATTTCGGCGGGATAGCTCGGATCGGCGGCTGCGGCGATCAGCGCCGTCATGTTGGAGCCGCGTCCCGAGATCAGGACGACCGTGCGTTTCCTGCTCATAGGCCGATCGAGCCCCTGTAGATGACGCCCGCATCGCGCCGTGGCACGATGCGGCCGATCGGCGTCACCGTCTCGCCGGCTTCCTGCAGCACCGCCGCCACCTGCGCCGCCTGGCCGGAGGCGACGGCGAGGATCATGCCGATGCCGCAATTGAAGGTGCGCATCATTTCTTCCGGCGCGACGCCGCCGGTCTTGGCGAGCCACGAGAACACCGGCGGCACGTCGATCGCCTCGAGGTCGAGCTCGGCGGAAAAATCCTGCGGCAGCACGCGCGGGATGTTTTCCGGGAAACCGCCGCCGGTGATGTGGGCCAGCGCCTTGATGCCATGCGTGTTGCGGATGGCCTTCAGGATCGACTTCACATAGATGCGCGTCGGCTCCAGCAGCGCCTCGGCGAGGCTGAGCTCCTCGTTGAACGGCGCCGGATCGCTCCAGCCAAGCCCGCTGGCTGCCACGATGCGGCGTACCAGTGAGAAGCCGTTGGAGTGCAGGCCGGACGAGGCAAGGCCAAGCAGCACATCGCCCTCGACGATGTCGTCGGTCGGCAGCAACTGGCCACGTTCGGCCGCGCCCACGGCAAAGCCGGCAAGGTCGTAGTCCTTGTCGTGATACATGCCGGGCATCTCGGCTGTCTCGCCGCCGATCAGCGCGCAGCCGGCCTGCCGGCACCCTTGCGCGATGCCGCCGACGATCGAAGCGCCCTGATCCGGATCAAGCTTGCCGGTGGCGAAATAGTCGAGAAAGAACAGCGGCTCGGCGCCCTGGACGACGATGTCGTTGACGCACATGGCGACGAGGTCGATGCCGATCGTGTCGTGTTTCCCCGCGTCGATGGCGATCTTGAGCTTGGTGCCGACGCCGTCATTGGCCGCAACCAGCACCGGATCGGTGAAGCCGGCTGCCTTGAGGTCGAACAGCCCGCCGAAGCCGCCGATCTCGCCATCGGCGCCCGGCCGGCGCGTGGCGCGCACCAGCGGCTTGATCTTCTCGACCATCAGATTGCCGGCATCGATATCGACGCCCGCCTCGGCATAGGTGAGCCCGTTCTTGCGCTTGGCCGGATCGCCCTTGCTCATCTTCGGCTCGTCCCTGTTTCCATTGCGGGCTCTTCGCATGAATGGTTTCGGGGAGCAAGGATGACGCGCGGGTGAGGGAGTTTGTTCCCGAGGAAAGTGGGCGAAGCGTCGAAACTGCCAATCTCCCCCCTTGTGGGGGAGATGTCCGGCAGGACGGAGAGGGGTGTGAAGGATCGCGACCGTCGAGCGGTCAGCTTTCGAGTGTCCGTGAGCAACGGCCAATAAGCCGGCGGGACAGCACCCCCTCTGCCTTGCCAGGCATCTCCCCCGCAAGGGGCGATTGGCAGCTTCGTCGCCCCGCTCTTGCGCCCGCCTCCCATCTCCCTCATCTTTTTCTCTACAAGAACACGACGGGACATCACGTGACCCTTCCCAACATGATCACGATCATGCGGCTGCTGCTCGTGCCCGCCGTGGTGCTGGCCATGCTCCAGTCGCTTTGGGGTTGGGCCTTCGCCGGATTCCTCGTCGCCGGCATTTCCGATGGCGTCGACGGCTTCATCGCGCGCCGCTGGAACCAGTCGTCCCGCCTCGGCGCCTATCTCGATCCGATCGCCGACAAGCTCTTGCTGGTCTCGGTTTTCGTCGTCATGGGCTTTGCCGGCGAACTGCCGCTCTGGCTGGTGGTGACCATGGTCTCGCGCGACGGGCTGATCGTCTGCGCCGTGCTTTTGTCCAGCGTGATGAGCCATCCGGTCGAGGTGAAGCCTCTCTTCGTGTCGAAGGCCAACACCGCCGCTCAGATCGTGCTGGCGGCGCTTGTGCTGGGCGAACTTGCCTTTTCCGTGCACCTAGGCCCGCTGCGGACCGCGCTCATATTGCTGACCGGGGTCTTGACCGTGGCTTCGGCCGCGGCCTATCTCGTGGCTTGGCTAAGGCATATGAGCGGCTATGGCGAAGGCTCCCGGACGAGCAACTCCCAGATCGTCAACACCAAGTCGGGCATCGGCAAGTCGGGCGGCTCCAGCACGGACGCCTGACGATGACGGCGCGGTGATCGCTGCTGACGACGGCTCGGGCGGGCTTCGCCGCCAGGTCTTCTTCTGGCTGGCGACGGCCGTCCTGCTGGCGCTCTTCCTCTATTTGTTCTCGGGCATCCTCTTGCCCTTCGTCGCCGGCATGGTGCTGGCCTACTTCCTCGATCCGGTGGCCGACTGGCTGCAGCGGCTCGGCCTCTCGCGCCTGATGGCGACGGTGGTGATCCTGATCGCCTTCATCGTCGTGGTCGTGCTGGCCTTCGTCATCCTGGTGCCGGTGCTGGCCACCCAGATGGCCGATTTCGCCCGCAAGCTGCCGGAATATCTCACCCGCCTGCAGTCGCTGATCACCAGCTTCGATCCGAAATGGCTGGAGCAGCGTTTTGGCGTCAACGCCGCCGGCCTGCGCGACGGGCTGAATTCGCTCTTGACCTCGGGCTTCAGCCTGCTCACCACCGTCTTCACCTCGATCTGGAGCTCGGGCGTCGCGCTGGTCTCGGTGGTGAGCCTGTTCGTCGTCACCCCGGTCGTCGCCTTCTACATGCTGCTCGACTGGGACCGCATGGTGGCCGAGGTCGACGGCTGGGTGCCTCGCGACCATGTCGAGACGGTGCGCGCGCTTGCCCGCGACATCAACACCGCCACCGCCGGCTTCGTGCGTGGGCAGGGTACGCTCTGCCTTGTGCTCGGCGCCATGTATGCCACCGGACTGACGCTGACCGGCTTGAACTTCGCCATCCTCATCGGCTTCTTCGCCGGGCTGATCTCCTTCATCCCCTATGTCGGCTCCCTGACCGGGTTGGTGCTCGCCGTCGGCGTCGCCTTCGTCCAGTTCTGGCCGGACTGGACCATGGTGGTCGCGGTGGCCTGCGTGTTCTTCGTCGGCCAGTTCATCGAGGGCAACATCCTGCAGCCGAGGCTGGTCGGGAAGAGCGTCGGCCTGCATCCGGTGTGGCTGATGTTCGCGCTCTTTGCCTTCGGCGCGCTGTTCGGCTTCGTCGGTCTTTTGATCGCTGTGCCGGCCTCGGCGGCGATTGCCGTGCTGGTGCGCTTCGCCATCGGCCGCTATCTTGAATCGCCGCTTTATAAGGGCCACGCCACCGAACCCGCGCCGCCATTGCCGGCAGATCGCGGCGGCGGCCACCGCTCGAAGCGGGGCTGAAATGGCTGCTCAGCCAGCAGATAAGCCACGCCAGCTGCCGCTCGATCTCGGCCACGGCACCGGCTATTCGCGTGACGAACTCGTCGTCTCGGGCACCAATGCGCAAGCGGCATCGCTGGTCGACCGCTGGCCCGACTGGCCGTCGCCGGTCGTGGTGCTGGCTGGGCCGCCCGGCTCCGGTAAGACGCATCTCGCCCGGATCTGGCAGGAGCGCGCGCACGCCGTCGCCATCGATCCCGGCCGGATCGGCGAGCACATTGCCGGGCTCGGTGTCGGGTCGGCGCTTATCGACGACGTCGACAAGGCGGCGATCGACGAGCAGGCCCTGTTCCACCTGATCAATGCCGTGCGCGCCGCCGGCTCGACGCTGCTCTTGACGGCGCGGCGGTTCCCCTCCGCCTGGCGCGTCGCGCTGCCCGACCTCATCTCGCGGCTGAAAGCGGCGGCGACGGTGGAGATCCACGAGCCCGACGACCTTTTGCTCGCCGGCGTCATCACCAAGCTGTTCGCCGACCGCCAGATCGAGGTCGAGCCGCATGTGGTGCAATATCTGGTGCGCCGCATCGAGCGTTCGCTCGGCACCGCCATGCGTATCGTCGAGCGCCTCGACAGCGCAGCCCTCGAGCGCAAGACGCCGATCACCCGCGTCTTGGCCGCCGAGACCGTCAGCGCCATGGACGAAGGGCAGGGTGAGTTCGATATCTAGTCTGCTTCCCTTCTCCCGGGGAGAAGCGCCCTTACGCCCATAGCCGGGCCAGATGCCGGGCCAGCAGATAGACTCCCATATGCGCGGCCACATAGCAGGCGGCGACAAGGATGAAGAACATCAGGCTGGCGGACCGCGACCGGACCACACCGCCATTTCTCTTGCTGGGACGGTTGTTCCAAACCCACAGGGCGGCGCACAGAATTGCCCAAGAGACTGCGACCGGAACTGTAAAGCCGTAATAGGCCAGATAGGCCGGGCCGATCAGCGACAGCAACGCCTCGATGGCAGGCATCGAAAATCCCCCTGGGTTCGAAGTGTAGACCGGTGACAGGTTGGAAGCGAGGGATTGTCGTGCCGCGTCCCGGCAGAAACAGATTCGCATGGCCAGACGTGATTGTAAGCGGGCTGATCGGCCGGCGCGTGACATCGAAACGACGACGTGATATATTGATATCAATGCAATCGGCATGATATCAATGAGTGCTGTTACGATCAGAAACCTTCCGGAGGAAACGCATCGTGCGTTGCGGGTGCGCGCGGCCATCAATGGACGCAGCACGGAGGCGGAAATCCGCGCCATTCTTGAAGACGCGGTTCGACCGGAGGACCGAGTCAAGCTGGGCTCGCTATTGTCCGCCATTGCTCGCCGGTCGGGCGTGACGGACGAGGACGTTGAAGCACTCGAACAAGCCCGTGAGAAAAGCCCGGCCGAGCCGCTGAAATTCGAATGATCCTCTTGGACACCAACGTCGTTTCGGAGGTGATGAGACCGCAACCTAATCCCGCGGTCCTGGCCTGGCTGGACAAGCAGGTTGCCCAGACACTCTATCTGTCCAGCATCACGCTGGCGGAGGTGCTGTTCGGCATCGAAGCCATGCCAGCCGGTCGGCGCAAAGATGCGCTGGCCGAAACCTTTGCCGGGATATGCGCAATCTTCGATCGGCGCATCCTGGTCTTCGACGAGGAGGCGGCACGCCGCTATGCCGGTCTCGCCGTAAAGGCCAGAACCGCCGGAAGGGGATTTCCCGTGCCTGACGGGTACATCGCGGCCCTCGCCGCCGCGAAAGGCTTTCAGGTCGCGTCGCGGGACACGGCGCCGTTTCATGCGGCCGGCGTTTCCGTGATCAACCCATGGGAGCCTGTGGCGTAGATGTCCCATTCCGGAACAGTCTTTCGGCATCGCTCTTGCAATGCAGACAATGCCGGCTGATCCCGGTCCCGGTCGCGTTCCAGATCGGGTTGTAGGCTCGCCGGGCTCGAGGTGTTGGGGTTCTCGCCCGGCGGGTTTACCGTTCCAGCGGAGCTCGTCTCACGCCGTAGGACTCAACTTCGGGGACTGTTTCGCTATGAAGCAGCGAAAACTCGCAGCTGCCCGCCGCTTTATGTCGGCGACGATTTCTCCAAGACCGACATGGAACGCGATCTGAACGGCCGAGGTGGCTAGAGCAATTCTAGGAAAAGTGTGAGCGGTTTTCAGTCTGGAATTGCGTCAAAACAAGGAGATAGAACGGTTCGCCGTTTCCGTGAAACGGTGAACGCTCTCGGTCCGCTCCCCCTTGAGCCTGTCCCACAGCCGGCGCAATTGTCTCCGGCCAGGAGTCCCGACAACGCGGCCGGTCTGATTATTTCCGAGAGAAGCGATGGTCGGAGTGGCAGGATTCGAACCTGCGACCCCCTGATCCCAAATCAGGTGCGCTACCAGGCTGCGCTACACTCCGACGTCCCGCGGCGTATAGGGGGCGCGCGCCCGGAAGGCAACACAAAAACGGAGGCCCTTCGATCCGGGCCGATGCCGCTGTATTGAGGAGTGCCAGCCCTCGATTTCAATAACGGTGTCCGGATAGCCGCGGGGGCCCGCAAGGGGTGGCTGCAAGCGGCGCTTGAAAACCTTGCCGCCTCCGCCGATGCCTTCGCGGCCTTCATGCAAAGTGATCGGTCAGCTCAGCGCTTCTGGCCGGCGATCTTCCTGGCGATCGCCGTACCCTGGATCCTTGCGTTGGAAAAGCAGCCGCGAATGCTCGGCCGCATGCCGGTGAACCAGAGTCCGGGCAGCTTCGGGTCGTTGGCGGCGCCGTTGAACAGCGGCACGCCCTTGGCGTCGAGCACGCCGAGCTTGCCCAGCATCGCCTCCAGCCCGGTGCGATAGCCGGTAGCGGCAATGATGATGTCGGGCGCGATCGTCTGGCCATTGTCCAGCACGACGCCGTCGCGCCTGAATTCGCGCAGTTGCGGCACCACGATGATGCGCCCGGCCTTGATGGCATTGACCGCGCCGTCGTCGGCGGCGATCGCGGTATAGTCGGAGCCGAGCCGGCTGGCGCCGCCCGCCGGGGCAGGGGGCAGGCCGTATTTCGTCAGATCCCCGAACACCAGGCGCTGCGTTGCCGCCATGGCTGCGTCCGCGAGCCATGTGGGTAGGTTGGCCATGAGCGGCGATATGCGGTGCACCGCGATCTGGCCGATGCGCTTGGGCAGCAGCGAAGGTCCGTTGCGGGCCGAAAGCCACATCTGGCCCGTCTCGACGCGGGAAAGATGGTTGAGCGCGTCGAAGCCGGAATTGCCGGCGCCGACCACCAACACCTTCTTGCCGGCATAGTCGCTCGCCTTGCCGAAATCGGCCGAGTGGATGATCGATCCGGGAAAATCCGCCATGCCTTTCCAGGCCGGGATGAAGGGTTGCCGGTCGCGCCCGGTGGCGATCACCACATATCGCGCCGCCTTCAAGCCGGCGCTCGTCCGCAACAGCCAGTGGTCGCCGCGAAATTCGGTCTCGTCGACCTTGATGCCGAAAACGATCGGCAGCTGATGCGTCTCGGCGAAATCGTTGAGATGGCGGATGACGGCGCTCCGGTGCGGGAAGGCCGGCGTTCCTGCCGGAAAGGATACGCCCGGCAACGAGGAGAGGTCGCGATGCGTGTTGAGGTGCAGGTTGTCGTGGCGGCGATGCCAGGGCTCGGCCAGCCGTTGCTCGCGTTCCAGGACCTGCGTCGTCACGCCGGCCTTGGCCAGCGCATGCGCGGCGGCAAGCCCCGCGGCGCCCGCGCCGATGACAATCGCGCCTTCCAGTATCGTTGGCTCGCCGACCCCCGACGGCAAGACTTTCGCTTCCGCGCCCATGCGTGTCTTTATCGTCGTCATCATGCCTTCAACTGGCACGACCATGTATCTGACATATGCCGCCCACGGGCCAAAAGGAATAGGTCGATGTTGCAAAGACCTTTGGCATTGTGTCGCGGATTTTTACAAGCGCTGGCTAATGAACCGGGTCGGCATGGCGATGCACCAGCTTGAAGGCGCCGTCCTCCAGCCGGAACACTTCCGTCACCCGCAAGGTCATCTCGGTCGCCTCGCCGTTCTTGCCCATGCGCGCCTTGGCATGCTGCAGGCCGCTCCAGAAGGCCAGATCGCCGCTTGCCGAAGCCTGCAGCACCTCGAGGTCGGTGCTGCCGCCCTTGCCGAAGCTCGCCGCATCGCGTTCGTAGCGGCCGGCAACCGCCTCGGCGCCTTCGAGATGGTCGCCGCGCGGCGAAAAGAACGTCGCCGGCCCGGCATGGGTGACGATCGCCTTCAGCGAGGTGGCGTCGCCATTGACATAGTCCTCGGCGATCTTCCCGCGCTGCTTCATGAAGGCATCGAAGGACGAGCCGCCGGGATGCACCGTCCTGATCCAGGTTTCCATCGCCGCCATGAATTTCTCGAGAAACGCCGCGGTGTCGCTATTGGTCACCGCGCCTTTGTCGTCCAGCAGTTCCGCGACATTGCCGATATAGGCCTCCGGCTGCTGCATCACCGGCATGTCGAGGAAGACGAAGGTCTGCCGTAGCGCGTGGTTGGCCCCGAATGCGCCGAGCTTATAGGGCGTGACGCTGACCACGCCGGCGGGCAGGCCTTTGAACACGCTCTTGCCGGACGGCCGCGAGCCGACATCGAGCGCATTCTTCAGGCAGCCCGGGATCGAACGGTTGTATTCCGGTGTGACGAACAGCACCGCGTCGCATTCGCGTATCGCCGCGCGGAAGGCCGACCACGGCGCCGGCGGGTCGTCGCCGTCCATATCCTCGTTGTAGAGCGGCAACTGGCCGATCTCGATGAAGCGGCAGCGCACCGAATCCGGCGCGCGGGCGGCCAGCGCCTTGGCGATCTTTCGGCTGAAGGACTGGGCGCGCAGGCTGCCGACAAGCACGGCGAGCTGCAGGACGGCGTGTTCGATTGCATCGGTCATGGCGAAACGTCCGTTTTGGCGGTGGCTCACGGGAGGGTCGGCCCCGGCAAGGCCGCCCGACATTTCGATAATGTCGCCGGCGCGGCGAGGTTCCCCGCGCCGTGGGGGTGCAGGGGTGCTTGCGCCCTTGCCGCCGCGGCCATTGCACAGTAATGACGGATTGGCGCGAGATTTCAGGCTCCCGACAGGACCCGGAAATGGCGCTGAACAAGGGTGCCCGGGCTTCGGGCGGCAAAGAGGTGGTCATGTCCGCGCGTATTTTCAGTCCAGCCAAAACCGCGATGCAGTCCGGCAAGGCCAAGACCGGACATTGGGTGCTGGAATTCGACCCCGCCCAGCGCAAGAAGATCGACCCGCTGATGGGCTACACCACCTCGGGCGACATGCTGAGCCAGGTGAAGCTCACCTTCGACACGAAGGAAGAGGCGGTAGCTTATGCCGAGAAGGAAAAGATCGCCTATCGCCTCGAAGAGCCGAAGGAAGCCAAGCGCCGGCAGATTTCCTATTCGGACAATTTCCGCTATGACCGCAGGACGCCCTGGACGCACTGACTTTCGAGTCTCGCGTCGCTTGGCATGACAGACCAGCCGGCTCGGCCGGCCGACGGTCCCGTAGCTCAGCTGGATAGAGCACCGGCCTTCTAAGCCGATGGTCACAGGTTCGAATCCTGTCGGGATCGCCAATTAATTCAATGGCTTATGGAGTCTGGCTGACTCTCGATCTAAACCTGCGCCAGCAACTCTGTCACGAAATCCACGAACACACGCACCTTCGCGGTGCGGTATTGCCGCGAGGGGTAGATCGCGTGGAGCGGGAAGAGCTCGTCCCGCCAGTCGGGGAACAGCTCGATCAGCCGCCCGTCACGGACCTGCTCGCGCGTGGCGAATTCCAGGACCTGCGCGATGCCGGCGCCGGCAAGGCAGGCGCTGAGCATGGTCGGCGCGTCGGAGGTCGTCAGCCTGGTCTGGACGCTGACCGGCAGCATCTCGTTGCCGCGGCGCAGTTCCCACTCATAGGCACTGCCGTGCGCGGCGTCCCAGAAGTCGATGGCGTCATGGTCGGGCAGGTCGGAAGGGTGCTGCGGCCGCCCCCGGCGCTGAATATAGGTGGGGGCCGCGACGGTCAGCACGCGCGTCTCGAACAGTTTGCGCGCGGTGAATGAGCCGGCCGGCGGATCGCCGAATCGCAAGGCGAGGTCGAACCCATCGGCCACCAGATCGCCGACCGCGTCGCGCATGATGAGTTCGAGGCGAAGGTGCGGATAGAGCGCCAGGAACCGACCGGCATGCCCCGCCAGCACCAGCTGCGAGAAGAACGGGTCGACATTGACGCGCAGCCTGCCGCGAACCACCGAGGTGGCTCCGGTGGCCTCGACCGCCGCTTCCTCGATGCCGTCGAGGTGAGGGCCGACCCGCTCGTGGAAGCGACGCCCTTCGTCGGTCAGGTGCATGGTGCGCGTCGTGCGGTCGAGCAGCCGCACGCCGATACGGGCCTCCAGCCGCTGGATCGCGCGACCGACGCCTGAGGCGGTCATGCCGAGCGTGTGCGCTGCCCGCGCCATCGAGCCGGCTTCGACCACCGCCATCAGCACCGTCACGCCGGACAGCAATCTTCCGTCGTAGGGCATCAACCATTCCCAACCTGAAGTCCGGGTTATGATGACATATCGGCGTTGGGATCAGCAAGCAAAGGGTGTGACAAGGCCGGCCACCGACCTTCCGCGAGCCTGCTTTCTTTTCGCCGGCCGCGATCCCGATCCACACGATCCGAAAGGCATGATCATGTTCGCCGTTACAGCAATCACCGGCCGCGTCGGCGGCGCCGTAGCCGAAACGCTGCTCAAATCGGGACACAAGGTTCGCGCGGTTCTGCGCGACCAAGCCAGGGGCGCGCCGTGGCTCGCCAAGGGCTGCGAGGCCGCCATCGCCGACCTCGGCGACGCCGGGCCGCTTGCCTCGGCACTTGCGGGCGTCGAGGGCGCGTTCATCCTGTTGCCGCCGGTCTACGATGCCGAGCCCGGCTTTCCGGACGTGCTGCCGAAGATTGCCGTCATTCGCGAGGCGCTTGGTCGCGCGCTGCCGGCCAAGGTGGTCGTGCTGTCGACGATCGGCGCGGATGCGGCGTCGCCCAATCTGCTCAATGTCTTGCGCCTGCTGGAAGAAACGCTCGCCGACTTGCCCGTGCCCGTCACGTTCCTGCGCGCCGCATGGTTCATGGAAAATGCCCAGTGGGATCTCGCCTCGGCGCGCGACGCGGGCGTCATCGACAGCTATCTCCAGCCACTCGACCGTCCGGTTGCCATGATCGCAGCCGCCGATGTCGGCAGGACGGCGGCCGAATTGCTGCTGGAACAATCCAGCGGCCACCGGGTGATCGAACTGGAAGCGCAACACAGGGTCTCGCCGAACCAGATCGCCGCTGCCTTCGGCAATGCCCTCGGTCGCAAGGTCGCGGCGCGTGCCGTCCCGCGCGAGCGCTGGGAGACGATCTTCCGCGACCAGGGCATGCGCCATCCCGAAATGCGCATGCGCATGCTCGACGGCTTCAACGAAGGCTGGATCGATTTTCGCGATCCGAACGCCCAAAGGCGCAAGGGCAGGATCGGGATAGACCAAGCGATTGCGAAGATCGTCGGCCAGGCCGGACAGTGAGTCGACGTTTTCGGGCAGGCAGACCCGAAGACCCGGTCAGAAGTCGCTCACCGTCTGTCCCGCCGGGCCGCCCAGATAAGTGTTCCACACATAGTCGCGAAGCATCTCCCGATGTTCCGTCGATCGGTGGTGGTAACCCGGTCTTTCGGGGTATGACACGCCGGCGAGGTGAAAGAAGGCGCCGTCGATGAACTCGTGGTGCCCGACCGCGCCCGCCATCGTCATCGGCCGCTGTTCCACGGCTGCGACGGCGACATCCGCCTCGTCGAGCTTCGAATAGAGGATCGCCCAGTTTGCGGCGCCGGTGTCGAGGCCGAGATTTATGCGGGGTTCGAAGTTCAGTTTGCGATCGGCCACCGCTGAGAACCGGTAGAAGCAGTAGCCTGCCCACAGGTTCCAGTGCCGGTCCTGCGGCTTGGCCTTGTAGACATGATTTTCGTTGCCGTATGCCCTGCGGCCATACACGGCTTTGCCGTCCAGCTTGGACGGGATGTCGAACGGCGCGACCGGGAAGCAGTCGTGGTCGATGAAGCCGAAAAGCTCGGGCTTCAGGTGGCGGACGATGTTGTGGAAGGCCCAGGTGATGGCGGTTCCGTGCGATCTCGACAGGTGCTTTTCGACCCGCATCGGCAGGGCAAGGTAAGGCACGCCGCGCACTTTGCAGATGCGTGCGATGGTTTCTCTCGCCTGGGCCTTGGTCGAGTTGTCGACGACGACCAGCGTCATCCCTGGCGAATGCATCTCCCACGCTTTCGTCAAGGCGTCGATCACCCAGGGCACGTTGAATGCGATCGTAACGCAGACGCGCGACACTCCGGCGTCCTGCAATTCTTTCGCAAGAAGGCGCCCGGATGCGCGCCCCCGATATTCGAAGGCCTTGTAGACGAACTGGTTGCGGAGCGCCTTTACCCGTATCACGACAGGGTTTCTGCTCACTCCATCAACTATTGCTTTATACGCCAACGCTGCTTCTCACAAGCGGCACCCCCCGGTGGTCTCTTTGCTCGCGGCGACTAAAAAATCAAGCAGCTTGAAGCTTCGCCCGTTGGGTTCAACGGCGCAGTTCCGGCTCAAAGCGCGCAGCATCGGGACCTCTGGGTTGCTGGTCGGCTGTTCTGCGGCTATGTCGCCGCAGGGCTGCCGCTGAGGTTTGCAAATGTCGACGATTTCCAGATGGCTCAAGGACGCACGCTCCAAGCTGCCGGAGCATGTAACGGTCGGCCGTCACACCTACGGCGTGACATGGCGCAAGGTCCTGTTCCCGTTGAAGGATGCTCCGCTGCAAGTCGGGGCCTTCTGCTCGGTTGCCGGTCAAGTGCTTTTCATTTGCTCTGGCCAGCACCCAACCGAGAGTGCAACCTCGTTTCCGATCTACAGCCGGTTGCTGAAGCAGCCCGAGCCGACCGCAAATGGCGGCAAGCCTGCCGGCATTACCGTCGGCAATGATGTCTGGATCGGCAACGGCGCGATGATCTTGCCGGGGATCAAGATCGGCGACGGCGCGATCGTCGGGGCGGGATCCGTGGTTACGAAGGATGTTCCACCCTATGCAATCGTCGGCGGAGCCCCGGCCCGGCTGATCAGATATCGATTCTCCGAGGAGATCGTAGCGAAGCTGCTGGCGATCCAGTGGTGGCGTTGGGACGATGAGAAGGTCAAGGCCGAGGCGGCCATCCTCACCGGTCCCATAGAGGCTTTCGTCGAGAGGCATTCTGTGGCAGGCACCGCCACGAAATGACGGGCAGCGGTTAGCGGAACGATGAGGTCGTGTTTCTTCCTGGCGACGGATGCCAACTACCTTCCATATGCCTGCCTCACGGCGCGCCGGATTCTGGACGTCTCCACGCCGGTCGACGGCTTTCTGCTCTACACCGGTGCGAGCGAACCGGACCTTGAAGTCGCCCGCCATTTGCTGGAAGGCAAGGTCGAGCTGGTCGACGTCACGGACTTCATGACGAATTTCGGCTTCCGCTTCGGAACCTACAGCATTGCCGCTTACGTTCGGCTTTTTGCCGACCAATTTCCGTTTTTCGCGCCGTATGATCGCATCGCATACACAGATTGCGACGTTCTCTTCAACAGAAACATCAACGACTTGGCTGGCCAGCAGCTGCGCGCCCCGCTGCTCGCCGCGCATGACGACTACATGTATTTCAGGCCTTCTTACCGGCAAAAGCTCAAGCTGGCGCCCGGTGCGCCATACTTCAATTCCGGTGTGGTCGTCTTCGACATGAACGCCGTCCGCGAAAATGCCCTGCTGGAGCAAACGCGAAAGACCGCCGTCGAGGGGCGGATGAACGACCAGAATGCCCTGAACGTCGCCTTCGAGGGCAAATGGCAGACGATGCATCCGAACTGGAATTTGCAATCGCTTGGAACGAGAGAATTTCGCTTCTCGCAAGCCTGGGCCAGGCACTTCGCCGGCGGCAAGCCTTGGGGCAATCAGGTTGGGGTCGAACTCGAGGCGCTGAAAATCTGGCGCGATCTGGCCAGGAACACGCCCTGGGGCAAGCCCTTCGAGCAGCGCATTCCCTTCGAGCGCGGCGTGATGAAGCGCTTCATCCGCCGCTTCGACGCTGCTGCCGGTCTTTTCGGCAAGGACGTGCAACGCCGCCGGGCCAGGTATGACGGCACGAAGATGCATCGGATTTATGCCCGTCAGGCGGATGAAGGAGCGATGGCGGTCCAGTTTCCGGAAGTGCTCGGCGGATTTGGCTGATCCGGCTGCGCAAACCTGGTTTTGCCCTCCGCGGCTGTGGATAGTAACCGCGCGTTTACCACGCTCGGGCGCTTGCGTTGCGGCCTGGCGCCCGACTCGTCGAAATGGAAGTGCCTGAACCCGTCAGGCGACCCAGAAGCCTAGCGGCCGGCGTTTTCATGTACCCCACCGAGATGCGTGCTCGAACGCGTTTCGGAGTATGCGTCGGCCGTCGCTTCGCCCTCACCGAAACAAAAGCCCGCCGCGGTAATGGGGAACCGCGACGGGCGTGCGGGAAATCGAAGCTAGGCCAGCAGGCCGGCGACCTTGGCCGCCTTGCGCAGCGTCTTGCGCGCATCCACCGGGCTGCGGAGACCGTCGAGCGCGTCGCGGCAGACGCGGTTGGCCGAGCGCCAGGCGCGGTCGCGCGACTGTCCCGGCCAGCGCTGGTCGAGGCACTCCATCGCCTCGAAGCAACTTGACACCTTGTGCTGGCCGTTTGGCTGGAAATCGATCACGACCGGTTCGGAAAACCAGACATCGTTCATCACTTTCTCCGTTCTTGTAATTGTCTTTGGGCGAGCAACGACACCGGACGGCGTCGATCCAGGCCGAGGGCGATTGCCGACCCGCGCGTTAACCAACCACCACGCATTAGGTTCCGAAGAATTTTCATGGCTGCGATGGGCGCCTCATCGGTCGACGGATCCGCGATTCGGATGGCTGAAAATCACGTGACCAAAGTCACTGCCGCGCCCTCGCGGGCGGCGCTAATGAATCAGCCAGGCTGATGAAATGCGGGAAGACCTCTCATGCTTATCGCCGTGCTCGCATCCACCATGACCGTCGCCACCTTGATGGCGACCGCTTTCGGGTTCTACGAGGAAGCGCGGCGGAGCCGTGCTCACGCTGAAACGGACCGCTTGCGCGCGTTTCGAACGGCGCGTCGGTTTTCCGTCAAGTCGCGCGATCGATAGGCCCGACACCGCCGCGCATGTTCACTCCGCTTCAGCTGGCCATGTGCATCTTTCGCGCTGGAATCCTGCTTTCGCCGGCGGTGTTCGCGGTGCTGGTGCTTTTATGGCTCTACTATCGGTAGGCGGGCCGGTCGGACGCCCGGTCGGCTCTATTCCACCAGCACATGCGCCTCGCGCGCGGCGACGATGAAGGCCTCCCTGGCGTTGTCCGCCGCGACGTCGCCGCGGATCGCCCGGCGGCAGGCGCGCAGCGCATCGCCGTGCGGCGCACTGCCGGCATCGCGCCACTGGCCCGTCAGCAGCTCGATGGCCTGCTCGGCGTTGGATATGTGGCGGATCGAGCCGGAAAGCCCGACGGCGACTTCGACCGGCCTCGAAAACCATCCCTGGATCATCGCTAAACCTCCGAAAATATGTCGTAACACGATATATTTTACCGTAGAGTCGCGTGGCGAAACGTCAACTTAACGTGAAGCCATCTCACGAAGGCGACTTAAGCTGCTCATCGTCCAAGCGGCCTCCGCGAAAGCTCGATCAGTTCGGCCTCGTCGGTGATGCCCGCCATGTAATTGGCGATGATGCGCGAGGCGCGCGCTTCCTTCTGCTCGGCGGTCTCGCCTTCGAAATTGCCGTTTTCGTAGACACGGCCAAGCATGGCCGTCTCGTCGGGAGTGAATGTGTTGCGCACAACGGACATGGCTTCCTCCTTCAGCCTGGCCCTCTTTTTACCCGGCTAATATTAGCATGTTTCGAGGTTGGGGGTGAGTCTCGGCGACATTGGGGCGAGGGTTGGCGTGCTTCTTCGCCTGCGGCTGACGGCTGCTTTGCCGGCCTCGTTATATTCTTGCCGAACGAGCGCTACGCTGATACGCATTAGCAGCGCGGAATTTTTCTGAGTCTGCATTGACTTGAGCCCAGAAAAGCGCCGCGCATTCTGTCCGAGACCAGCAACCCCGACGTGGTGGCAACCGGGTTACGAAGGGGTTCTGGTCGAAAAAGAAGCAGGGCAGGTCCCGCGTCCAAACCGGGGCAGGCTCATCAACGCTCTGGAACTCTGAAGCCATTGCCCCCATGGCCTTCGGAAGAGCATGAACCATGGGGAAATCGATGGTTACGAAGAAACTTACCGCCAACGCAGAAAGCGCGGCAGCCTTTCTTGC
The DNA here is from genome assembly GCF_020165615.1 of Mesorhizobium sp. BH1-1-5. Lineage (NCBI taxonomy): Bacteria > Pseudomonadati > Pseudomonadota > Alphaproteobacteria > Hyphomicrobiales > Phyllobacteriaceae > Mesorhizobium > Mesorhizobium sp. BH1-1-5. The sequence goes on from NZ_JAIUIM010000014.1 coordinate 146,928, forward strand.
GGTGATGGGCAACGAGAAGCGTCTGCTCATCATGAACTACCTCGCCGAGGGCGAACTCTCCGTCGGCGTGCTCGCCGACAAGGTCGAACTCAGCCAGTCAGCGCTGTCGCAACACCTGGCCAAACTGCGCAGGTTTGGCCTGGTCGAAACCCGCCGCGATCGTCAAATGGTCTATTATTCCTGCAAGTCTTCGGCAGCGCGCGAGCTTCTTGCGCTGCTCGATGGCCTGCTGGCCATGGACAAGCCGCTTGCCGGACCGGCAAGGCAGGCTTTCGTCGAGAGAATGCGGCGGCCGCAGGCCGCCTGAACTGACTGCTACGCACGGACGAGGCCGGGGGGCCTTCGTCTGGCGCGGCGCCACTATGGCGCAGGGCCGCATCGCGACGCCACCCACATTTCCTTGAACCGCTCCTGCCATGCCGCTCGCTGGGCGGTTCATCACGTTTCTTTGAGAGGCGAAGCTTCGAAACCCGATCTTCGCTGCAAGCGGCTGACAATAAAGGGTTTTCTTGTGCGGGCGGGTGCTTGGCTCTGACGAAGATTACAGATTTGTAAGTCGCCTCGCGGGCCTCCGCTGGTTAACCTTCGAGTCGATCCACACCCCCGGATCATGACGGTGCCGAGCTTCCACTTCGGCTCCGTAAAAGGCCCGCCGCTCCCGGCGGGCCTTTTCGTTTTGCGGTCACGCGCCTTGCCGCGTTCACCAAGGGCGATCATCGCTTGGTGTCGTCGGGAAGCTCCCGTCCGGCAATCTGGACTCTCGATTTCCCGTCACCTATCACATTGCGCAATGGTTCGTGCCGGGCTCCCGATCCGCGAAGCGGCGGGCAGCGTGGCATTCTTGGCCTTCGGTGCTGACGATGTTCGATACGCAAAAAGCCAAGGCCGCTTCGCGGCTACTGGTGACCCACTGGGACAATGGCACCCGTCTCGATGCGATACCCGAGACGGTTCGGCCGCGAACGCGCTCGGAAGGCTATGCCGTCCAGTCGCATGTGATGGACCGCTCGGCGGCTCCGCTTTTCGGCTGGAAGATCGCCGCAACCAGCCTTGCCGGGCAACGGCACATCAACGTCGACGGTCCGATGGCCGGCCGTCTGCTTGCGGAGAAGGCGATCGAGGTCGGCGGAACTGCCCCGCTGGCGACGAGCAGGATGCGTGTGGCCGAGATCGAATTCGCCTTTCGCTTCGGCCGCGAATTGCAGCCGCGCGCCGAGCCCTATGAGATCGCCGAAGTGATGGACGCGGTGGCGGCATTGCACCCGGCAATCGAGATACCGGACTCGCGATACGACGATTTCTGTGCGGTCGGCGCGGCGCAGCTCATCGCGGACAATGCCTGCGCCAATCTGTTTGTCATCGGCGAGGCCGTCGAAGACGATTGGCGCGATGTGGATCTGGCGAGGCACCCGGTGGTCGGGTTCGTCACCGGGAGGTCGCGCCATGACGGATCGGGAGCGGCCGTGCTGGGCGATCCCCGGATTGCCCTTCAATGGATTGTCAACGAATTGTCGGGCCTCGGCATCGCGCTCGAGCCGGGGCAGGTGGTGATAACCGGCACCTGCGTCAAGCCGATAGAAGTCGAGCCCGGCGATGAAGTCACGGGCGATCTGGGCAGGTTCGGCCGCGTCTCGGTCAGGTTTGTCTGATCGGACCGTTTAGAGCAATTCCAGGAAAAGTGTGGGCGGTTTTCCGCCCGGAATTGCGTCAAAACAAAGAGATAGAGCGGTTCGCCGTTTCCGTGAAACGATGAAACGGTCTAGCGTGCGGCGGGCTGCCTCGTGACGACGCTGCGCACCGCGAGCACCAGCACGGTGATGATGATCAGGATCACCGAAAGTGCCGCGATCGCCGGATCGATGTTGTCGCGCAGGCCCATCCACATTAGGCGCGGCAGCGTGATGGCGTTCACCGAGGTGATGAACAAAGTCACGCCGATCTCTTCCCAGGAAAGCACGAAGGAGAGCAGGGCGGCGGTGACGATGCCGAACTTGATGTTGGGCATGATGACGCGCGTCGCGCGCTCCCACACGCTTGCGCCGAGGCCGCGCGCGGCAAGGTCGATGCGCCGGTCGAGCTGGCTAAGCGACACCAGGATCAGCACCGTGGCGAAAGGCACCGTCATCACCGAATGCGCCATCGCCACACCAAGCCAGGTGTCGTAGCCGAAGAACGAGGTGAGGCCGGAGACCGAGGTGAGCAGGAAATAGAGCGTCACCGCCGAGACCACCGGCGGCACCACCATCGGCAGCAGCACGAAGCCGACAAGGGCGGCGGTGAAGCGCGGCTGGAACATCCACACGCCGAGGCTGAAGGTGAGCGCCAGCGCCGTCGAGAGGACGCTGCTGACGATGCCGATCCTGAGCGAAAGCAGGATCGAATCCAGCCAGCGCGGATCCTCGATCAGCGAGCGGTAATGGCGCAGCGACAGTTCGCCCGTTGGCATGGTCAGCATGCGGCTCGGCGTCAGCGACACCGGGATGACGGCAAGCAGCGGCATCAAAAGGAACAGCGCCACCAGCACGGCGAGGACGAGCGAGACGGGACCGGGGCGATAAGTCGGCATCTTGGCTACACCAATTGCTTCGGTTTGACGTAGCGGAACAGAAGCGCCATCAGCGCGCCGACGAACACCACCAGCACGACGCTGATCGCCGCGCCCAGTCCCCAGTCCGGGCTCTGGAAGATGCGCAGATAAATCAGCTCCGCGATCATCACGCTGCGCCCGCCGCCGAGGATTGCCGGCGTGACGAAAAAGCCCAGCGAGAACACGAAGGTGATCAGCGCCGAGCCGATGATGCCGGACCGGGTCATCGGCACGAACACCGTCCAGAAGGTGCGCATGCGGCTGGAGCCCAGGCCGCGTGCCGCAAGCAGCACGCGCTCGTCCAGGCTGCGCATGGCGGACGCCAGCGGAAACACCGCGAAGGGGATGAGGAAATGCGACATGCCGACGATGACGCCGAACTCGTTGCGCACCAGGGTCAACGGCTCCGAGATGAAGCCGATCGATTGCAGCCAGGTGTTGATCAGGCCGCGGTTGGAAAGCAGCGCCACCCAGCCGAAAGCGCGCGTCAGCACCGAGATCCAGAACGGCACCAGGATGCAGAATTCGGCGAGCACCCGCTGCGCCGGGCTGCCGCGCACCCAGACCACGGTGATGGCATAGGCCGCCGTGACCGAGACGCCGGTGACGATCGCCGCGATGCGCAGCGTGCGGATGAACACCGATTGCACCAGGTCGTCGGTGAGCAAGGCGTGGTACTGGCCGAGCCCGGGGGTGGGGAGCGTAAAACTCCACTTCACCACGCCCAGGAACGGCCATGCATAGGCAAGGATCAGGAACAGGAGCAGCGGCGCCATCAACAGCGCCGCGCCCATCCTGTCGGAGAGGGTGCCTCTCATCGCCAAGTGGCTCTCGGCCCGATCAGGCCGAGATGATCTTGGTGTATTCGTCGAGCGCGGCGCCGTAATTCTTGGCGTACCACTCCATGTCGAGCGGGATCTGCTTCGCCATGTTCGCCGGATCGACCGGGTTGATGCCCTTCTTGTCGGCCGGGATCAGCGCATCCGCCGCCGGGTTGGCCGGGCCCTGGCCGAGCTTGTCGAACATCACCAGTTCCTTCTGTGGATCCTGGGTGCTGGCGATGAACTTCATCGCCGCGTCCTTGCCGCCGGGGTTGTTCTTCAGCACCGCGAGCGCGCCGGGCGAGATCAGGCCCTGGTCCCAGATGAACTTGATCTGGCCGCCCGAGTCCTGCTCGATCAGCGAGGCGCGGGTCGACCACACGATCGCCATAGAGGCTTCGCCGTTGAGCAGCACGCTCTGGCTCTCGGCGCCGCCGCCCCAGTAGGAGACGACGTTCTCCTTGAAGGCGGCGATCTTGTCATGCGCGCGCTTGAGGTCGAGCGGATAGAGCGAGGCGGGCGCGACGCCGTCGGCGAGAAGAGCCGCTTCCCAGCTCGACACGCCCCACTTGTAGAGCGAGCGCTTGCCCGGGAATTTCTTTACGTCGAAGAAGTCGGCCATGCCGGTCGGCGCGTTGGAGCCGAACTTCTGCGAGTCATAGGCGATCACATAGGAGAAGAAGTAGGTCGAGGCGGCATATTCCCAGCCGAAGCCCGGCCGCATCTTGCTCTTGTCGACGATCTTGTAGTCGATCGGCTCGAGCATGCCCTGGCCGCCGAGCGTGATGGCCGAGAACGGATCGACGTCGACCAGATCCCAGGTCGGCGCGCCGCTCTTATACTGCGCGGCGATCGCGCCTTCGGTCGGGCCCGAGCCGTCCATCTTGACCGGGATGCCGGTGTCCTTGGTGAAGGCCTGGCCATAGGCGGCGTCATAGGCCGTGATGGCGTCGCCGCCCCAGTTGACCAGCACCAGCCCCTTGGTCTCGGCGAAAGCGCCGGTCGAGCGCAACAGCATCGGCGTGCCGGCGAGCACGAGGCCCGCGAGCTGCGCGAATTGCCGGCGCGAGATCTCGCCGCGCTTGGTCCGTTCGGCGAGGGATTCGATCGTTTGTTTCTTGGTATCGCTCATGTCAGTTCCCCTTGTTGTCGTTGATTTGAACCGGAAGCCGGTGCGGCGATTTCAGGCCGCGGCGGCGAGTGCTTACTGTCCTCCGTCCGGAAGAAGGAAACCCTTTTCGGCCGGCCAGGTCAGCCAGACGGAATTGCCTTTGCTCAAGGCCGCGGCCGCCACTTCGTTCGGTACCGAGACGGTGACCTTGGCGCCCTGGCGGGTGGTGAGGTCGAGCTTGGTTGCGGCGCCGAGATAGGTCGAGGCGACAGCCGTTGCGGCGATGCCGTTCTCGTCGACCGACGCTTCCGGCGCGATCGACATGTCCTCGGGACGGATGGCGAGGATGGCGTCGCCTTTGATCGCTTCCGCCTTGCAGCGCATGTTGACCGCGCGGTCCTCGCAGAGACCGGTGGCGCCATTGTCGGCGGGGCGCACGCCCTTCACCGGCAGCATGTTGATCTCGCCCAGGAACTCGGCGACGAAGCGGTTGGCAGGCCGGTCATAGACCTCGTCGGGCCTGCCGACCTGCAAGAGCTTGCCATGGTTGAATATGGCGACGCGCGACGACAGCGCCAGCGCCTCGCTCTGGTCGTGGGTGACGAAGACGAAGGTGGTGCCGGTCTCCTGGTGCAGCCGCTTCATCTCGGCCTGCATCTGGCCGCGCAGGCTCTTGTCCAGCGCCGAGAACGGCTCGTCGAGAAGCAGCACGCCCGGCTCGAACACCAGCGCGCGCGCCAGCGCCACGCGCTGCTGCTGGCCGCCGGAAAGCTGCGCCGGCAGTTTCTTCTCATGGCCCTTGAGCCCGACGCGCTCGATCATCTCGCCGACGCGCTGTTTGATCTCGGAAGCGGACTTCTTGCGCACCCTGAGCGGGAAGGCGATGTTCTGCTCCACGCTCATATGCGGGAACAGCGCGTAGCCCTGAAACACCATGCCGGCGGCGCGCTGTTCGGCCGGCCGGTTGGTGATGTCGACGCCGTCGCTGAAAAGCTTGCCTTCGCTCGGCTGCACGAAGCCGGCCAGGATCATCAGGAAGGTGGTCTTGCCGGAGCCGGAGGGCCCAAGCAGCGTCAGGAACTCGCCGCGGCCGATATCGAGCGACAGATTGTCGAGCGCCCGGAACGAGCCGAAGCTCTTGCCGATCCCGTTAGCTTTGATTTCTGCGGCCCGGCCGGGTTGCTGCATCCTGGCTCTTTCCTCAGTTCCCAATGAAATCGTAGGCATGGCTGCGCCTCACCGCAACCGAATAGTTTTCGCCTGATCGGCAAATTTGATTCACGGGTGGTGGGCTTGGTGGGTGGCCGGAACTGCTGATCTCCCCTTGCGGGGGAGATTGGCACTCCATCGCCCCGCCCTCAATACTTCGCCAGCCTGTTCTCCGACAGCTTCGCCCTAAGCCAGTCGCTGAAGGCGTTGAGCACCGGGTGCCCTGCCTTGGCGTGCTCGAACACTAGGTAGTACGACCGCGGCGAAGGGACCGAGGCTTCGAACGGCTTGACCAGCCGGCCCTCGCTCAGCGCCCTGCGGCCGGTCAACTCGTCGCCCATGGCAATCCCCTGGCCGGCGATGGCGGCCGAGAAGACGAGGTTCATGTCGGAAAAGAAGATGCCGCCTTCGGTATCGGGATTTTCCACCTTGGACAGTGCCAGCCAGCGCGCCCAGTCCTCGGTGTCGGAGAGATGCAGGAGATTGGCGCGCAACACGTCGGCGGGTTTGGAAAAGCCGCCCACCTTGTTGAGCAATGTCGGGCTGCAGAGCGGCGTGAAGTGGACCTCGCAAAGCAGCTCCACCGCCCGGTTCGGCCAGTTGCCGACGCCGAAGGCGATGAAGGCGTCGGCCTCCGGGTTGGAGACGTCGTCGAGCCGACGCGGCGTCAGCACGGAGAGCGCCACGTCCGGATACATCTGCTGGAACTCGCCGATATGCGTGCACAGGAACATCGAGGCGAAGCCCGGCGGGCAGGAGATGCCGAAGGAGCCGCCGACGCCGGCGCCGCTGTTTTGCGTTCCGGCGTCGCCGAGCACGGTCAGCGCCTTCCTAACATCGGCCGCGTAGCGCTGGCCGCGCGGGGTGAGGGCCACGCCCTTGCCGATGCGCTGCAACAGATCGAAGCCGAGATCGCGCTCGAGCAGCCTGAGCTGATGCGAGACGGCGCTTCGCGTGAGATAAAGCTCGTCTGCGGCGCGCCACACGCTGCCATGACGGGCAAAGCTGTCGAGGGCGCGCAGCGCCTGCGTGGAAGGTATGCGCAAGGGGCCTCAGGTGAACCGAATTTGCACGAACCGGGAAAACATATCACTTTTTGACGAGCCGCTTCACTGCTTTCTTTGAACCATGGACAAACCGGTGACGAGTTCCGCGCAGGAAACCGCGCTTGCCACGATCGACAGCATCCAGCCGCTGCTGTCGGCCTGGACGCGCACCATCTTCGATTTCGGCGAAACCGCTTGGCGCGAGTACCAGTCGGCCGCCTGGTATGTGGATCGGCTGAAGCGCGAGGGCTTTTCGGTCGAGGAAGGCTCGGGCGGCATGCCGACGGCTTTCTGCGCCCACTGGACGAACGGCGACGGCCCGGTGATCGGCATGTATGGCGAGTACGACGCCGTACCCGGCAACTGCCAGGATGCCGTGACGGTGAAGCGCGCGCGGCCGGGTCTCGGTGTCGAGGCCGGCGGCCACACCGATCCGCATTCGGGTCTCGGCATCGGCAGCCTTGGCGGGCTTTTGGCCACTAAGGCTGCGATGCTGGAGCACGGCATCAAGGGCACGCTGCGCTTCACCGGCGAGCCGGCGGAGAAGGTGAGGGGCTCGAAGCCGATCCATGCGGCAAAAGGCTATTATGACGGCCTCGCCGGCATGATCTCCTTCCATCCCTTCTACATGCTGCCGCTCTGCAACACCGCGCGCTGGGACACGCATTGCGGCGCGGCTTACGCGATGATCTACCGCTTCATCTGCGACGAGCCCGAAAATTGGGGCCGCGCCGCAAGCGACGCAGCGCCGATCCCGCAGGCCCATTCAGCGGTCCGTGCGCCCGGCGCCAATGACGCGCTGATGATGATGTACATGGCCTCCAAGGCGCTGCGCGATTCCATGCTGACGCATCAGGGCGGCTGGTCGATCAGCGAGGCGATCCTGACGGCAGGCCAGGCGACCGCCGACAACCTGCCGGCGGGGCTCGCCGAGATCCAGTACATGATCCGCGTGCCGACCATTGCCATGGCCGAGCAGGTGACCGCCGTGCTCGACCGCAACGCGGACGCCGCGGCCAGGATGAGCGGCTGCCGCTATGAGCGTCGCTGGGTGTCGAAGTCGCGGCCGGGGCTCGCCAACCACGCCATGGCCGACATCACCTATCAGGCACTCTCGACCGTCGGCGCGGCGCGCTGGGACGAGGCGGCCAAGGCCATCGCCCGCGAGGTCCAGGTCAATGCCGGCGGCCAGGCGACCGAGAACCCGTTCATCGACGAGCTGGAGCGGCTGATTTCGCCGCGGGATGCCGAAGCGATCCTGCGCCGCGACCTGCCGCCCTCGCAGGTGAACTCCACCTCGGACGACTATACCGACATGAGCTGGCACGCGCCGACATCGCGTTTCTATGTCGCCCGCCCGGCGCTGCGCGCGACGAACGGCCATGTCTATCCGTCCTGGGCGATGAATGCGCTGGGCGGCATTCCGGCAACCATCGATCCGATGGTGACCTGCGCCGCTAAGACGGTCGCGCTGACGGCGCTGCGCCTGCTGGAAGATAAGGCCGCGCGCGATGCCGCCATGGACGAGTTCGTCAAGCGAACCGGCGGCGGCGTTGGCGGCTCGAACTGGATCGCGCCGCTTTGCGATTACGAACCGCCGATCAATTTCCGCTGGCCGGAATATGTCACCACGCCGCGCGGGCGCGACTGGTGGATCCCGGCCGCTTCCACCGCATGACACGAAACAAACCATCCCGAGGAGAACACCATGACCGTCCATGACCGCATCGTCGCCGAGCCGTTCTCGCTGCAGCGCCGCAATCCCAATGGCGGCACCAAGCCGCTGACCGCCTGGGGCTTCGCCAACGAGACCGATGTGCTGACCGACGTGCTGCTCGGCTCGCCCAACTTCCTGCGCCACCTGTCGACCAGTTCGCTGTCGAGGAAGCACTTGCGCGAGGCACCTTGCAACGTCCAGATCGCGCAGGCGCAGCACAAGGACCTCGTCGCCGCCTATGAGCATTTCGGCGTCAAGATCCACTGGCACGAGCCGACGCCCGAACTGCCGATGCAGGTCTATTCGCGCGACTCCAGCGTCATGACGCCTTACGGCGCCTTCATCACCGCCATGGCCAACTGGTGGCGGCGCGGCGAGAATTACGCCGCCATCCGCACCTATGAAAAGCTCGGCATCCCGATCTACGACATGGTGACGGCCGGTACCTTCGAGGGCGGCGACTTCAACGTCATCGAGGACGGTGTGGTGCTGATCGGCTGCGGCGGCGCCCGCACGCAGGAGGAGGGCGCGCGCCAGGTGCAGGCCTGGTTCGAGAAGGAGGGCTGGGAGACGCGGCTTGCCTTCATCGACGAGTACTACGTCCATATCGACCTGATGGTGGTGCCGATCGCCGAAAAGCTCACCGCCGTCTGCCTCGCCTGCACCGAGCCCGGCATCGTCGACTGGTTGAAGGGCAAGGGCCACGAGATCATCGACGTGCCCTTCCAGGACACGATGGCGCTCGGCTGCAACTTCATGTCTCTCGGCAAGGACAGGGTGATCGCGCCGACCGCCTCGAAGACGCTCATCGAAAAGCTGAAGGCGCGCGGCTTCGAGGTCGCGGCCATCGACATGAGCGAGATCTCCAAGACCGGCGGCGGCATCCACTGCATGGCGCAGGCGCTGAAGCGCGTCCCGGCGTAAGGGCCTTCGAAGTTAGCGCTCGCGCTCGATGAAAGCTTATCCCTCTGGTCGATAGACCAGGGGGATATTGCGTGCTTATCGCCTCGGCCTGTCAGGAGATTGCATCGCTCCGGTTCCGCCCAATCCGATCCTGCGCTAGGCTCCCGTCAGCCGAAACAGGATTGCCGAAAAGATGATCGTCCAGGCCTGCATCAACGGCGCCCGTCCTGCCGACTTCCACCCTGCATTGCCGCTCGACGCCGAGGCGATGGCGCGCGATGCGGTGGCCTCGATCGCGGCGGGTGCGGCCGAGCTGCATGTCCATGCGCGCGGCGCCGACCGGCAGGAAAGCCTGGCGCCCGACGCGATGGACAGGACGATCGCAGCACTCCGCTGCGCCTGTCCGGGCACGCTGATCGGCGTCTCCACCGGCGCCTGGATCGAGAAGGACGATTTGCGCACGCTTGTCGCCATCTCCAGCTGGCGCGAGCTGCCCGACTATGCCTCGGTCAATCTCAGCGAGACGGCAGCACCCGTCGTTATGGAAAGCCTGCGCCAGCGCGGCATCGGCATCGAGGCCGGCCTGGCGTCCATCGCCGACGCCGAGCGGCTGGTCGGCCTCGACCATGGCGGCCGGGTGCTGCGCGTGCTGATCGAGATTTCCGAGCAGACGATTGATCAGGCCTTCGCCGTCGCCGACGGCATCGAGAAGGTGCTGCAGCGCGCCGGCATTCGTCGCTCCCTCCTGCTGCATGGCGAGAACGCCACGGTGTGGCAGTTCGTGGAAAGGGCTGCGGCAAGGCAGTTGTCGACGCGGGTCGGCCTGGAGGACGGCAAGGAATTGCCGGACGGTAGTGTGGCCGCGGGCAATGCCGCGCTGGTGGCGGCGGCGGTGGGGATTTATCGCAGGGTGTGGTGACAGCCAATCTCCCCCCTTGCGGGGGAGATGTCCGGCAGGACAGAGGGCGGTGTGAAGGAACGCCAGCGTGGGCGACCTTCCACTAGTGATCCTAGGACGACGCGGCTGCGAACGACTGACAGGCCGGCGGGGCAGCACCCCGGGCATCTCCCCAGGGGGGAGATCAGCAGTTTCGGCCTCACTGCGTATCCGCGTTGGCTCTCAACTCCGCGCGTTTCTCGTCCGACACCACGGCAAGGTCCAGCACCTTCTGCAGGCCCGCCGCGTGGCGGAAGGTCGGCTCGGTCTGCATGCCGCTCTTCACCGCATCGACGAAGCGCTGGTAATTGGTCGGCACGGAGCCCGCGTCCAGCTCCTCCCATTTGGCGCTCTCGATATTGTCGCCGACACAGGCCTTCAGAGCCGAACCTTCGAGATTGTGCACCACCTCGATGCCGCCCTTGTCGCCATAAATGCGCAGGCGCAATTCGTTCATGTGGCCGGTGGCCCAGCGGCTGGCATGCACCACGCCGAAGGCGCCGTTGGCGAAGTCGAGCGTCATGGCGAAACTGTCATTGGCGTCGAGCTGGTATTCGCCGATGCGGTTGCCCGGCGCCTTGTCGAAGGCGCGCAGCCGGCAGAAGACATGATCGATGTCGAGCGCGGCACCATAGCTGGCGAAATCGAGGATGTGGATGCCGACATCGCCGAGCACGCCGTTCGAGCCGTGGCCGCGCGACAGCCGCCACAGCCATTTCGGATCGGTACGCCAGTCGCCCCAGAATTTCGACACCAGCCAGCTCTGCAGATAGGACGCCTCGACATGGCGCACCATGCCGATCTCTCCCGCCTGCACCATCCGGCGCGCCTTCTGCAGCGCGGCCACGTTGCGATAGGTGAGGTTGACCATGTTGACGACGCCTGCGGCTTCCGCGGCATCGGCCATTTCGCTCGCCTTGCCGAAATTTTCCGCCAGCGGCTTTTCGCACAGCACCGGCTTGCCGGCGGCGACCAGCGCCATGGTGGTCGGGTGGTGGATGCGGTCGGGCGTGACATTGGCGACCGCGTCGAAATCGCTCCAGTCGAGCGCCGCCTCCAGCGAGGTGAAGCGTTTCGGGATCTTGTAGGCGTCTGCATACTCAGCGACGCGGGTCGCATCGAGGTCGACCGCGCCGACGATATCGACGCCCTCGATGGCGCCGAAGCGGCGGGCATGTTCCTGCGCCATCCAGCCGGTACCCAGTATCAAAAGCCGCATTTTCTGCTCCTCCGAGCGATTTGGTTCGATTCAATCATGTGAAGCGAATGTGACCCAGGCGCTGTTTTCACGCAATCCCAAGCGAAGCAGGGAAGGGGCTTTTTTAGCGGAAACCGGCCTCGCCATGCGAATGCAGTTTGGGCCCGCGCTCCTCGATCGGCTCCAGCGCCTTCTCGACCGGCACGTTCGGCGCATCCAGGATGGCGGGCTTCGACCCTTGCGGGTTGTGCGCCCACTTCACCGCGTTGCGCAGCACTTTCTGGACGGTCGCATCGTGATAGGTCGGATAGGTCTCGTGTCCGGGCCGGAAGTAGAAGACATTGCCGGCGCCGCGTCGGTAGGTCAGGCCCGAGCGGAACACCTCGCCGCCCTGGAACCAGGAGATGAAGACGGTTTCCAGCGGCTCGGGCACGGCGAACTGCTCGCCATACATCTCTTCGTTCTCCAGCTCGAAGAATTCGCCGACGCCTTCGGTGATCGGATGGCTGGGGCTCGTCACCCAGAGCCGCTCGCGCTCGCCGGCCTCGCGCCATTTCAGCGTGCAGGGCGTGCCCATCAGCCGCTTGAAGATCTTCGAGAAATGGCCGGAATGGAGCACGATCAGCCCCATGCCCTCCCAGACTCGCTTCGCAACACGCTCGACCACCTCGTCGACCACCGCGCCATGGTCCTTATGGCCCCACCAGACCAGCACGTCGGTCTCGGTGAGGCGCGATTCTGGCAGGCCGTGCTCGGGTTGCTCCAGCGTGGCCGTCGAGGCGGAGATCGCCTTGTCCGCATTCAGCGCCTTGGCGATGGTCGCGTGCATGCCTTCAGGATAGAGGCCGGCGACCACCTCGTTGGTCCGCTCATGGATGTTCTCGCCCCAGACGACAGCGCGAATTGTCATGGATTGCCTCGTGAGTGATTGGGAGCCGCCCCGCGCCATAGATAGCGCCTTCGCCCGGTATTGAAAGCGGTTTTCGACTGTCGCTTGGCTGTGAACGGAGCCCGGCGCGAAAGTCTCCTTACCGGCCAACAATATACGTCCATATGCTTCGGCGTTGATTCAACCGCCGCACAGCCAATTGGCAAGCGCTCCGCCTCGGCTACAATGTCAGCCATGAGCGAAGTGCTTATAGGAGCAGCGATCTTTGCTTGCCTGGCTGGAACCTCGCTGGCCAGCCTGATGGTGCACGAGCGCTTCCCGTCTCACCACCTTGGGGACGACACCAGCGCGGTGGTGCGGCTTGCCGCGAACCTTTTCGTGGTGATGTCCTCGCTTATGCTCGGCCTGATGATCAACTCGGCCAAGAACACATTCGAGTCCATCAACGGCAACGTACACACCTTCGCCACCGAGATCATTCTGCTCGATCGAACGCTCCGGCATTACGGGCCGGAGGCGGACAGCGGCAGGCAGTCGCTCGCCGCCTATGTTCAGCGCGTCGTCGAGACCTCCACGGCCGACAGCGACACGACCGTCGTCCCGAACAGGCTGTCGGAATTGCTGCTCTATCAGGTCGGAGACATCCTGGCGGGATTGGCGCCCGCGGATGCCAAGCAGGCCGCCGCGCAACAGGCCGCGACGCAGCAGCTCCAGAAGCTGATCGAGCAGCGCTGGATACTGGCCGAGCAGTCCGAGGGCGCTATCCCCGCGCCGGTGATCATCCTGCTCGTCGCCTGGCTGACACTGATCTTCGCCAGCTTCGGTTTCAGGGCGCCGCGTAATGGGACTGTCGTCTTCACATGCCTCATTTCCGCAGCGCTGGTGGCCGCGGCGATCTATCTGATCATCGACATGGACTCGCCCTTTTCAGGCCCGATCCAGATCTCGCCGGCGCCCCTGCAGAGGGCGCTGGCGGAACTAACGACGCAATGAGTTCACCGGCTGGATTCGCCCAGCGATTTAATCAGCAACCTTGCCGCCACCTCGGCGCCGTCGGCGCGGATCTTGCCAGCCAATGCCGCCGCGTGAACCCGGGTCTTCCGAGCCAGCGCCACCTCCAGCGCCGCCGATAACGACTTCACCGTTGGCACTGGACCGTCATGCGCGGCGCCGATGCCGAGTTCAGCCACCCGCCGCGCCCAATAGGGCTGGTCGCCGATCTGCGGCACGATCACCTGCGCCGCTCCCGCCCGCGCGGCGGCGACGGTCGTGCCCGCGCCGCCATGATGGATGACGGCCGCGACGCGACCGAACAGGGCCTGCTGGTTGACCTCGCCGACCGCAAAGCAGTCGTCGCGATCATCGATTGGGCCGAGCCCGGCCCAGCCCTGCGCGATGACCGTGCGGAGGCCCCTGGCGCGGATCGCTTCGATGGCGGCGTGTCCGGCTTCGCTCGCGACCGATATCGAGCCGAAGCCGACATAGACCCGCGGCGGCCCGGCATCGAGGAAGGCTTTGAGCGCGCCGGGAAGGGGCCGTTCATCCGGCTGGATGAAGGCGCCGGCCTGCACGGCGTCGATCAGGTCCGAGCCCGGCCACGGCCCCAGCGTCGGATCGCAGGCGAGCAGAACCCTTTTGCCGTAGACATAGTCCCGGACATTTTGCACCGGGGGCAGTCCCAGCGACGCGCGCTGGCCGTTGATCGCCTCGCCGAAGAGCGCGTTCTTGGTCCGGATATCCATCTCCCACAGCAGCCGGTTGTCGGTCACGCCGGCCGGCAGCGGATGGCTTGGATATTCATGCGGCCGGTTGTGCGGCGACGGCAGCCAGATGGGGCAGAATGTACCGAGCATGTAGCGCATGCCACGTTGTTCCGCGACCATCCGCGCGGCGGCGCAGGACGGGAAGAGGCCGAACGCCACCACTGCGTCGCAGCCTTCGGCGGCCAAACTCAGCGCCTCATATTGCCTGGCGACGATCTCGGTCGCCTGGCCGGCAATGAGCCTGGCCCGGTCCTCGGGCGACGCCGATCGCGACCGGTTGATCATTTCTTTCGCCCATTCGCGCACCGGCGCGAAGGCCGGGGCCAGCGGCACGCCGGCGCGGGCGAGAAGCGCGGCAAACTCCGCATCGCCCGGCGCGCTTACCCTGGCCTCGACGCCATGCGCTGCAAGGCCGCGCCCAGCGCCGCCAAAGGCTCGACATCGCCGCGCGAGCCGTAAGTCGATAACAAGATCCGCATTCCATGCTCCGTTGTCGTTTTTCGGAGCAGCGTTGATACGCCATGGCCAGGGGCTTGCCGCAAGCCCGGGCTGCGCCATATCTATATCTTGGGAAGGGTCGTTATCGCTTCCTCAGGTGAGGTGACGATCGTAGCCACGGCTGGAAGCCACGGCAAACCCGGCGCGTGTTGGCGCCAGGCCCTTCGGATCAGCAAGTGGGGATCGATAGCAGCCGGCGACCAGTCGCCGGGCTGGTAGGATTCAACCCTGGCGGCCTTCCTGGGCGACCTGGGTAGGAGATCTTGTGAGGCGCGGAACCACGACAAGGCGCTTGATCTTGCCCTTTTTGTAGGCGGCAAGGAAGCGGTGATAGTCCTTGAAGACGACGCAGCCATTGGACTCGGCGCGGCCGCCGCGCAGCATATAGGTGTGCGCGAGCAGGCCGTTGCGGCCGTATTTGTTGCTGCCGCTGGCTGGCGTGAGCCTGATTGCCTCGACGCCGTGAAAGCGCGATTCGCGCATCGACAGATTGTAGGTGTCCGGCGGCGTCGGGCCGACATTCTTGCGGTTGACGAAGCGAGGCTGGTCGACCATCGAACCCAATCCCGAATGCGCCTCGAGCCTAGAGCCGTCCGGCATATAAACCGTCTTGGCCGAGATATCGTACACGGCCACGCCATTGCCGGTCGAAGGCCCGTTGAACAGGTTGCGGAAGGCGTTGCCGAGGCCGCCGCGCTCAGGCGTGTCGGGCTTTGCATAGGCAAGCATCTCGGACGCCTGCGCCTTGCGCTTGCCGGGCTTGGTGTCGGCCGCGAGCGGCTTCGAGCCCGCTACGCCCGGCAGGGCCTGGTCGCCGCTCCTCGGCGAGACGGTCGTCGGCGTGCTCTGCGCGGTGTCGGCAGCGGACGGCTGTGGCTTGGCCTTGGCCGTCTGCGGCTTCGCGGTCTCCGGCTTCTGCGGCTTGGCCGCGTTCTGCTCGGGCGCCTGGGTGGCGCGCTCGAGCGTGGTGCGCGGGCGAAGGCCGGGCACGGCAATCGCGTCCGGCAGATCGTCCTGCGGCGGCAGCGAGGCGACCTGATATTCGCCGTTCTGGCCGCTGTCCGATTTGTCGGCGACATTTGGCGCGTCGCTGTTTTTGAGCGCGACGGCGGTCGGAACGTCGGCCGTATCCTCCGGCGATACGTTGGCGAGCGCGAGTGCCAACTCTGAAGCGCCAGCGATTTCGGCTGGCTGCGAACCGAACCGGGCTTCCGCCGGGGCGCCCGGCAGCGCGCCGCCGAAACGGCTCGCCGAAGGCAGGCTGGCCAGCAGATACGGCGCGTTCTCGGCGCGGGCAAAGGCATCGGCAAGCTTTTGCGGCGAAAGCGCCGCGCGTTTCACCACACCGTCGAACCGGTCGGCGGCGCCGGCGGCCGAAGCCACCACCACGACTTTTTCCTGCGCGACGCTGTTCGGCGCCGGCAGCTTGAGGCGCGCCATCTTGCCGTCATGGCCATTATTCTTCAGTTTTTCAGGAGCTTGGCCGTCATGACTGAAGCTTGTCGCAAGGCTGAAGCAGCCAGCGTCGCAGCCACCGGTGAGCGAGCCTGCCCTGTAGCCGCCATTGGCGGCAAGGCGCGGCGCCCAGGCATTGGCGATCTGTCGGCGCTGGTCGCCAAGCGCGATGCTGCGCGGCGAAAGCAGGCCTTGCGGCAATCCGTTGGAAGCTGCGGTCAGCGAGGTGCTTACCGAATAGAGCCCCGCCAAAGTGGCGACGGACCATAGGGCAAGGGCGGCGCCGACAGCAGGCACCACGACCCAACGATGACCAGACTTTTTCGAAGTTACCTCCCCATGAGGAGCGTCACCCCGGTTTTTCAAACGCAAAAACGCCATACGACCACTCTCAATCGGCATGCCGGTTTGCGGACCTGGCACCCGTCACGATCACAGTTCGCTGGTGCCCCCTGCACCTACTCGCGTCTGTTGCCGATTGATTCAAAAGATGGACAAAGTTGGTTAACCAATCCCTCCACCAATCGCCATTTTGGCGACGGTCCATACGAAAAAAGAGCCCTCCATGGTCTCCGCCACGGTAGAAATGCTCTCCCTCACCCGCTTTGCTGCCTGTTTTTCCAGCCTGTGTCAAGAAAACGTGAGGGCTGGAACCGCAACGCTTCAGCCGGCTAGAGGCCGATTGAGATTAAAAAACGGCAAGGCGGCAGGCCGCCCGGCTGCCCGGCATTTTCTTTTTGGGCCAGGCGGAATCAGGCGCGGGCCTGTGCCGACCTGCTCGATTCCCGCTTGACCTTCCAGTTACTGGAACCCGTAGCGTGTTGAAAGGTCGTCCCCGCGGCGGCCTTCCCAACCACGGTCGAGGAGATGCACCGCGCGGCTTTCTGGTGGCGGGCCTGGCAACGGCTCTGTCGGGGTCTCGCGCACTGGCGCAGATGAAGATGGACGACATGCCGGGCATGGAACCCATGCCGAGCATGGACATGAGCGATCATGCCGGCCATGACATGGGCGCCATGGCGCAAGCGCCAGCGGCGCTGCCCGAGGGCGAGGCGTTGCGCGACCTGCCGCTGCTTGCCAACGAGGCCGGCCGGTCCGGACTGTTCAAGGCCAGGCTGACAGCTGCGCCGGCCACAGCGCGCTTTGTCGAGGGCCAGGACACGCCGATCCTCGCTTATAACGGCATGAGTCCGGGGCCGCTGATCGAGGCCTGTGAGGGCGACCGCGTCGAAATCACCTTCGCCAACCGGATCGCGGGCGAGCAAAGCACCATCCACTGGCACGGCATGCCGGTTCCGGCCGACCAGGACGGCAATCCGATGGACCCGGTGGCGGCGGGCGCCGACCGCGTCTATGCCTTCGAGCTGCCCGAAGGCTCGGCCGGCTCCTACTGGTATCACCCGCATCCACATGGCCGGGCGGCCGAGCAGGTTTATCGCGGCCTTGCCGGCGCCTTCATCGTCAAGGCCAAAGCCGATCCGATCCCGGTCGCTTATGGCGACACCTCGCTCATGTTCACCGACCTTCGGCTTGCCGCCGCCGGCTCGATGCCCGACACCACCATGACCGACCTGATGAACGGCCGCGTAGGCGACCATGTGCTGGTCAACGGGCAGAAGAACCCGAAGCTGACGATGGCGAGCGGCGCGAAGCGGCGCCTGCGGCTCTACAACGCCACCAATGCGCGGTTCCTCAGGCTCGCCTTCGCCAACGCCGCGATGACCTTGATCGGCAGCGACGGCGGTCTCCTGGAGGCGCCGGTTGCGGCCGAGGAGATATTGCTCAGCCCGGCCGAACGCGTCGAACTGGTCGTCGCCTTCGACCAGCCGGGCTCTGCCACCCTCACCACGCTGGACTATGACCGCGGCTGGATGGGGCCTGGCCGGCCGGCGGATGCCGGGCTGACGCTGCTGACGGTCGATGTCTCCGGCGCGCCGGCCGAGACGATGCCGCCGCTGCCCGGGCGGCTGAGGCCGATCGCGCCTTTCGGGCAGCCCACGATCAGTCGCCGTCTGGTCTTCACCGAGACCGTGGCGATGAACGCCACCGGCATGGAGATGGGCTTCCTGATCAACGGCAAGGCATTCGACATGGGGCGCGTCGACATCGTCGCCAGGGCCGGCGAGACCGAGCTGTGGGAAATCGCCAACCAGGCCGACATGGACCACCCATTCCATGTCCACGGCACGCAGTTCCAGGTGATCGAGCTCGTGCGCGACGGCAAGGTCGCCAAACCGGCTTATCTGGCGTGGAAGGACACGGTCAACGTGGCGCGCGGCGAGACGGTGCGGCTCGTCATCCGCCAGGAGCAGCCGGGCGCGCGCATGTATCACTGCCACATCCTCGAGCATGAGCAGCTCGGCATGATGGGCATCGTCGACGTGCGGGCGTGAGGTTCCGCGACGCTCTCCGGGCGGGGGGCTTGCGCTCGCCGGCCCTCTGGTCCTTGCCCCAACGCTGGCAGCGGGTCCGGGCGATCCCATCGTGGCGGCGCGCCAGGCCTCGATGAAGGAGATGGCGGCCGCCGCCAAGGCGATCGCGGAAATGTTCGGCGGCAAGCGCGTCTATGAGCCGGTAGCCTTCAAGGCAGCCGCGGACACGCTCAGCGCCCGTACCGGCGCTGCCCTGATTGCCGAATTCCCGCGAGGCACGCTTGGTGCGCCGTCTGGCGCCAGGCCGGAAATCGATGAGGCCCGGCCGGAGTTCGAGGCACTCGCCCGCCATATCGGCCGGCTCGCGGACGCGCTCGCCGACAAGGCCGGGAACGCGCCGCCCGAAATCACTGCCGATATGCGGATGACCGGCCCGCCCATGGACGGCGGCAGCCTGCTTGGCAAGCGCCCGGCGCCGTCGAGGCCGATCCAGCCAAAATGCCGGCCGAACACCTCCTGCACCTGATCCTGCAGGACTGCGCGATCTGCCATTCGAAGTTCCGGCGGAAAGTCGAGTGAGGCCGGACGCGGAGAGCATGATCCCGAAAAGTGGCAACTGGTTTTCGGAGAAAGATCATGCTCCAGCAAAAGAGTTGGATCGTGACGGCGATTCAACGAAACGCCATCACGGTCTAACGCGTGATATGGCGGCGCACCGTTCTCCACTCCTGCCAGATCAGCCACATGACGATGGCGTCAAACACGGTCAGCACCAGCAGGCCCGGCGAATGCGTGTAGGAATAGCGATAGACCTGGTAGGCCATGAAGGCGCCGAGCGCGACCAGCGATGCGGGGTAGGACCACAACTTGCCGCGCAGCAGGCCGATGACCAGAAGCAGCTTAATCAATCCGTGGCTGAGCAGGTAGAAGGCATAGAACTCCTTGCTCGCGACGGAGAACCCGGCGGACATCCGCGACAAATGGGTGGCGATGAAGTCATGGGGATCCTCGACCAGTTCTTCCTGGGTGATCATGTTGACCCAGGAAGCGATGGTATCGGTGGTGACGAGGTAAAGCAGGATGCCGCCGATGCACTCGATCAGGGCATGGGCACCTTTTAGCCATACGCTGACCTCAAAGAGCTGGTGAATGCGGTGCTCGCCGGCGGGCTTCAACGATCGACCTACTTTTGGACCAGGGATATCAGGCAGGAATGGACGCTTCTCTCACGCACTGGATCAACGCGGCTGCCGGCATCAGCCCACTCCTTGATAGGACAATGATCGCCATCTCACAATTCGGCGTGCCGCTGATGGTGATTGCGGTCGCCCTGCAATGGTGGTCCAGGGACGATCGCCTCCACGTGCGCCATGCCTGCCTGTCGGCCGGCCTTTCCTTCCTGATCGGGCTGGCGATCAACCAGGCGATCCTGCTCTTCGTCCATCGGATCAGGCCTTACGACGCCGGCGTCACGCATCTTTTGATCGCGCCCAGCACCGACTGGTCGTTCCCCTCCGATCACGCGACCGCCAGCATGGCAGTCGTCGCGGCCTTCGCCTTGCAGGCACTGCCGCGCCGCACGCTCGCTTTGCTCGTCATGGCCGTGCTGGTCTGCTGGTCGCGGCTGCATATCGGCATCCACTATGCAGGTGACATTGCCGGCGGCGCGGCCACCGGGATTGCCGCCGCGTTGGCGGTGCGGCTTAGCTATCGCGAGAATTCGCGGCTGGACGCTTTCGCCACCAAGATCCTGTAACGGACCCGTCTTCGGTTACTCGGGCGCGCATCACAAAAGTGACGCGCTCGCCCGGCTATATGCTAGGCTCACGCCGCCAAAACAGGGTTCATCGTTATGGATGCCAGCGAATTGCAGGCCATAGGCGATACGCTGATGCGCGTTGTCACCCCCGATATGAAACCGAAAGACCTGCTCAAGGCGGTGCGAAAACTGCATCCAGATGCCAAAAAGAAGGACATCGCCCGCGCGGCCTTCCACGCCATCATCGCCAATGCCGACCAGGATCCAGGCAAGTCGCGCAATCTCCAGGCCTTCGCGCTTGCCGAGCGTACCCAGCAATCGGAATAAATTGCCGCGAATTGTAGCGTTGGGCTTGCCGGAAACTTAATAAGCAGTTTCTAATTTAATGACTCAGCCGGCAGTTAGCCCCCAACCGGTAATGAGCCCATGACCAAAAACCTCGGCAATTCCAAACCCAGCGCTCCTGCCAAGGAGATAAACCCCTCGCTGTTCGGCAAGGCCGCGCCGGCGCTGTTTCCGCTGGTCGTAGCGGCGCTCGGCTATCTCGTCGGCCGGCATTTCTTAGGCTTTTGACGCGCCCGGCTTTGCGGCGCGCGTTGTTTCCGGTCAATCCGGTCGCAATTGGCCGATGACAATTCGGCCGTCTTGACCATGCCCTTTGCTGCTTTGGTCCTAGGGCCTAGGTCGTTCTTGTCCTTGGCCGGACCCAAGCGCATGCTCTTGACAGCCGGCGGCCTCGCAAACTCCGGTCAGGCCCGGCCGCCGAACCCAGTATCACCCCCCAAGGCTGCCGGGCCGCCGGCGCGGCGAGTTGGTCCGCACTCTCGCGCGGCCAAGTGCCGGACTGGGCGATCCGCAGTCCCGTTCGGACGCTTTCGAAATCCGCTGCCGCGTCGTCTTGCAGACCGAACGCCCTAGCGAAGTCGAATTCCGCTGCGCCGAGGTGCAATTGCTGCGCCACACCCGTTTTTATTCGTGAGGCTTCGCAAGCGTGTCGAATAACGGAGTGCCGCTTTGCAATAAAAACCAATAAGCCCCGCTTTTCGGCAACTCCAGGCGCGCTAGATCGTATTGGGTCGGAGATAGGCAATTCTTCGAGCCAAGA
Organism: Mesorhizobium sp. BH1-1-5; assembly: GCF_020165615.1. Lineage (NCBI taxonomy): Bacteria > Pseudomonadati > Pseudomonadota > Alphaproteobacteria > Hyphomicrobiales > Phyllobacteriaceae > Mesorhizobium > Mesorhizobium sp. BH1-1-5. The sequence continues at coordinate 168,298 of NZ_JAIUIM010000014.1, forward strand.
GCAGGGGGCTGTATATGGTAACAAGCGAGCCAGACAGTGTCCGAGTAAAAGCCGTCAACGGACAATGGATCGTACGCGTCGTCGATGGCGGCAGGCTGACGCAGCAAGTGTTCGATATTCACGCGCAGGCCGAGGTCTTCGCCGAGGAGGAGCGGTTGCGACTGGGGCTGCCTGGCGAGCCGCCGGCCGAGGAGCCGGTCGGGCCACTGCGACGCGGGCGGGCTCACTGAGGTCGTACCACGTATAGGCGCCGGTCAGCTTCAGGTCGGGCGTCAGCTGGCCGACAGCCTCGATCTCGACGCCGCGCGAATTCACCTTGCCGATCTGTCGGTTGAAGTTGATCTGGCCGTCGCCGGTCACCACGTTCTGGCGCGTCAGGTCGAACAGCGATGCGCTGAACATCACGTCGCTCAGCCATGTCGGCTGGTATTTGACGCCCGCCTCGTATTGCACCGCTGTCTCCGGCTTGAATGCCTCCCCTGTCTTGGCTGCGAGCGCTCGAACTTGTCGACGCTGGGCTCGCTGGTGAAGAGGTCGCGCGGAATCTTTCCCCACGGCGCGTCGACGACGGTGCCGACATAGGGCAGGAAGTTCTGGCCGCGCGTCTTCAGCTTCGAGACGTTGGCATAGACGATGAGGCTGGTGTCTTCGTCCGGCTTCCAGGTCACCTCCGGCATGAGGGCGAACTGGTCGTTGTCGGTGTAATCGACCTGCGTGCCGCCGTAATTGCCGGTGGCGATGAAGCGATAGGCGAGCGTGCCGTCCTCGTTGACGCCCTCGACGTCGAGCCCTGACCAGACATTGCCGAACTCGTTGACGCCGATCGCGGTCTCGCCGCGGTTCTGGAAGGTCGGCCGCTTGGAGACGAGGTTGATGAGGCCGCCCGGGTTCGAGGCGCCGTAGAGCGCCGACGACGGCCCGCGCAAGATGTCGATGCGGTCGAGCAGATAGGGATTCACCTTCCAGGTGGCGAAGCTGTCGCTCGACTGCAGCTGCAGTCCGTCGAGGAAGTAGCTGTTGACCTGCGAGGAGAAGCCTCGGATCAGGAACCAGTCGTTGCGGGTGTCGTTGCCGAAGGTTTCCGAACGGATGCCCGGCGCAGAGCGCGTCGCCTCGACCACCGAGCGCGCCGCCTGGTCGTCGATCTGCCGGCTGCCGATGACGCTGACCGCCTGCGGCGTCTTTCCAGCGGCTGGTCGGACTTGGTGGCGCTGGCGTCCTTCTTGGCTTTGTAGCCATCGAAGCCCGGTGTGCGGTCGCCGACGGCCTCGCCCTGGACCTCGATCGGCGCCAGCACTTCCCGTTTCTCCTGCGCCAGCGCCTGCGGCGTGTTGAGGAAAGTCGTCGCCAGCAAAAATCCCGCCAGAACGCGCCGGTCCTTCATCAGCCTGATCCCCATCTCGAAAAGCTGCGGGCAGCGCCATTCAAGATGAGTAAAAGAGTCAACTTTTAATTCGCGAGCAAAACCGCGTGCACTTGCCGATCTCCCCCAACACGGGGGGAGATCGCAGCTGCAACGCCTCGAGCCTACCCCAGATGCTCGGCCCTAAGCTTCTCCTTCATCCGCTTGAGCGCCGGCTCGCCGCCCGCAGCCAACTCGTTCGCTACCCGCGCGAGCTTGTCGTCTGCCTGTCGATATTTGCCGCCCCAGGCGCCGAGCGTGGCGAGCACGGGCAACAGGTCGATGCCGGCTTCGGTCAACCGGTAGATCGCCTTGAGCCCATGCGTCGGGTCGTCGCTGCGGGTGAGGATGCCTTCGTCCTGCATTGTCTGCAGCCGCTCGGCGAGCGTCCTGGACGAGATGCCCTCGTCGGATTGCAGGAATTCGCGAAAATGTCTTTTCCCGGCGAAGATCAAGTCGCGGATGATGAGCAGCGTCCAGCGGTCGCCGAGCAGTTCGAGCGAGAGGTTGATCGGACAGCCGGATCGCCCTTTGGTCGACATCGGAATGGTTCCATTTTTAAATCACTTTACTATTGACATCATTCTCTCCTTGCGTCAAATGGTTCCAAAAGTAAATCATTTGAGCAGAGAGGAGATCGACATGAGCGAGCAAGCCAACCGTACGATCGTGGTCGTCGGCGCAACCAGCGAGGTCGGCGCCGAGGTCTCGGCCAGGCTGACCAGGGCAGGGCACACGGTGCGCGGCGTCGCCCGCAGCCTCGGCGTCGCGCTTGACGACCAGGCGGCGCTCGACGCCGCCTTCTCGGGCGCCGATGGCGCCTATGTGATGATCCCCTTCGATGTCACCGCGCCCGATCTGCACAGTTTCGAGAATGAGGTCGGCGCACGGCTGGCAGCGTCCATCGCCAAGGCCGGCCTGCGCCGTGTCGTGCTGCTCAGCGGCCTCAATGCCCATCTCAGAATGGGCACCTCGCTGGGCGCCGCGCTGATGGAAGAGCGGCTTGCCGCGCTCGGCCTGGAGCAACTGGTCTATCTGCGCGCCTCCTTCTTCATGGAGAATTTCGTCAAGGGCATGGGCTTCGTCGAGCAGGCGGCGTCCGGCGTCTTTGCCTCGCCCTTCCGCGGCGACCTGCCGATGCCGCTGATAGCCGCCAAGGACATTGGCGAGCGCGCCGCCGTGCTGTTGAGCGCCGAACACTTTCCGGCCCGGCGCGTCGTCGAATTGCACGGTGGCGGTTCCTACACGCTCGATCAGGCCACCACGATCCTGGGCCGGGCGATCGGCAAGGATGTCGCCTACCATGAAGCGCCTTTCGCCGAAGCGCGGGCCGGCATGGTCGCCAATGGCATATCGGCGAGTTTTGCCGATGCGCTGGGCGAAACGGCGGCAAGCTTCAACAGAGGCGAGCGCTGGGCGCTGGAGGCACCCTCAGCCGAAAACGCCACGCCGACCAGCTTCGAAACCTGGGTGAGAGCCTTCGCCCGTTCGCGCAATGCCAGCTAGCGCTCCGCGCCGCAAATACAGGAGAGGAGACCCGAATGAAGAATCTCATCCTTCAGATGCAGATGTCGGTCGACGGTTTTGTCGGCGCCGATGAGGATCGTCGCTGGCAGCTCTGGGAATGGGGCGACGACAGCGCCTGGGACGAGGAGCTCAAGCAGGACTTCAACGCCATTTTCGAGACCATCGACACCATCCTGTTGAGCCGCAAGATGGCGGAGGAGGGGTATATGACTCATTGGGGCAATGCCGCGAGGAAATATCCGAAGGATCGCTTCTATGCCTTCGCGCGGCGCATCGTCGAGGTTGAGAAGGTGGTGGCGAGCGACAAGCTCGAGGCTTCGCGCTGGGAACGGACGCGGGTCGTCAGCGGCGACCTGCCGCGCGAGGTCGATGCGCTGAAGCAAGGCGAGGGCGGCAGCATCGCCGTGTTCGGCGGCGCGGGCTTTGCCTCCGCGCTGATCGCCGCCGGTCTGGTCGACGAGTTCCAGCTCTTCATCAATCCTGCGGTGCTGGGCAGCGGCCGCCGCATCTTCGACAAGGGCGGTTTTGGCGGGCTGAAGCTCCTCGGCTCGAAGTCCTATGCCTGCGGCATGGTGGTGAGCCGCTACGCGCCGGCGCAATGAGGAGCGGCACCGAGGTCGCGCCGCGTTGAATCAATCCGTCAGTGCGTCTTCTCAACCGCCTGTTTGGCCGTGCCTTTCCCGCATCGGCTGCGAGCCGCTTCCGCTGACGAGCCGCAGTTGCGCGCCCGGCCGGCCGGGCCAGGCTGCATGGTCGTTGCCCGCGGCGACGAACCAGCGGGCCTCACGCGATGTCAGGCCGATAAGCACCCGGCCAGCATATTCGGCCGGCGCGCCATTACCCGCATCGAAAACCGCCCAGCTGCCGCCGGGCGGCTCCTGCACCGCGACGAACCTCATCGGAGACTCCATCTGTGAAGAGATGGGCAACATAGCAGGCGCGACTTGGCGTTCCTATGACGTGGCTCACATTGGCACATATTTGCGGTGGATAGCAGGGCTCCGGCTGCAATCAGGCCGTGCGTCCACCAATCTCCTTGGCCGCTTGCGCTACTGCCCTGCCTGGTCGGCGTCGGTCAGCGTGCCGAGGAAGGCGACGATGTCGTCGATCTCGGCGTCGGTCAGCGCCGGCTTGTCGCCGGGTTTCTTGCCGTTGAACGGTGGGTCGGTGTTGAGGTTCGGCCAATAGGCTTTCGGCAGGTCGTCGAATTTGTCGACCGTGCCGTCGGCCTTCTTCGGATACCAGCGCGCCGGGTCGCTGTCGCGGCTGGCGTAGAAGGCCACCGCCTCGCGCAGCGTGTGGAAATAGCCGTTGTGGAAGAAACTTTTGCGCAAGGCCACGTTACGCAGGGTCGGCGTCTTGAACAGGCCGCAATATTCCGTCCGCCCCTTGAAGTCGGTGCGCATCGGACCGCACAGGCCAAGGTCGACATAACTGGAATCGGCATTGGCGGGGATCGCCGGATTGCGCGGCACGGCGATCGCGATCAGGCCGTAATCGGTGAACTGCGGCGGCTCGCCGTCGTTGGCCGGCTCGCTCAGATGGCAACTCGCGCAATTGCCCTTCGCTTCGTCCTCGAACAGCATGCGGCCGCGCAATTCCTGCGCCGAGAGCTGCGCCTTGCCGGCAAGGAAGGCGTCGTAACGGCTGGAATAGGGATAGAAATCGGCGCTGCTCTGCTCGAACGTGCCGAGCGCTTCGACCGCGGCGTCGAAGGCGTCCTGCGGGTGCTCGAACACATCGGCGCCGAACGCCGCCTTGAAGGCGTCGGCATAGGGCGCCTTGCCCAGCGCCGCGACCACGTCGCCCTCGTCCTTGTTGCCCATCTCGAAGGGCGACAGCAGCGGGATCCTGGCCTGGTCCTTGCCGTGGTCGGCGCGGCCGTCCCAGGTCAGGCCGCCGGTCGGGCCGTTGTCGACGCTCTCGTCGCCTTCATCCTCGGAGTCGTAAAAATGCTCGGTGAAGGCGGGTGCAGCCTGCAGATAGCGCAGCGACGGCACGGCACGGACGCCGGGTCGGTCGAGGTTGGCTCCGCCCATCTCGACCGGCGACGCCGAGGCCGGGCCGAAGGCGTGGTTGGGATCGTGGCAGGACGAGCAGGCCTGCTTGCCCGATGCCGAGAGAGACGGATCGAAGAACATCTGCCGCCCGAGCGCCGTCAGCGCGTCGGCTCGGGCGAGGGCGTCCTGGCGCGACATCGGGCCGGGATGGACGCCGGAGGGTTCCGCGGCGTCGGCAGGCGCGGTCAAGCCGATCATCGAAGCCGCCAGAACGGCGATCACGTGATTTTTCCGTCCCATCGTCCGCGGCGACATCCCTGATTTCCTTCGCCCGATTTCGTTCGCGACGTAAGGTTCGAGTGCAACGGATTGATGACCGGCCGTATCGCTCACGAAACCGTGTTCGGACGCTGCAGAACTGTCACATGGATGACAACGCGCCGAAGTAGCTGGGCATTGATGCCGTTGCGTTCCTGCATTGCCGTCCTCCAGCCATTCCCAAGCCACGAGGCATTTCCCAATGATCCGGTCCTTGCTCCCTCTTTGCCTCGCCACCACGGCGCTGGCATCGCTCTCCGCTGCTGCCCACGCGGCACCTCCCGGCTATGACAAGATCGACACCGTCGTCGTCATCTACGCCGAGAACCGCAGCTTCGATAACCTCTATGGCGGCTTCCCCGGCGCCAGCGGCCTGGCGAACGTCTCGCCCGACCAGGCGCGCCAGCTCGACCGCGACGGCAAGCCGCTTTCCGAACTGCCGCCGGCCTGGGGCGGACTGACCGGCAAGGGCGTCACGCCGGCGGTGACGGAAGCGCAGAGCGCGCATCTTGCCAACGCTACCTTCGCCATCGACGATCCCAAGGGTTTCAACGAGGGCACCAACGTCGTCACGCACGACCTCTGGCACCGCTTCTACCAGGAGCAGATGCAGATCGATGCTGGCCGGAACGACAAGTTCGTCGCCTGGGGCGATTCCGGCTCGTTGGTTATGGGCCACTATGACGGCTCCAACCTGCCGATGTGGGCGATCGCCAAGAAATACGTGCTCGCCGACAACTTCTTCCAGGGGGCCTTCGGCGGCTCCTTCCTCAACCACTTCATGCTCGCCTGCGCCTGCGCCCCGTTCTACCCGAATGCCGACACCAGCCCGGTGAAAGGCCAGATAGCGGCCGTCGAGCCGGATGGCGTGACGCTGAAGCCGGCCGACAATTCGCCGCCCTCGGCGCTTGGCGGCGTGCCGAAATTCGCCAATGACGGCGCTATCACGCCCGACTTCTACGCCGTCAACACCATGCAGCCGCCTTACCAGCCGAGCGCCAACAAGCCGGCCGAGGGCGGCGACAAGGCGCTCGCCGATCCGGCGCAGCCGACCACGCTGCCGCCGCAGCAGGAGATCACCATCGGCGATCTCCTGTCGCTCAAGGGTATTTCCTGGGCCTGGTATTCAGGCGCCTGGCAGGCGGCGCTCGACGGCAAGAACGCCACGCCCGTGCCGAACTTCCAGTTCCACCACCAGCCCTACAACTATTTCGCCGCCTATGCCCCGGGCACGGCAGCGCGCGCCGAGCATCTCAAGGATGGCGGCCTCGGCGGCGAAGAGTTCATCAAGTCGATCGACGACGGCAAGCTGCCGGCTGTCTCCTTCTACAAGCCGCAGGGCAATCTCAACGAACACGCCGGCTATGCCGATGTGACCTCCGGCGACCAGCATCTGGCCGACCTCGTCGCGCATCTGGAGAAGAGCCCGCAATGGCAGCATATGCTGGTGGTCATCACCTATGACGAGAATGGCGGCTTCTGGGATCACGTCGCGCCGCCGAAGGCCGATCGCTGGGGCCCGGGCAACCGTATTCCGGCCTTCATCATCTCGCCCTACGCGAAGATGGGTATGGTCGACCACACCCAGTACGACACCACCTCGATCCTGCGCTTCATCACCAACCGCTACGACCTCCCGGTGCTGCCCGGCATCGTCGCCCGCGACAAGGCCCTGCGCAACAACGACCAGCCGCCGATGGGCGATCTGACGGCGGCGCTGGATTTGACGAGGTAGCGCTTCACCGCTTGGTTCCTCGCCCCGCCAAAGGCGGGGAGAGGTGTCCGCGAAGCGGACGGAGAGGGGCCTTCGTGGGGCGCTCCCCTCCGTCTTGGCTTCGCCAAGCCACCTCTCTCCCACTTTCGTGGGGGCGAGCAGACGCTAACCCCCCATGGCCTGCTTCGGCGATTGCCTCGGTGAATTCCCCTCCGCTATCAATGTATTCAAAGTTGGAGACATTCGATGGCGGACCTCAAAGTCAGAACCCGAAAAGTCGGCGCGCTTGCCGTCCTGCCGCCGGGTGGCCTGCCGGCGGTCACGACACCGACCGGCGGCACCGTCGATGTCGTCACGCAGGTCAGCGCCCCCGGCTTCAGCCCTCTCGACCTGCTCCATGCCTCCTTAGCCGCCTGCATGGTGCTCAGCGCCCGCATCGCCGCCAACCGCCTCGGCGTCGCCGACCGGCTCGGCGAGGTGAGGGCGCAGGTCACCGGCGAGAAGGCGAAGGACGAGCCGTCGCGGGTCGAGACGTTCAAGATCAAACTGGAAATCGACGGCGACCTCGATGCGACGACGAAAGAGCGGATCCTCGCGGACGCCGAGGATATCTGCACCGTCTCCAACACGCTGCGCGGCGCGCCCGCGCTGCATGCCACATTGGGGTGAGGCCGATGGTGCATCTCTCGCCGATCGACTATGCGACGGCCTCCGACGAAATCCGCGCCGAGCACGACAGGGAACTGGGCCTGCGCGGCCGCATGACCAACATGAAGCGCATCCTGCTTCATTCGCCGGCCGCCCACCGCATCTACGCCGAGTGGTTCACGCTGCGCGATCTTCTCAAGCCCACGCTCGACGACCGCGCCATCTGGCTGTTCTCGAAGGCGATCGCCGAGACGATGCGCGCCGAGATCCCGGTCACCTTCTTCCGCCGGGCGCTGATCGACAACGGCCTCGATCCTGATGCGATTAAACCTTCAGCCGACGAAACCCTTCTCATCGAATTCGCCAGGGCGACCGCCGCCGACGCCAATACGGTTTCGAATGAAACCTGGGCAGCGCTCAAGGCGCGCTACGACGAGACGCTGCTCGTCAACCTCGTCGCCTTCGCCGGCATCATGGTGGCGACCTGCGTGTTCACCAATGCTGTGAGGGTGGAGCTGGATCCGGAGCTGGAGAAGTATCGCAAGCGGTGAAGCTGCTGATCTCCCCCCTTGCGGGGGAGATGCCCGGCAGGTGTCCGAACCGGATAGATAGGTAACAGAATAGACCGATTAGATGGGTGACAGTTTTCTTGCCAGCCGGGAGGACCGG
>NZ_JAIUIM010000015.1:0-164629 GCF_020165615.1 Mesorhizobium sp. BH1-1-5
AGGAACTGAGGAACTGAGGAACTGAGGAACTGAGGAACTGAGGAACTGAGGAACTGAGGAACTGAGGAACTGAGGAACTGAGGAAAAAGGCGGCAACTGACGTTTTCCTTCTTCAATTCTTCAATTCTTCAATTCTTCAGTTCCTCTGTTCCTCTGTTCCTCTACCCGGCGCCCACTCACCCAACCCGCGCACGCGCTTCCAGATAGCGGCTGATCGAGGCGTTGAGCTCGCCGCCGAGAATGAAGATCGCCGAGATGATGTAGAGGAACACGACAGCGATCATGATCGAGGCGAGCCCGGCATAGGTCGTCACATAGGACGAGAAATGGTCGAGATAGGTGGCGAAGATCGTCGACCCGACCAGCCAGGCGATCAGCGTGAAGACGATGCCCGGTATGATCGAGACGAAGCGGCGTTTGCCGGCCGGCAGCCAGATATGCACCGAGAACAGCCCGATGACGATGACCGTCGAGGCGACCACGTAGCGCCAGATGGTGATCGTTCCCATATAGGGCTTGATCCATTCCAGATGCGCTTCCGCCAGCCGCGCCAAGAGCGGCGCGAACACCAGAAGCACGCTGACGGCGAGGAAGCAGGCGGTGGCGATCAGGACGAAGATGATGCTCTGCACCCTGCGGTGGATGATGCCGCGCGTCTCGGTGACCCGGTAGGCGCGGTTGAGCGACGTGCGCAGCGCCTCGATGCCGTTGGAGGCGAAATAGGCCGCCAGCAGCACGCCATAGGTCAGAAGGTCGGTGCGCCGCACGGTGAGCACGTTCTGCACCTCATGCGCGATCGGCTTGGCGATCTGCTCCGGCCATGTGTCGAAGACCAGATGCACGGCGGTGTCGGCGAAAGCGCGAGCGCCGAGGAAGCTGGCAAGCGTGGTGGCGAAGATCAGGAACGGAAACAACGCCATCAGCGAGGTGATCGCCAGATGGCTGGCCATCGCCCAGCCGTCATCGGTGTTGAAATGGCCTATCGCATCGTAGAGCACGCGCTTGAGGGCAACGATATTCCGCAGCAAGGGCCCGCGCTCCGCTCGATTGTGTCAACGCCGCGAATATGGGAAGTGATTGCGGCAAATGGCAACCCCAGGTCCCACAACGCGCCCCGCGACCAAACAGTTGCGCACCGTCATCGTCACCGGAGCTTCCTCCGGCATCGGCGCCTATTGCGCGCGGGCGTTGAAGGCGGAAGGCTGGCGGGTCTTCGCCACGGCACGCAAGCCGGCCGACATCGCGGCCCTCGAGGCCGACGGTCTGGAGGCCTTCTACCTCGACTATCGCGAGCTCGAATCCATCGCGGCCCTGGTCGATGCGGTGCTGGAACGGACCGGCGGCACGCTTGACGCGCTCTTCAACAACGGCGCCTATGCCCAGCCCGGCGCCGTCGAGGACCTGCCGGTCGCGGCGCTTCGCGAGCAGTTCGAGGCCAATTTCTTCGGCTGGCACGACCTCACCCGGCGCGTCGTGCCGGTCATGCGCCGCCAGGGGCACGGCCGGCTCGTCCACTGCTCCTCGATCCTCGGGCTGGCTCCGGTCCGCTTCCGCGGCGCCTATTCGGCCTCCAAGCACGCCATCGAAGGCCTGATGCTGTGCATGCGCCAGGAGCTCGAAGGCAGCGGCATCCACCTTTCGCTCATCGAACCGGGACCGGTGATATCGAAGATCGCCAGCAACGGCCTGCCCTGGTTCCTCAGGAATATCGACGTCGAAAACTCCGTCCACCGCGCCGACTATCAGGCGCAGCTCGCAAGGCTTCAGGCAGGCGGCAGCGTGTCGAAGCTGAAGCCGGGCCCGGAGATCGTGCACAGGGCGCTCCGCCACGCGCTTCTGTCACAGCGCCCGCGCCCGCACTATGTGGTAACGGTGCCGGCTAAGATCGGCGTGGCGCTGAAACGCGTCCTGCCAGCCTCCCTGCTCTACCGCGTGCTCGCCAGGCGCGCCTGACCGAACCTGAACCGGAGCCAGCCAGATGCTCATCACCTTGAAGATCCTCGCCGTCATCGCCATGGCCGCTGTGGTGATCGTGCTGGTCCGCGGCCTGATCAACATGATGCGCGGCGGTTCCGGCATGACCTCGAACAAGCTGATGCAGGCGCGCATCATGCTGCAGGCCGTGGCCTTGGCGCTGCTGTTGCTGGTGGTCTATTTCACGCGCAAATAGCGCAGGCTCGGCAATTCCAGGAAAATGCGGGGCGGTTTTCCGGCCGGAATTGCGCAAAAATCGATCGAGGGGGATCGCGTGGTCAAGCTCAACAAGATCTACACCCGCACCGGCGACGACGGCACGACAGGGCTCGGCACCGGCGAGCGGCGGCTGAAATCCGACCTGCGCGTCGACGCCTACGGCACCGTCGACGAGGCCAATGCCTGCATCGGCATGGCCCGCCTCCACACCGCCGCCGAGCATCCGGCGATCGACGCCATGCTGTCGCGCATCCAGAACGATCTGTTCGACCTGGGAGCCGACCTCGCGGTGCCCGATGACGGCAAGCCGCTGGAATACGAGCCGCTGCGCATCGTCGCCGCGCAGACCGGCCGCGTCGAGCAGGACATCGACGCGCTCAACAAGGATCTGCGGCCGCTGAAATCCTTCGTGCTAAACGGCGGCACGCCGGCCGCGGCGGCGCTCCATCTGGCCCGCACCGTGGCGCGGCGCGCCGAGCGGCTCATGGTGGCCCTGGCGCAGGATCCGGCCGAGCATGTCAACCGCGAGGCCCTCAAATACATCAACCGCGTCTCGGATTTCCTGTTCGTCGCCGCCCGTGCGGTCAATGACAATGGAAAGGCCGACGTGCTATGGGTTCCCGGCAAGAACCGCTGAATCCGGAGGCGGGAGGGTCCGATGTTCATCCCGCTTTACGACACCAACAGGCTGCGTCACATCCGCCTGCAATATGTGACGATCGGCCTGATCGCGGCGAATGTGCTTGTCTATCTGGCGACCACGCTTGGCGGTGAAAATTTCACCAATGCCGCGGTTCTCGGCCTGGGCTTCATCCCGTCGGTGGTCCACGACAAGGTCGAGCTGTCGCCCGAATTCGTCGTCATCCCCGAGAGCCTCAGCTACCTCACCTACTCGTTCCTGCATGCCGACATCTTCCATCTCGGCGGCAACATGCTGTTTCTTTGGGTGTTCGGCGACAATGTCGAGGATGCGCTCGGCCACATACGCTATCTGATCTTCTATCTCGCCTGCGCCGTAGCCGGCGCCTTCTTCCAAGGGTTGGTGGCGTGGGATTCGCAGGTGCCCCTGATCGGCGCCTCGGGCGCCATCGCCGGCGTCGTCGCCGCCTATCTGATCCTCTATCCGCGCGTGAAGGTCTGGGTGCTGGCCTTTGCCCGTATTCCGCTGCGCATCCCGGCCTTCATCCCGCTGATCCTGTGGATCCTGTTCCAGGTCGTGATGTTTGCCGCCGCCGGCGAAGACCAGATCTCCTGGGCCTGCCACATCGGCGGTATCATCGCCGGGTCGGTCTTGGTGCTGGTGCTGCGCAGCCGCGGCGTGCCGCTGCTGGCCGGCGCAGACGGCGAGCCGGACCCGACGCCCAACGTCCAACAGCCGCCTGTTCCTGCCGAGCCGGCCGCTGGCGATCCGGCGCAGCCGACCTCGCAATGGGGCCGTGGAGCAGCAACGCCCCGGGACTGAACCGATTTGGGTGCGTCATGGGATATTGACGCGCCGATTTGCCGCCACTACGGAAACGGCACCGCTGGGCGGATATTCCGTCCGTAATGTCGGCTTTCGACAACTCTGACAGGGCGCACGCTGCTATAGCGCCCCGACTATCTCAGGAGAGGTGACAGGAAAATGAAGATCCTTGTGCCCGTTAAGCGGGTTGTGGACGCCAACGTCAAGGTCCGGGTGAAAGCCGACGGACTGGGCGTTGAGCTTGCCAACGTCAAGATGGCGATGAACCCGTTCGACGAGATCGCGGTCGAGGAAGCGATCCGCATCAAGGAAGCCGGCAAGGCGGAAGAGATCATCGTCGTCTCGATCGGTCCGCAGCAGGCGCAGGAAACGCTGCGCACCGCGCTCGCCATGGGCGCCGACCGCGCCATCCTGGTCAAGACCGACGAGCAGACCGAGCCGCTCGGCGTCGCCAAGGTGCTGAAGGGCGTGGTCGAGGCCGAGAAGCCGGGCCTTGTCATCCTCGGCAAGCAGGCGATCGACGACGATTCGAACCAGACCGGCCAGATGCTGGCCGCGCTTCTGGGCTGGGCCCAGGGCACTTTCGCCTCCAAGGTCGAGCTCGCCGGCGACAAGGCCAAGGTGACGCGCGAAGTCGACGGCGGCCTGCAGACGGTCGAGTTGAAGATGCCGGTGATCGTCACCGCCGACCTTCGCCTCAACCAGCCGCGCTACGCCTCGCTGCCCAACATCATGAAGGCCAAGAAGAAGCCGCTCGACGAGAAGAGCCCGGCCGACTACGGCGCCGACGTCAAGCCGCGCCTCAAGGTCATCAAGACCGAGGAGCCGAGCGGCCGCAAGGCTGGCGTCAAGGTCAAGAGCGTCGCCGAGCTGGTCGAGAAGCTCAAGAACGAAGCCGGCGTGCTCTAAGCGGTCAGGAAAGGATCAAGAAAATGGCAATTCTCCTCATCGCCGAACACGACAATGCGAGCCTTTCCGACCAGACGGCCAAGGCGCTGTCGGCGGCCCTCCAGATCGGCTCGGATGTCGACGTGCTGGTGGCCGGCAAGGGCGCCAAGGCTGCGGCCGATGCTGCCGCCAAGCTGAAGGGCGTGCGCAAGGTGCTTCTGGCCGAAGCCGACGAGCTTTCGGAACGCCTCGCCGAGCCGACCGCGGCTCTCGTCGTCTCGCTTGCAGGCGGCTACGACACGATCGTCGCGCCGGCGACCTCCGCCGGCAAGAACATCGCGCCCCGCGTCGCGGCACTGCTCGACGTCGCGCAGGTCTCCGAGATCATCGAAGTGGTCTCACCCGACACCTTCAAGCGGCCGATCTATGCCGGCAACGCCATTCAGACCGTGCAGTCGACCGACGCCAAGAAGGTCGTCACCGTACGCACCGCTTCCTTCTCGGCGGCGCCGGAAGGCGGCTCGGCCTCGGTCGAAACGGCCAGCGCCGCCGCCAATCCCGGCCTCTCCTCCTTCGTCGAGAACAAGCTTTCCGAGAATGACCGTCCGGAACTGACGTCGGCCAAGATCATCATCTCGGGCGGCCGCGCGCTCGGCTCCTCGGAGAAGTTCCAGGAAGTCATCCTGCCGGTTGCCGACAAGCTCGGCGCCGCGGTCGGCGCCTCCCGCGCCGCGGTCGACGCCGGATACGCGCCGAACGACTGGCAGGTCGGCCAGACCGGCAAGGTCGTCGCGCCCGACCTCTACATCGCCGTCGGCATCTCCGGCGCCATCCAGCACCTGGCCGGCATGAAGGACTCCAAGGTCATCGTCGCCATCAACAAGGACGAGGAAGCCCCGATCTTCCAGGTTGCCGACTACGGCCTGGTCGGCGATCTCTTCGTCATCCTGCCGGAGCTGCAAAAGGCGCTTTGACGCCGTCCGTTCTGGCATATTAAAATCCGAAGGGTGGGGTAGACGAAGTCGCCCCGCCCTTTTAGTTTGCACTGCACAAAAAGCGGGCCATCAAGGCCTGAAGTCATTCCGGCGGTTTTGCTTCCGGATTGCGGGAAATAAACAAATAGGAGCGTTTCCGCGCTTCAAGGAAGCGGAACTGTTCCGGACGGGATCGGGGTAATGAGCAAGATCGAGACGATCGGCATTGTCGGCGCGGGTCAGATGGGTGGCGGTATCGCCCATGTCTCGGCGCTGGGTGGCTACAAGGTCCTTATTCACGACGTGTCGCCCGACCGGATCGAGAAGGGCATCGCCACCGTCAGCGGCAACATGGCCCGCCAGGTTGGTTCCGGCAAATTGGAGGAGAAGGCTCGCAACGAAGCGATGGCTCGCATCTCGGCCGCCCCGACCATGGCCGACCTCGCCGCCGCCGACCTTGTGATCGAAGCGGCGACCGAGGACGAGACGGTCAAGCGCAAGATCTACGCGCAGCTCTGCCCGCAGCTCAATCCGGAAGCGATTCTGGCGACCAACACCTCGTCCATCTCGATCACCCGGCTCGCCGCCCAGACCGATCGTCCCGAGCGCTTCATCGGCATACATTTCATGAACCCGGTGCCGGTGATGAAGCTGGTCGAGCTGGTGCGTGGCATCGCCACCGAGGACCAGACCTTCGAGGCGGCCAAGACCTATGTGAAGCACCTCGACAAGACCATCACCGTCTCGGAGGATTTCCCGGCCTTCATCGTCAACCGCATCCTTTTGCCGATGATCAACGAGGCGATCTACACGCTCTATGAGGGCGTCGGCACGGTCGATGCCATCGACACCGCCATGCGGCTCGGCGCCAACCATCCGATGGGGCCGCTGCAGCTCGCCGACTTCATCGGCCTCGACACCTGCCTGTCGATCATGCAGGTGCTGCATGAGGGCCTGTCGGATTCGAAATACCGCCCCTGCCCGCTGCTGGTGAAATATGTCGAGGCCGGCTGGCTTGGCCGCAAGACCGGGCGTGGCTTCTACGACTATCGCGGCGACCAGCCGGTGCCGACGCGCTGATCTTCTGCGGCTGAACCCTCTCGACGCGGCTTAGATCATTTCACCGTTTCACGGAAACGGCGAACTGCCCTATCTCTTTGTTTTTACGCAATTCCGGGCGGAAAACCGCTCACACTTTTCCTGGAATTGCTCTAGGACGCCGCGGCGAGTGGCAGGGGCGGCGCGCCGCGTTTTGAAATATCGTCGGGCGAAGCTTCGTCGGGCGCCGCCGAAACGCAGCCGCGCCCGGCTGCCTTGGCGGCGTAGCAGGCAGCGTCGGCGCGGGCGATGATCTCGTCCACTTCGCCGCAACCGGCGCGGATCGGCGCAAGCCCGATGCTGGCGCCGATCGAATGCGGGCGCCCGTCCCAGCTGAAATTGAGGTTGCGGATGGCGTCGATGATCGAGCGCGCGGCGATCGGCCCGCGCTCCGCGGCGTCCGACTTCAGGATGACGGCGAATTCGTCGCCGCCAAGCCGCGCGACGATGTCTTCCTGGCCAAGCACGCCGCGCAGTGTATCGGCCACGCGCTTGAGCAGCGCATCGCCCGCGGCATGGCCGCCGGTGTCGTTGACCGCCTTGAAGTGGTCGAGGTCGACGAACATGAATTGGTGCTCGCCGCCATTGAGGCGGCACTGGTCGACCAGATCTTCCATGGTGCGGATGAAGCTCGAGCGGTTGGCGAGCCCAGTCAGCGCGTCATGGGCGGCGGCGTAGGCCAGCTGGCGCTGCAGGGCGCGCGCATCCGTGAAATCCTGGAAGACGATGACCAGGCCGCAGAACTCGTCGCGGTCGTTCATAATCGGCGACACCACCTGGCGGATGCTGCAGCGCGTGTCGTCGCGCCGCACCAGAACCGCACGCGTGTTCTGGTCGCAGTGCGGACGTTCGCTCGCCGAAGGACGCGTCAGCCCGATCCTCTGCCCGCTTTCCTCGTCGACCGCCCAATAGACATGGCCGAGCACCTTGCCCATAGCCTCGCCGACCTCGACGCCGGTGAGCTTTTCGGCGACCGGGTTCATGAAGGTGACGCGGTTGGCGGCATCGGTGCAGATCACCGCGTCGCCGATCGACTGCAGCGTCACCCTGAGGCGCTCCTTCTCGTCGGCCAGCATTGCCGCCGAAACGATCAGCCTCGCCTCGGCTTCCTTGCGCTCGGTGATGTCGGTCAGGCTGCCTATGGCCCGGATCAGCCGGCCCTCGCCGTCGCGCTCAATCGTCTTGCCGCGGTCGAGGATCCAGACCCAGTACCCGTCCTTGTGCCGCATCCGGAACTCGGCTTCGAAAAACGGCGTCTCGCCGGCAAGATGCGCGCGATCCGCCTCGGCGACGCGCTCGCGATCGTCGGGGTGGATCATGGTCAGCCAGCGATCGGGGTCGCCGTCGAGCTCGCCATCCGCATAGCCCAGCATCTTTACCCAGGTTTCGGAGTAGGTCGTGCCGCCGTTGCGCATATCGAGGCTCCAGACGCCCTGTCCGGCGCTGGTCAGCGCGAAATTCCACCTTGTCTCGGCCTCGGCGATGCGCGCCTCGGCCTGCTTGCGCGCGTCGATGTCTTCGATCTGCGACACCAGGTAGAGCGGCTTGCCGGTATCCTCGTCGCGGATGACCGAGCCGGCGAGCCGCGCCCAGACCGCGGTCCCGTCTTTCCTGAGGTAGCGCTTTTCGAAATGGTAGGAGCTGATCCGGCCTTCCCGCACGTTCATCATCGTCTCGCGGCCGATCGAGAGATCGTCCGGATGCGTGATTTGCGGGAAAGACAGCGCCTCGATCTCCACCCGGCTGTAGCCAAGCATCGCGGCGAAAGCTGGATTGGCCTGCTGGATGCGCCCATCCAGGCCGACGATGGCGACGCCGATCGCCGAATCCTCCATGGCGCGGCGGAAGCGCTGCTCGCTCTCGGCGATCTGCCGGCGGTCATCGACGATGCGGTGAATGAACAGCGCCGACAAGAACAGCGTCGCGGCGGTGATGGCGATGAAAACCTGCAGGCAGAGCCTCAGCGCGTCGGCGCCGAATTCGAGACGGGGCAGCAGGATCGACGCGGCGGTGGCAACCAGACCGACCGCCAGCAGACCCTGCGCAGCGTGCCTGTCGGCACGGATCCTTTTCCAGTTCAACCACGCCACAATGCGATCCCACCCAACACGCAACTGCACGTTGCCACAACCCTGGCGGATCGGTTTTAAGGAATGGTTGCGTAAACGCCGGCGATCGCGCCGCTAACCGGCAAACAATTGGCGGCATGATTAAGGTACTATTTCCAAACCGTATCAAAGGATCGGTGTGGGGCGGCTACCAGCGCACGAAGAGGCGCCCGCCGATGGCACCGAGCAGCGTCAGGAACGCGATCGCGATCGTATACCAGGTGGCGACGAAGAGCGGTGAATCGTCGAAGCAATGCGCGGCATAGAAGGTTGCCGCGAGCCCGCCCGCGAGCAGGCCGGCGACCGCGCCCGCAAGCACCGGCCTGGTCGGCGCGCCGTAACGCAGCATGCCGAGGAAGATCGCCAATGGGCCGATGCCGATCAGTGGGATGAAGCTCATGCAGATCATCATGTTCGTGCCGACGAGCCGCTTGCCCCAATCGGCCTCGGGCACGACAAATAGCTCGAGGATCACGGCCAGCACGACCAGAAGCGGTGCGGCGATCATCCAGGCCATCGCCCGCCTGGTCGAAGCACCCGGCATCGACAGCACGCGGATCAGCGCGAAGGCGCTGACCGCAAGCACCAGCGTGAACAGGAATTTCGACATGAAGCGCATCGTGTGCATGGCCGGCATGATGTCGGGGCGCGGTCCGATGGTCGTAAAGAAGACGGCCGCCGCGATCACCACGGCCACGCCGACCGCCAGCCACCAGGCCTTGCCGAGTGGCATCGCCTTGTCGCGGGCATCGGCGTCGAGCGCCTTGATGAGATCCTCGGTCCTCATGTCACTGTCGTCCGAATCTTTTTGCGATCGCGGCGAGGCCGCGATGCAATGACACGCGCACCGCCGTCTCGCTGATGCCGAGCTTGGCCGCCGTCTCGCCGATCGACTGCCCATCGACCGAGATCGAGGAGACGACCGAGCGTTGCGCCGGCGGCAGGCCGTCGAGCGCCCGGTTGATGTCGCGCTCGCTCACCGTTTCCGCCTCCGGCTCGGCGAAGGTGTCGGCGATCTCGTCGATCTCGACCTCGATGCGCCGCCCGCGCCGGCGGAACGCGTCGATCAGCTTGAAGCGGGCGATGGCATAGATCCAGGGCAGCACCGGCGCCTCCGGCCGCCAGGTGTGGCGTTTGACATGAATGGCCAGCAAGGTTTCCTGCACGACATCCTCGGGATCGACCCCGCCCTGAACGATCTTGCGCCGGACAAAACCGCGAACGAGAGCGGCGATCCG
This sequence comes from Mesorhizobium sp. BH1-1-5, assembly GCF_020165615.1. Classification (NCBI taxonomy): domain Bacteria; kingdom Pseudomonadati; phylum Pseudomonadota; class Alphaproteobacteria; order Hyphomicrobiales; family Phyllobacteriaceae; genus Mesorhizobium; species Mesorhizobium sp. BH1-1-5. The sequence continues at coordinate 9,965 of NZ_JAIUIM010000015.1, forward strand.
GTGCAGAAAGTCGGCATAAGCCCTTTCATCTCCCGCGATCGCGGCTCTGAGCAGCCGGGAAAGCTCGGCCTCATCCTTGCCGGTCACAAGAGTTTACCCCCGATGTTCGCGTCTCGGCCCGGATTTGTTACGTGGCCGGCGAAATAATGTCCAAGCCAAACTGATGCAAACTCACGAAAGTTTGCGGATTTGGTGGTTTGCTGCTCGATGGACGGCGAGCGGATGCAGGTCGGTCCTGGTCGGCCACGGCAGAGAAAAAGTGTGCCTCAACCTCACATTGACGCAAGGTAAACCCTTCTGTAGCGTCAGAAGATCGGAGGGGGGCCAAGATGGATTTCATCGAGCGCATTTTTGGATTTTCTCCCGACAACGGCTCGGGAACTTTCGAGGGCAGCATTGTCATTGCAGCCATTGTCCTCGTCGCCGCCGTCTACTTCTACAGAAGACAGAAATCACTGAAGAAATAACATTTTAGACAATCGGCGGGGCACGCCTGCCGAGAAGTGCATCGCCGTTGCGTCCTCTCAGCGTGGGAAACACGACATGTTGGGATCACTGGTCGAACACGTTCGAACCGCGGCCTTTTTGTTGTTCGCCGCCGATTTCTGGAAGCGTCTCGCCGACGGACTGAAGGTGCTGTTCGCCACGATACGCATGCTGCTCTGCCGGCTGGTCAAGGGCCAGAAGCTGCCGAGCCCGTCACAGAGCGATTGCTGCATCCAGCTGCCGCCCGATGTCTACAAGCGCGCCGATCCGCTTCTCTATGCCCAGTACTACCTGATGGCGCAGGGGCTAGCCGTGACCTGGGACAATCCGGACATCGACATTTTCGACGGCGCGGCGCCCGTCACCGGCGCGCTTCAGCCGGCACATAAATACCGTGTCCGCGTCCGCGTCTGGAACGGCTCCTACGATGCTCCGGCGGTTGGGGTGGGAGTGGCTCTGTCCTATCTGTCCTTCGGCGCGCAGACCGTCTCCCATACGATCGCCAGCACCGCCGTCAATCTCGGCGCCAAGGGCACGATCGATTGTCCGGCTTATGCCGAGTTCAGCTGGACCACGCCTGCCATCGGCGGCCATTACTGCCTCCAGGCGCAGCTTTCCTGGAGCGATGACGCCAACCCCGGCAACAATCTCGGTCAGAAGAACGTCAATGTCGCCGAGATGCAGTCGCCGGCAAAGTTCGCCTTCACCGTCCGCAACGAAGCCTCGGTCGCGCGCCGTTTCCTGATCGAGGCGGATTGCTACGGCCTGCCGAAATTGCAGCCTTGCGTTCCGGAAACGCCGCCTGGCGAAGGTCTTGGTGAACGACCCCGAACACGGCTTGCCGAGAGCAAGGCGCGCTGGGCCAAAGCCTTGCGGGAGCAGGCTTACGGCCATTTTCCCGTTCCGGACGACTGGTCGGTCAGGATCGTTCCGGACACGCTTTCCCTGCAGCCGCGCCAGGAGGCCGAAGTGGCGGTCGAGATCGAAGCGAGGGACGCCGCCTTCCGCGGTTCAAAAGCCTTCAACGTCCACGTTTTCACGATCGGCGAGAGCGGATCGCGCGACATGACCGGTGGCGTGACGCTGACCGCGACGAAAGGGTGAGGCGCCCCCATGGCTTACAAGCACTATACGAGCTGCTTCCTCTATCCGGCCGGAGGCAAGCCCTACAATGAGGACGACCGTCTGGCGTTCCTGGCCGGCCAGGCGGTGAAGATCCTCGTCATCACCGGACTGGCGGCCGGCATCGGCTTTCTGGCCGGGCCGGTCGGCGCGGTGCTTGCCGCCGCCATCGCATATCTCGCTTCGGCCACAGCGACGATCGACAAGGCCGCCGCGGAGTGGCTCAACCATCGCCTGGTCTGCCTGGACAAGGACAATCCGAAATGCGCCGTCGGCATCGTGTCCTACAACCCGTTCCGCAGCGATCTCGGCGCCTTCGACAATGACCAGTATTTCGACGTCATACTGATGCCGCATCCGACGACCGAAATCCTCAACGCCGAAACGAACCAGGCGGCTTTGGCGGCGGCCAACCGCTACAATGCCGATGGCACGGTCGTCACGGAATTCGCCGCCAAGATCGCCGCCCATCCGGCAAACGACATTCTCAACGACGGCTTCCAGGGTCACGAGCTGCTTTTTCCGCGCGACGACCTGAAAAACGATCTGGGCTACGCACCAGCCGACGACCATGCGCGCTGGGGCCTGCATTGCGAGGCCGAGGGCGACTTCTGGATCAAGATGCGCCAATGGGCGCCGGCCATCGTCATCCTGCTGACGGCGGCTCTGGTCGTCACGGCAGCAGCGGCCGCGGCCGGCGCCAGCGTCGGCGCGGCAGTCGGCTGCGCCATAGGCTCGTTCTTCCTGGGCGCCCTGGGATGCGCCATCGGATCGTTCCTGGGAGGATTGCTTGGCGGGGCCATAGGTGGCGCTATCGGCGGCGCGGCATCCTATTACGGCGCGATCAAGCCGGTCCTGCAAGGATTGTTCAACATCAACCCTGGCGATGTCGAGGACGCCAATGTCGGCGACAAGGCGCTCGGCCCGATCAGGATGGGCGATCACGTCGCAGTGCTCGGCGAGCATGTCTACGACGGTTATCACAAGGGTTGGCACGAATTTCATCCGCTGATGGCGGTGGTCAAATTCGATGGCGCGGCCGGTGTCGATGCGAAGCACTATCTTCAGTGGGATCCGGACTTTCCCGACACCGGGACCGTACCGCAAAAACCTCCGGGCGAGGCCACCGATCTCGCGGCCCAGGACATGCGCGACGGCCTCGGCAGCGCGGCATTCAGGACGCGCTGCGAGAATTTGCGTCGAACCTGGTGCGCCATGCTGCACGACGCCTTCGATCCGGAGACCAAACGGACGCAGCAGGGGCTCGAGCAGCGCTGGACCATTCATCCGATGGTAGACGGCTGCATTCCGCACGAGCGGCCGCCGGGCCCGCATATCGGTTGATACCTTCATCAGCGTCGTCGGGACGCGCGGCAGCGTCGTCTTGACGCGCGAAAGCGTGATGAATGTGTCGCTCTCCAATGTTGACTAACACGCTCATGAATTGATACTCCGACGCATCCGCCCTGACCCGAGGAGTGTCCTATGAAGTCCCCCCTTATTGCCCTCGCCGCTGCGCTGGCGCTCGGCCTGATCGCCGCCCCGGCCGTGGCCGAGGATCAAGGCATCATCGTCTACAATGCCCAGCATGAGAGCCTCGCCAAGGAATGGGCGGCGGGATTCACCAAGGAAACCGGCATCAAGGTCACGCTGCGCAACGGCGGCGACAGCGACTTCTCCAACCAGATCGCCGCCGAGGGCGCGGCCTCGCCGGCCGACGTGTTCCTGACCGAGAACTCGCCGGCCATGGCGCTGGTCGAGACGGCCGGCCTGTTCGCGCCGGTCGACGCCGATACGCTCGCCCAGGTGCCGCAGGAATACCAGCCGTCGAGCGGCAAGTGGGTCGGCGTCGCCGCCCGCAGCACCGTCTTCGCCTACAACAAGGACAAGCTGAAGGAAGACCAGCTGCCCAAGTCGCTGCTCGATCTCGCCGATCCGAGCTGGAAGGGCCGCTGGGCCGCCTCGCCGTCCGGCGCCGACTTCCAGGCCATCGTCAGCGCCCTGCTTGAGCTCAAGGGCGAGACCGCCACCGGCGACTGGCTGAAGGCGATGAAGGAGAATTTCACCGCCTACAAGGGCAACTCGACGGTGATGAAGGCGGTCAATGCCGGCGAGATCGATGGCGGCGTGATCTACCACTATTATTGGTTCGGCGATCAGGCCAAGACCGGCGAGAACAGCGGCAATGTCGGCCTGCACTATTTCAAGAACCAGGACCCGGGCGCCTTCGTTTCGGTGTCGGGCGGCGGCGTGCTGGCTTCCAGCAAGCATCCGAAGGAAGCCCAGGCCTTCCTGAAGTGGGTGACCGGCAAGGGTGGCCAGGACGTGCTGAAGACCGGAACGTCCTATGAATATGCGATCGGCAAGGGTGCCGAATCCAACCCCAAGCTGGTGCCCCTGGCCGATCTGCAGGCGCCGAAAGTCGATCCGGCGAAACTGAATTCCAAGAAGGTCATCGACCTGATGACGCAAGCCGGCTTGCTTTAGTTCTCGTTCGTCCTAAAAGGGCGAACGACCGTGCTCCCGCGGCAATTCGCCTTTCCGCGGGAGCGTTTTTGTTTGGAGATCGCCTCGTCGATGACGATCGGCTGCGTTTCGAGCCGCTTGCGCGGCTTATCAGATCGCTTCACCGTTTCATGGAAACGGCGAACCGCTCTGTCTCCTTGTTTTGCCGCAATTCCGAACGGAAAACCGCTTCACACTTTTCCTGGGATTGCTCAAGCTCGCTTCCGCCATACGGCGTCGGCGACATGGTGGCGCGCCTGATGCAGTCGGCGATCGACATGACCCCGGCAAGATTGCCGGCGGCCGGGATGAAGAAGCGCCGGTCCACGTCGTGGATCACGCTCGCCGCGGCCCTGATCGCGCTGGTCGCGCTGCTGCCGCTCGCCTTCATCGTCTGGGTCGCGATCCAAACCGGCTGGGACACCGTGGTGGCGCTGATCTTCCGGCCGCGCGTCGGCGAGTTGCTGGTCAACACCGTGCTGCTGGTCGCCGTCGCCGTGCCGATCGCCATCGTGCTCTCGGTGGCGCTGGCCTGGCTGACGGAGCGCAGCGACCTGCCCGGCAACCGCTGGTGGTCTTGGCTTTCGGTCGCGCCGCTCGCCATCCCCGCTTTCGTGCACTCCTATGCCTGGATCAGCTTTGTTCCGGGATTGCATGGGCTTTGGGCCGGCGTGCTGGTCTCCGTCATCGCCTATTTCCCTTTCCTCTATCTGCCGATCGCCGCCGCGCTGCGCCGGCTCGATCCGGCGCTGGAGGATGCGGCCGCGGCGCTTGGCCTTGATCCGTGGCGGGTTTTCGCGCGCGTCGTGCTGCCGCAGCTGAGGCTCGCCATCTGCGGCGGCTCGTTGCTGGTCGGCCTGCATCTCCTGGCCGAATACGGCCTCTATGTCTTCATCCGCTTCGATACCTTCACCACCGCGATCGTCGACCAGTTCCAGTCGACCTTCAACGGCCCGGCCGCCAACATGCTGGCCGCCGTGCTGGTGGTCTGCTGCCTTTTCCTGCTCGCCCTCGAGGTGATGATCCGCGGCGAGGAACGTTATGCCCGCGTCGGCTCCGGCGCGGCGCGCCAGCAGCAGCGCGCTCGCCTCGGCCGTGCCACCTTGCCTTGCCTGCTTTTGCCGGCGGGTGTCGCGCTGCTGTCGCTCGGCGTGCCCTTCGTCACGGTCAGCCGCTGGCTGCTCGCCGGCGGCACGGAAGTCTGGCGTTGGGACGAGATCGGCCTGGCGCTCGGCCAGACGCTGTTCCTCGCCATTGCCGGCGCGGTGCTTGCAACGCTGGCCGCCATGCCGATGGCATGGATCTCGATCCGCGCGCCGGGGCGGCTGCAGCGCCTGCTCGAGAGCTGCAACTACATCGTCGGCGCGTTGCCGGGCGTGGTCGTCGCGCTGGCGCTGGTGACGATCACCGTGCGTGTCGCGCTGCCCCTCTACCAGACCCTGTTCACCATCCTGTTCGGTTACGCGCTGATGTTCCTGCCGCGCGCGCTGATCAGCCTGCGCGCCTCGATCGCGCAGGCTCCGGTGGAGCTGGAACGGGCCGCTTCCAGCCTCGGCCGGCCGCCGGTCAAGGCGCTGTGGTCGACGACCATCCGCCTGTCGGCGCCGGGGGCGGCGGCCGGCATGGCGATGGTGGCGCTCGGCATCACCAACGAGCTCACCGCCACCCAGATGCTGGCGCCCAACGGTACCCGCACGCTGGCGATGGCCTTCTGGTCCTACAGCGGCGAGATCGACTACGCTTCCGCCGCGCCTTACGCGTTGATCATGGTGGCGATGTCGTTGCCGATGACCTGGTGGCTTTACGTCCAGTCGAAGCGGATGGCCGGACGATGAGCTTTCTCGAACTCAGCGGCGTCGCGAAGAATTACGGCCCGGTGGCGGCGCTCGCGGGCGTCGACCTCAAGGTGGAAAGCGGCAGCCGCACCGCGATCGTCGGGCCGTCCGGCTGCGGCAAGACTACCTTGCTCAGGCTGATCGCCGGCTTCGAGGCGCCGGACCGCGGCCGGATCGCGCTCGACGGCAAGGTGCTCGCCAATGGCGGCGCGGCCGTGCCGGCGCATCGCCGCGGCATCGGCGTGGTGGCCCAGGACGGCGCCCTGTTCCCGCATCTCACCATCGCCGACAATATCGGCTTCGGCATGCCCCGCGGCGAGGACAGGCGCAGCGAGCGCATCGTCGAGCTGGCCTACATCGTCGGGCTGGACAAGGCGGTCCTGAAACGCCGGCCGCACGAGCTCTCCGGCGGCCAGCAGCAGCGCGTCGCGCTTGCCCGCGCCATGGCCATGAAGCCGCGGCTGATGCTGCTCGACGAGCCGTTCTCGGCGCTCGACACCGGGCTTCGCGCCTCGATGCGCAAGGCGGTGGCGGAGCTTCTGGAAGAAGCGGGAATCACCACTATCCTGGTCACGCACGACCAAGCCGAGGCGCTGTCCTTCGCCAGCCAGGTGGCGGTGATGCGCGACGGTCTGTTCTCGCAGGTCGGCACACCGCGCGAGCTCTATTTCAAGCCCAGGGACAGGATGGTCGCCGAGTTCCTCGGCGACGCCATCATCCTGCCGGCCAGAATCGCCGATGGCTTCGCCATCTCGCCGCTCGGCCGCATTGCCGTCGACACGAAGGAACGCCGAGACGTCGCCCGCATCATGCTCAGGCCTGAGCAAATCCTGCTCAAGCTCACCTCGCGCGAAGGCTTGTCGGGCACGCCGGACATGCTGTTCGGCGAAGTGACGGACTGCGAGTTCGCGGGCTCCATCTGCACTGTCGCGGTGCGGCTGCTCAACAGCCCCGATCCGCCCGATGCGGCCGCGATCGGCAACACGCCTCTCATCCTGCGCCGGACAGGTATGGACGCGCCGGCGATCGGCGAGATCGTGCGCCTCACCGTCACCGGCAAGGCGCATGTCTTTGCTTGATCTCCGCCTTGAGAATAATGCATTCCTGCATTATTTCTAGTGCACGGAGGTCGCATCATGACGACATTGACGGTTACCGCCCGGGGCCAGGTCACGTTCCGGAAAGACGTGCTCAAGCACCTCGGCATCCAGCCCGGCGACAAGATCAGGCTTGATCTTCTGCCTGGTGGGCGGGCGGAGCTGAAGGCCGACCAGGGCAAGGGCTCCTGGCAAGATCTGAGTGGAATGCTCAAGGGCAAAACGAACGGCACACGGCTTTCGATCGAGGAGATCAACGATGCGATCGCCAACGCCGGCACTTCGAGCGGAATGCGCGGAATCGAGCGCAAGTGAAGATCAGCCTCGACACCAACGTGCTGTTGTGCCTTGTCGTCGGGGACGACGAAGCGCAGCAGCGGACCGCAGCCGAGACGCTGGAAGGGGCCGAGCTGGTCGCGATCAGCGTTCAAGCGCTTTGCGAGTTTGTTTGGGTGCTGGATAGAAGTTATCGGGTTGCGCGGCCTGATATATCCGCCTCGATCCGCCGTATCCTCGATATGCGCAACGTCGTGGCCAACCGACCAACGATCGAAGCGGGCCTGGCTGTGCTTGACGCCGGTGGAGATTTCGCGGATGGCGTGATCGCGTTCGACGGTCAGTGGCTCGGTGGCGAAACCTTCGTGTCCTTCGACAGGAAAGCGGTGAAGCTGGTCGATGGACAGGGGACGCCCACGCTGTTGCTCGGGTGATTTCTACCGCATGCGTTGCCCCGTCGCCGGCGACCAGAGCGGCCATTGCTCGAGAAAATCGCAGCTGTGGATGACGACACGCTGGCCCTCGATCAGGATGATCGAATAGGCGGGCGGCGCCTGCTCGACCATTTCGTCGCCGCCGAGATCGAGCATGAAGCGGGCATGCAGCCCGCGCTGCACCGAGAACGGAATGCCGGCGACGGTGCCGGCGATGTCGCGGTGGACATGGCCGAAGAAGATGTAGCGGACATTGCCGTGGCGGGTCAGCACATCGATGAGCCGCTGCGGCTGTTCGAGGCCAAGCGGATCGAGCAATGTGAGCCCGAGCTCGACCGGCGGATGATGCAGGAAGATATAGGCCGCCTTGCCTGCCGCCTCGCCTAGCCGCGCATCGAGCCAGCCAAGCCGGTCGTCGCACAATTCTCCGGTGACGCGGCCTTCCGCCAGGCTGTCGAGGAAGACCAGGCGCCCTTCCGGCGTGTCGAAAACCGACTGCGCGAAGCCGTTGCTATCGGTTCCGTTTTCCGGGAAGGCGGCGACGAGGTTGGCGCGCCGGTCGTGGTTTCCCGGCAACAGACGGTAAGGCACAGTGAGCCGGCTCAGCGCCGCCTTGAGGTCGGCATAGCTCTCGGCCTCTCCATCATCGGTCAGGTCGCCGGTGAAGATGCAGAGCGCCGCATCGCTGTGACGTTGATTGATATGATCGATGCATCGATCGAGACGTTCATTCAGGTTCGCGCCATAGCGTATCTCGCGCCGACGACCGAGATGGACGTCGGTGACCTGGATGATCTTCATTGCATGAACCCTCAAATCAAATTCACAACGTCGCCGGAGCCGGTTCCGGCACCGAAGCCTTGAACACGTCGAGCCTGCCGCTCGTCTCCGAGGAGAAGAAGTGCAGGTCCGATTCGGCGAATTGCAGGCCGACCGTGCTGCCCGGCTCGGGGTGGACGGTCTCCGACGTCACGATGGAGAACGGCACACCGTCGAGATCGACATAGATGACGCGCCCGGCGCCCAGTTCCTCGATGAGGTCGACGGTCGCCGCAAGCGCCCCCGGCGTGCCCGGCGCCACCATACGCACCGCCTCCGGCCGAATGCCGACCGCGACCTTGGAGCCTACGGGAAGCCCAGTGCGCGACACGTTGAGCTTGCGGCTGTCGCCGAGCAGCGATAGCCCGTCGAGCGTGACGGTGCCTTCGAGCATGTTCATCGCCGGCGCGCCGACGAAGGTCGCGACGAAGCGGCTCGCCGGCCGGCTATAGACTTCCGCCGGGGTGCCGACCTGCTCGACCCGGCCGCCATTCATCACCACCAGCCGGTCGGCCAGCGTCATCGCCTCGACCTGGTCATGCGTGACGAAGACCGAAGTGGCGCTGAGCCGCCGGTGCAGCTTGCGAATCTCGGAACGCATCTGCACGCGCAGCTTGGCGTCGAGATTGGAAAGTGGCTCGTCGAACAGGAACACCTTCGGCTCGCGGATCATGGCGCGACCCATGGCGACGCGCTGGCGCTGGCCGCCGGACAGCGCCATCGGCTTGCGGTCGAGCAGGTGCTCCAGCTCCAGGACGCGCGCCACCGCCTGGATGCGCTGGGCGCGTTCGGCCGACGGAACGCCGGCCACCTTCAGCGAATAGCCGATATTCTGCGCCACGCTCATATGCGGGTAGAGCGCATAGTTCTGGAACACCATGGCGCAGCCGCGCTCGCGCGGCTCGAGCTTGTTGACGACCGTGCCGTCGATCGCGATCGTGCCGTCGGAAATCTCTTCCAGCCCGGCGATCATCCGGAGCAGCGTGGACTTGCCGCAGCCGGACGGCCCCAGGATCACGACGAACTCGCCGGAAGCGAAATCGAGGTCGACACCGTGCACGACCTGCGTCTTGGCGTAGTTCTTCTTGACGCCGCGAATGGTGATGGAGGCCATTTTTGTCTCCCTATTTTTCGGTGGCGATGAGGCCGCGCACGAACCAGCGCTGCATCAAGACCACGACGATCAGCGGCGGCAGCATGATGATCAGCGTCCCGGCCATGGCGATGTGCCATTCCGGCGCGCCGCCGACATTGGGTATGAGCTGCTTCAGCTCGGTCACCGCCATCGCGTGCGACTGGTCGGTGGTGATAAGCAGCGGCCACAGATACTGGTTCCAGGCCCACAGGAACATGATTGTGCCGAGCGCCGCCATGTTGTTGCGCGACAGCGGCAACAGGATATCGATGAAGAAGCGCAGCGCGCCGGCGCCGTCCATGCGCGCCGCCTCGGTCAATTCGTCCGGCACGGTCAGGAAGAACTGGCGGTAAAGGAACGTGCCGGTGGCGGTGGCGACCAGCGGCAGGATCAGGCCGCTATAAGAATTGAGCAGCCCCAGGCTGAGCTGGACCTGAACCCCCGATATCTTCTCGATCAGCCAGGAGAGCCCTGTCAGGTCCATGATCGTCTGATAGGGCTCGAGCACGTTGGCGACCACCGCGTAGGTCGGCACGATGCGCACTTCGAGCGGCAGCATCAGCGTGATGAAGATCAGCCAGAAGATCAGCATGCGGCCGGGATAGCGGAAATAGACGATCGAGAAGGCGGTGAGCGCCGAGACGATGACTTTGCCGGCGGCGACGCCGAACGCCATGATGAAGGAGTTGAGCAGCTTCGGACCGAGATCGGCTGTCGTCCACGCCGTCTTGATGTTGACCCAGAAATCGCTGCCCGGCAGCAGCGACATCGGCACGTCGTTGACGTCCTTCAGATTGTGCGAGGCGGCGATCGCCACGATAATGAACGGCGTCACGCAGAATACGAAGCCGGCGAACAGGATGAGATGCGTGAGGAAGTTGAGGATCGGGGTGCGCTCGACCATATCAGCCTCAACGATAATGCACGCGCCGCTCGATGAAGCGGAACTGGACGATGGTGAGCGCGATGATCAAGAGCATCAGGATGATGCTCTGCGCGGCGGCGCCGGAGTAATCCAGGCCTTTGAAGCCGTCGGAATAGATCTTGTAGACCATGAGATTCGTGGCGTTGGCCGGGCCGCCGGCGGTCATGATGTCGACGATGCCGAAGGAGTCCTGGAAACTCTCAGTGATGTTGATGACCAGAAGGAAGAAGATCGTCGGCGTGATCAGCGGGAACTGTATGTCCCAGAAACGCCGGATGACGCCGGAGCCGTCCATCGCCGCCGCCTCGATCAGCGAGCGCGGGATCGCCTGGAAGGCGGCAAGGAAGAAGATGAAATTGTAGCCGACATATTTCCAGGAGAAGGCGATGATGATCGAGGCCATCGCGTCGGCACCGTCGAGACCGGGGTCCCAGAAGCCCGGCCAGACCCGGTTGACGACGGCCATGAAGCCGGCTTCCGGCGCCAGGATGAAACGAAACGCCAGCGCCAGGGCGGGCGCGGCGATGCCGTAGGGCCAGATCAGCACCACGCGATAAAGCCATGAGCCGGCAAGCTGCCGGTCGGTCAGGGCGGCGAGCACCAGCGCGATGAGCATCGCAAGGCCCGTGCTGATGCCGGCGAAGATCATGCTGGCAGTGATGGAATTCCAATAGTCGGCGTTGGACAGGATCGAGCGGAAATTGTCGAGCCCGACCCAGATGTTGCCGCCGCCCCAGGGCTGCTGCAGCGTCAGCGACCAGTAGACCGCCTGGCCGGCCGGCCAATAGAAGAAGGTGAAGATCAGGAACAGCTGCGGCACCGCGAACAGGATGCCGATCGTCCATCTGCCGAAAGTGACGCGTTTTTCCATCGATCCGCCGATGTCGTTGAACCGCCAGCCCGCTTTCTTGGCGCAAGACTAGAGCATGTCTCCCTAAAGTGGGAACCGGTTTCGGGACAAAAGATATGCGTGGAAGCAAAACTACATGAAATGGCCGCCCGTCGATTCCCGACGGACGGCCGCTCCAACATCCGGGATCAGGGCAGGGTCTTACCCGGATAGGTCTGCTGGAAGCGCTCCAGGATCGCGTCGCCATTCTTGACCAGAGTGTCGAGGCCTTCCTGCACGCTGACCTTGTTGGCGAAGATCGCCTGCATCTGCGTGCCGAACTCGGCGCGGATCTGGGTGAAGTTGCCGAGGCGCACGCCACGGGTGATCTCCGTCGGCTCCGAGGCGGTAAGGCTGGCGATCGCCACTTCGCGGCCCTTATAGGGCGCCTTGTCGTAGAAGCCCTGGGACTTCATGTAGTCGAAGCCCGACTTCGTCACCGGGATGTAGCCGGTGTTGGTCGACCAGAATAAAGCCGTCTTGGGATCGTGGATGAAGTTGAGGAACGCCGCCGCACCCTTGTATTCGGCATCCGACTTGCCGGAGAGCACCCACAGCGAAGCGCCGCCGACCAGCGAGTTCTTGCGCTCGATGCCGGCATAGACCGGCAGTTCGGCGACGTCCCAGTTCATGCCTTCCTTCTGGGTGCGGCCGACCGTGCCGTGGTCGCCGACCGAGGTCAGGATCACCTGGCAGGTGCCGGTGGCGAAGGCCTGCACCATGTCCTGGCCGAGATCCTTCGACTTGATCTTGATCAGGCCGGCGTCATACCACTTCTTGAGATCTGTGACGTACTGGACGAACTTGGTCTTGTTGACCTCAAGCCGTGCGTCGAGCCCGTCATAGCCGTTGTTCTTCGTAGCGATCGGCTGGTTATGCAGCGCCGAGAACTGCTCCATCAGCTGCCAGCTTTCATTGGCCGAGATGTTGATCGCCATCGGGCATTCATAGCCGGCGTCCTTCAGCGCCTTGAGGTCGGCGCCGACGTCTTCCCAGGTCTTCGGCGCTTCGGTCTTGCCGATCTTGGCGAAGGCGTCCTTGTTCCAGTACATCAGCGGCGTGGAGGAATTGAACGGGAAGGAGAGCATCTCGCCCTTCGAGGTCGCGTAGTAGCGCGCGATGCCGGGGAAATAGTCGCTGTAGTCGATCTTGTAGCCGTTTTCTTCCATCAGCTTGTCGGCGGGCTTGTAGGCGCCCGACAGCATCATGGTGGCGGTGCCGACGTCATAGACCTGGACGACGGTGGGCTGCTTGCCGGCGCGGAAGGCGGCGATCGTGTTCTGCAGCGTGGCATCGTAATTGCCCTGGCTGGTGCAGACGACCTCGTAGTCCTTCTGCGAATCGTTGAAGTTCTTGCACAGCGTGTCGACGACGCGGGCGAGATCGCCCGAAAGACCGAACCAGAAATCGAATTTGACCGGCTCCGCAAAAGCAGGAACCGCAAGCGCGGTGGTGAGCGCGCCGGCGGCAAGGGCAGCGAAGCCCCGCTTGATGATCGTCATGGTTTTCCCTCTTGAATGGCAATGTGACAAGGGTTTTGCGCAAGTCCTTGCCCGTTCTCATAGAGAAGGTATGTGACAGTTCTGTTGTGGCCCCTGGGCCGATAAGCGGCCCCTGTGGACAGCCAGTCTCTCCTCCCTGGCAGCGGTTGCACCGGCATGAAAACGTCACATCGGCGCTCTAGAGCATGATGCCGAAAAGTGTGAAGCGGTTTTCGGACGACATCATGTTCTATCTCTTGGATTTAGAGACGGATTCAGATTTCAGGTCGATCCGACCTGAAATCATCCGGCTCTAGGAAGTTAGGGCGTCCCGAAGCGGCGAAAAGACCTTCCGTGATTAACCGGCTAACTGGATGAGAAGAGACATGCTGGTCCCCCAGCTCACGCACGTGCCTGTCGACGTCCGCAACGCCATGCGGGACGGACCGCGCGACAGCGCCACCCATCTGCGCCACGCCGCCGCCGTTCCGGCCCTCGGCGAGATCGAGATCGGCGGCCAGGCGTCGCGCGGGGGCGCCGGCGAGAGCCTGACCGTCATGGCCTGGAACGTCGAGCGGCTGCGTCACGTCGATGCCATCGCCGCCACGATCGCCGGCCGGGCGCCGGACGTCGTCCTGCTGTCCGAGGTCGACAAGGGCATGGCGCGCTCCGGCAACGGCCATTTGTTGAGCCGGCTTGCCGATCGTCTGGGCCATTCCTATGCCTATGGCGTCGAGTTCCTCGAGCTCGGCACCGGCAATGAGACGGAGCAGGCGGCAAATGGCGGCGCCGAGAACGTGGAAGGTTTCCATGGCAATGCCGTGACCAGCGCCATTCCGCTGCTGCGGCCTTTTCTCACCCGCTTCGACGCCGCAGGCGCCTGGTTCCTGCCGGAGCATGGCCAGCCGCGCATCGGCGGCCGCATGGCGCTTGGCGGCCAGGTGATGGTCGGCGACCGCCGCGTCACCGTCGTCTCCGTGCATCTGGAGAATCGCACCACGCCCGTCGGCCGCGCCGACCAGACGCGCCACTTGCTCGATGCCATCGACAGATACGATGCGGAAGCGCCGGTGCTGATCGGCGGCGATTTCAACACGCTGACCGCCACCTATCCGGAACGCAACGACGATCCTGCGGCGTGGCGAACCCGCATTGCCGCCGAACCGGACCGGCTGATGTATCCGGAACGTCATGAGCCCTTGTTCGCGGTGTTTGCCGAGCGTGGCTACGACTGGAAGACGGCGAATGCCTTCGACAAGCCCACCCAGCGGCGCGCGGCCGGCGACGCCACACCCGCCGGCCATATCGACTGGTTCTTCACGCGCGGACTCGCGGCGAGTGCGCCGGCGACGCTGCCGGCTGCGTTGCCGGACGGCAGCCCGAGCGCCGACCACGAGGCGCTGGTGGTTACAGTGCGGGTGAAGTAACGGCCTCCCGGATCGACACATTCGATCCCGAGATCATTCCAGCGCATCAATACAACCTGGAGAGCACGCAATGGTTGCGGGCGGCATAATCGATTCTTCAGTCGTCCGGCCCTAATCAATCACGTTGCCTTGATTGATGCGGGAAGATCAGGTGAAGAAAGATGCTGACCGTCTATAATTGTATCGTGAACGAGCACGATCTGAGACTGGTCGCACTCGCGGCGCTCATTTGCGGAATCTCCTGTTTCTCCGCCGTCAACCTGCTTCGCCATGTCGACCGATCGACCAGCCGAAACCGTCATGCGTGGCTGCTGATTGCTGCGACGTCGACCGGCTTCGGCATATGGGCGACGCACTTCATCGCCATGATCGCCTTCACGCCGGGAATACCCAACGCCTACAACGCCGAGCTTTCGGTGGCTTCGCTGGCGATGTCCGTCATCCTGACCGCGGCCGGTATGTGGATCGCGACCATACGCGGCGGCATCGACCACTACCTCGTCGGCGGCGCCGTGCTCGGCATCGGCATTGCGGCGATGCACTATACCGGCATGGCGGCTTTCGAGGTCGAAGGCCGGATCGTCTGGAACCAGCTGCTGGTCGCCGCCTCGTTGGCCTCGGGCATAATTCTTGCCGCGCTCTCCCTGCTTGTCGTGCTTCGCCGGCCGTCGACCCTGGCGACGGCCGCCGGGGCCGTGCTTCTGACGCTGGCGATCTGCACGCTGCATTTCATCGCCATGGCCGCCGTCTCGATCTATCCGGATTCCTCGATCGAGGTCTCGAAATTCACCATCGCGCCGATGTCGCAGGCCTTTGCCGCCGCCGCGGCAAGCCTGGTCATCCTGGTGCTTTCGGCCACGGCGCTCTGGATCGACCTGCGCTTCCGCCGTCACAGGATCGAGGCGGAGCGTATGCACGGCCTCGCCAACGCCGCCGTCGAAGGCCTCATCGTCTGCGACGGCAACCGCATCGTCAGCGCCAATGACAGCATTGCCGCGCTGAGCGGCATCGCCGCCGGCACGCTGAACACGATGACGCTGGGCAACCTGTTCGGCGAGCGGATTGGCTCCGGAGTCGCCGCCGGCAACGGACAGGCGCAGGAAGCCGATCTGCGCAGCCAGGACGACAGCCGGATTCCGGTGGAACTGATCGCCAGGAGCATCGACTATTGCGGCAAGCCGCATCTGGTCGTTGCCGTGCGCGACATTCGCGAGCGCAGGAAGGCCGAGCAGGAGATCATGCGCCTCGCACATTACGACCCGCTCACCGGGCTTGCCAATCGCCGCAGCTTCACCGGCCACCTGGAAGCCGAGATCGCCGCGTCCGCGGAAGCCGGCGCCGGCAAGGGTGGCCAGCTGGCGCTCATGCTGCTCGACCTCGACCGGTTCAAGGAAGTGAACGACCTCTTCGGCCACGCCGCCGGCGACGCCGTGCTGCAGAAGGTGGCCCACTGCGCCTCCAGCGTGCTGCGCCACGGCCAGATGCTGGCCCGGCTCGGCGGCGACGAATTCGCCATCATCGCCCCCAACCTTCCCGACCCGCAGGCGGCCGGCCGCATTGCCGAAGCGGTGCTTTCGGCGCTGCGCCAGGAAAACCGGCTGTCGCCCGGCGGCATGGTGTCGGCAAGCATCGGCATCGCGCTCTACCCGCTCGACGCCGACGAACAGGCGGCGCTGGTCAGCCATGCCGACACCGCGCTCTATCGCGCCAAGGCCGAAGGCAAGGACACTTTCCGCTACTTCGAGGCCTCGATGGGCGCCGAGGCGCGCGACCGGCGCATCATGGAGCAGGACCTGCGCCAGGCCGTGGCGCGCGGCGAGTTGCGGCTCGTCTATCAGCCGCAGAAGGAAATCAGCAGCGGCAGGATGATCGGCTTCGAAGCCTTGCTGCGCTGGCAGCATCCCGAACGCGGCGAGGTTCCGCCTTCTGTGTTCATCCCGGTGGCCGAGGACAGCGGTTCGATCGCCCAGATCGGCGAGTGGGTGCTGGCGACGGCCTGCAAGGAAGCAGCGACCTGGAAGAACCCACTGACGATCGCCGTCAACGTCTCGGCCGTGCAGCTCCACAATCCCGATTTCAGCCGCAAGGTGCATGAGGTGCTGCTGCGCTCGGGCCTCGCCCCGGGCAGGCTCGAGCTCGAGATCACCGAGACGGCGCTGGTGAAGGACATGCCCCGGGCGCTGGCCACCTTGCGCCAGATCAAGGCACTCGGCGTGCGCGTGGCGATGGACGATTTCGGCACCGGCTATTCGTCGCTGTCCAACCTGCGCGCCTTCCCGTTCGACAAGATCAAGATCGACGGCTCCTTCATCAAATCGGTCGACCGCAACGACCAGGTCGCGACCATCGTGCGCGCCGTGCTTGGGCTGGGGCGTGGCCTCGGCCTGCCGGTCCTGGCCGAAGGCGTCGAGACGCTTGACGAGCTGCGCTTTCTCGACGCCGAGGATTGCGACATCGGCCAGGGATATTTTCTGGGCAGGCCTGGCCCCATCGAGGCGTTCGGCGAGCTGACGGGGGCTCCGTCGCCCGACGGCGTCACGGAAGACGACGCCATCGGGGCAACCGCCAAGGTCGACAATGTCCGCGGCGGCAGCATCCTGATGCTGCAGCCGGCCGCGGCCGCGCGCTCAGGCTGACATCGTCACGGCGTCAGCGCCGCTTCCACCAGCCGCTTGGCGTCGGGGCTCGACCACTCGGCCGGGCCGTTCATATGCGCGATCAGGCAGCCATCCGCGTCGATCAGCATAGTGACCGGAAGCCCGAGCGCCAGGCCCCGCGTCTTCACCTCGTTGAACAGCGCGATCGTCGGGTCCCGGTAGAAGCCCAGCGTCTCGACACCGATCTCCTTGAGGAATTTCTTCGGCTTCGTGTCGTCGCCGGTGTCGACATTGACCGCGACCACCTCGAAGGCATTGCTGCCCTTTTCCTTCTGCAGCGTATCGAGCGCCGGCATCTCGGCGCGGCACGGCGCGCACCATGTCGCCCACAAATTGAGCAGCACCGTCTTGCCGGCATGGTCGGCCAGCGTCATCGGCTTGCCGTCGGGACCGTTGAAGGCCAGGCTCTTCAGCGATTGCGGCGGATCGGCCGGCTGCAGGGCCGCGACCTGGCCGACCGCTTTCGCCGCGATAGTCTTGGCGCGTGCGGCCTTGGCCACGCAGGCGGCATCGTCCTTGCCGGTGGTTGCGGCGACCTTCTCGGGAGCGTTGTTGCCAGAACCGCTCTCGCTGACATATACCGCGACCGCGCCGGCCAGCACGCCCGCCAGCAAAGCGGCGAGGATGAGGCGCGTAGCCGGAAAAAAGAATCTCTTGCCGTCTGCCATTTTCAAAACTGCTCCGGAGCACGGGTTATAGCGATGAGCGACAAGAAGGCCAGCAACCAGATGTGGGGCGGACGTTTTGCCTCGGGTCCGGCCGCGATCATGGAAGCGATCAACGCGTCGATCGGCTTCGACCGCAAGCTCTATGCGCAGGACATAGGCGGATCGATCGCCCATAGCCAGATGTTGGCTGAAACGGGCATTATTTCGGCGGCCGATCAAGAAAAAATCGCTCACGGGCTGAACACGATCTTGAAAGAGATCGAGGCCGGCAAATTCGAATTCTCGACCAAGCTCGAAGACATCCACATGAATGTCGAGGCCCGCCTTGCCGACCTGATCGGCCAGGCCGCGGGGCGCCTGCACACCGCCCGCTCGCGCAACGACCAGGTTGCGGTCGACCTGAGACTCTGGGTCAAGCAGGAATGCCAGCGCGCAGCCCTGGCGCTGAAGGACCTGATCGCCGCCTTCCTCGAACGCGCCGAGGAGCATGCGGCGACCGTCATGCCCGGCTTCACCCATATGCAGGCGGCGCAGCCGGTGACCTTCGGCCACCATTGCATGGCCTATGTGGAAATGTTCGGCCGCGACCTCTCGCGTGTCCACGACGCCATCGAGCGCATGGATGAAAGCCCGTTGGGCGCGGCGGCCCTTGCCGGCACCAGCTTTTCCATCGACCGCCATATGACCGCGAAAGCGCTGGGTTTCCGCGAACCGACGCGCAATTCGCTGGACAGCGTCTCGGATCGCGATTTCGCCCTCGAATTCCTCAGCCTCGCCGCGATCTGCGCGACGCATCTGTCCAGGCTCGCCGAGGAGATCATCATCTGGTCGACGCCGCAATTCGGCTTCATCCGCCTGTCGGATTCCTTCTCCACCGGCTCCTCGATCATGCCGCAGAAAAAGAACCCGGACGCCGCCGAGCTGGTGCGCGGCAAGACCGGTCGCGTCAACGGCCATCTCGTCGGCCTGCTGACCGTGATGAAAGGCATGCCGCTGACCTATGGCAAGGACATGCAGGAAGACAAGGAAGCGGTCTTCGACGCCGCCGAGACGCTCGACCTGATGCTGGCGGCGACCGCCGGCATGGTGCGCGACATGACCGTCAACGCCGCCGCCATGAAGAAGGCCGCCGGCGCCGGTCACGCCACCGCGACCGACCTTGCCGACTGGCTGGTGCGCAATCTGGGCCTGCCCTTCCGCGAGGCGCACCACGTCACCGGCCGTGCCGTGGCGCTCGCCGAGGAGAAGAAGGTCGGGCTGGAAAAGCTCTCGCTGGACGATCTGCGCTCGATCCATCCAGGCATCACCGACGGCATCTTCTCGGTGCTTGCCGTGCAGAATTCGGTGAAGAGCCGCACCAGCTTCGGCGGCACCGCGCCGTCGGAAGTGCGAAAGCAGATCCGCTACTGGAAAAAGCGGCTCGCCAAGGCTTGATGCATGTCGCCCAGAAGTGTGCAGCGGTTCTGGGACAACGACATGAATCAAAACAATTGCCGGGATGCAAAGCGCTGAAAACTCGGCTAAAAGCGCAGCACGCAATCAGTTTCGAACGGATGGATCGATGACCCGTAGCAGGATTTTGGTGACGCTCGCGCTGCTGGCGGCGGTTGTCACCGTCACGGCCTGCGGCAGGAAGACCGGCCTCGACACGCCCTACGAGGCGGCGGAGCAGGCGCGCAAGGATGCGGAAAAAGCCAAGCAGCCGGTGCCGCCCGAGCCGGAAAAACCGGTCAAGGACAGGAAATTCATCCTCGATCCCCTGCTCTAGAGCCGGTGAGATCGACCCGATCTCATTAGCTTCAACTTTCCGGAACCGAACCTCGTGAACCATTTCGATTACCGCGACGGCGTTCTCCATGCCGAGGACGTCGCCATCCCCGACATCGCAGCCGAGGTCGGCACGCCCTTCTATTGCTATTCGACGGCGACGCTGACCAGGCATTTCCGCGTCTTCAGAGAGGCTTTCGCCGGCCTCGACGCGCTGGTCTGCTACGCCATGAAGGCGAACTCCAACCAGGCCGTGCTGAGAACGCTGGCCCGGCAGGGGGCAGGCGCCGACGTCGTCTCCGAAGGCGAATTGCGCCGCGCTTTGGCCGCCGGCATCCCGGCCAGCAAGATCCTGTTTTCCGGCGTCGGCAAGACCGCGCGCGAGATGGACTTCGCGCTTTCGGCCGGCATTCTTTGCTTCAACGTCGAATCCGAGCCTGAACTCGAGCTTTTGTCGGCGCGCGCCGTGGCGCTCGGCAAGGTGGCGCCCGTCTCGCTGCGCATCAATCCGGACGTCGACGCCAAGACGCACAAGAAGATCTCGACCGGCAAGGCCGAGAACAAGTTCGGCATTCCATGGCAGCGCGCGCGGCAGGTCTATGCCCGTGCCGCGCAACTGCCGGGCATCAAGGTGACCGGCATCGACACCCATATCGGCAGCCAGATCACCGAATTGCAGCCTTTCGACGATGCCTTCGCATTGCTGGTCGAACTGGTCGGGGCTTTGCGCGCCGACGGACATGCGATCGAGCATGTCGACCTCGGCGGCGGTCTCGGCATTCCCTACCGCGTCGACAACAGCCCGCCGCCCCTGCCCGACGCCTATGCCGAGATCGTCAGGAAGCACGTCACAAGGCTTGGCCTCAAGGTGATGTTCGAGCCCGGCCGGCTGATCGTCGGCAATGCCGGCATCCTGGTTTCTGAGGTCATCTATGTGAAGGAAGGCGACGCCAAGAACTTCCTCGTCGTCGACGCCGCCATGAACGACCTGATCCGGCCGACGCTCTATGACGCCTTCCACGACATCAGGCCGGTGGTGCAGCCGCCCGCTTCCACGCCGCGCATGAAGGTCGACATCGTCGGCCCGGTCTGCGAGACGGGCGATTTCATCGGCCTCGACCGCGACCTGCCGAGGCTGAAAGCGGGCGACCTGATCGCCGTTTCCACCGCCGGCGCCTATGGCGCGGTGCAGGCCGGCACCTACAACACCAGGCTTCTGGTGCCCGAGGTGCTGGTCGACGGCGACCGCTTCCATGTCGTGCGTCCGCGCCATACCTATGAGGATCTGATCGGGCTGGATTCGGTTCCCGACTGGCTGAAATAGCCGGCTCCCGCCTGACGCTAAAGCGCGTCGCGCTGAACCGGATTCAGGCGACGCGCTTTAAGTCTTTGTTTTGATGCATGTCGTTGTCCCAGAACCGTTGCGCACTTCTGGGCGACATGCATTTAGATCTTCTCCTGGATCAGCGCCTTGGCCTCGGCGATCCGGCTCTCGTCGCGGCGATAGAATATCCATTGCTTGGTGCGCTTGGTCGAGAGCAGGCCGGCCTGGGTCAGCACGCGCATATGCTCACTGAGCGTCGCCTGGGTAATGCCGAGCTTTTCGGCGATCGACAGCGCGCAGACGCCGTCCTCGACCAGATCGCCATCGGCCTGGCTTGGAAAATGCGCGCGTGGATCCTTGAGCCAATCCAGGATCCGCAGCCTGCGCTCATTGGCGATCGCCTTGAAGATGTCGACCTCTTGCATTTAGCCATTTTGCTAAGTTACTAATTGAAGTCAATCCCGAGGAGCAGGTCATGCTGAACACCAGAACGATCACGCGCGAGCGCATCGCCGCCGTCGAACCGCGCATCCGCCCCTATGTCCGCCACACGCCAGTGATGCGCGTCGACATGGCGGATTTCGGCCGCCCCGCCTTCCCGGTCGATCTCAAGCTCGAATGCCTTCAGCACTCGGGCTCGTTCAAGGCGCGCGGCGCCTTCACCAATCTGCTCGAGCGCCAGGTGCCCGAAGCCGGCGTGGTCGCCGCGTCCGGCGGCAATCATGGTGCCGCCGTTGCCTACGCCGCCATGAAGCTCGGCCACAAGGCGACCATCTTCGTGCCCGAGGTCAGCCCGCCGGCAAAACTCGCGCGCATTCGCGGCTACGGCGCCGAGCTGGTGGTCGGCGGCGCGCGCTACGCCGAGGCGCTGGCCGCCAGCGAGGACTTTGCCGAAAAGACCGGCGCCCTGCAGGTCCACGCCTTCAACCAGGAGGAAACGCTGCTCGGCCAGGGCACGCTCGGCCTGGAGATCGAAGCTGACCTGCCCGAAATCGACACGCTGCTGGTCGCCGTCGGCGGCGGCGGCCTGATCGGCGGCATCGCCGCCTGGTTCTCGGGGCGTATCCGCATCGTCGCCATTGAGCCCGAGGGAGCACCGACGCTTTACCGCGCTCTGGAGGCCGGAGAGCCGGTCGATGCGCCCGCCGAGGGCATTGCCGCCGATTCGCTGGCGCCGAAGCGTGTCGGCGAAATGATGTTCCCGATCGCCGAGGCCTTCGTGGAGCGCTCGATCCTGGTCAGCGACGACGACATCGTCGCGGCGCAGAAGGCGCTGTGGGATCGCGTGCGAATCATCGCCGAGCCGGGTGGCGCCGCGGCCTTCGCCGCCATGCTTTCCGGACGCTATGTGCCCGCGGAAGGCGAGCGCGTGGCAGTCCTGGTCTGCGGTTCCAACACGAATCCGGCCAATTTCTGATCATAACCCGGCCAAACCGCTTCACGTTTTTGGAACCCGCCTCGCCTTTGCCGTGTTTGCTGGTATCCTTCTGGTGATGACGTCCGGGCTATTGTGCCCGGGCAGGAAGGGCCGATGACCGAACGACCCATTTCCAGCGGCGAACGCGGCCTGGCGGGGCGCCTGGCGCTCAGCCGGTTGGCGACGTGGGCCTCGATAATCTTCGAGCGCGCCTGGCCGCTCGTGCTGCCGCTGCTGGTCGTCGCCAGCCTGTTCCTCAGCTTTTCGTGGTTCGGCCTGTTCCCGCGTCTGCCGGACGCGGTGCGCATCGGCCTTCTCGTCCTGTTCGCGCTGGTGGCGGTCGCGGCGCTCTATCCGCTGCGCTTCTTCCGCATGCCGTCAGCCGCCGAGATCGACCGGCGCATCGAGGCGGCGAACCAATTGCTGCACAGCCCGGTGCAAGTGCAGACCGACCGGCCGAGCGGCGCCGACAGCATCTTCTCGCAGGCGCTGTGGCGCGAGCACCAGAAGCGCATGGCCGAGCGGCTTTCGAGCCTCGGCGCCGACCGCCCGCGCACCGGCGTGCCGGATTATGACCGCTGGGGCCTGCGCGCCGTGGCCGGGCTGCTGCTCGTCACCGCTCTTGCCTTCTCCTTCGGACCCTTTGGCGGCAGGCTCAGCGACGCTTTTGTCGCCCGCGCCGCGCATGACGCCGTGCCGCCTCGCATCGACGCCTGGGTGACGCCGCCCGCCTATACCGGCAAGGCGCCGCTGTTCCTGACCGCCGATGCCAACCAGGCCGTCCAGACGTTCTCCGTTCCGCAAGGCAGCGACGTTTCGCTGCGCGTTACCGGCGGCTCGGGCGAGGAAACACTGAATTATGCCGATCAAGGCGGCAATGACCGCGCCATCGAGCCTGCGGCGCTCCCCGTGGCCAAGGGGACCGCGCCAGCCGCCGCCAGCCAGACGGCACCAAAGGTGCGCCAGTTCTCCGGCAAGCTGAACACCAATGGCACGCTGACGCTGAAATCCGGTGACAGCGATCTCGGCCACTGGGCGTTCGCCGTCATTCCCGACAAGCCGCCGACGATCCGCTTCGTCAGCGAGCCGAAGCGCGCGGTCAACGGCGCCATCGAGCTGAACTACGAGATCGCCGACGACTACGGCGCGGCCTCCGCCAAGGCCGTCTTCGAGCCGTCGGACCCGCCGGCGGCCAACGCGCATCCGCTCTACGGCCCGCCCGACATGCCGCTGGCGCTGCCGCGCCGTGGCGGCAAGGCGAACGCTGCCAAGACGACCAAGGACCTGACCGAGCATGTCTGGGCCGGCACCAACGTCAAGCTGACGCTGAGCGTCACCGACGATGCCGGCCACACAGCGACCAGCGAAACCAAGACGCTTGTCATGCCCGAGCGGCCCTTCGCCAATCCGCTGGCGCGCGCGGTGATCGAACAGCGCCGGCTGCTGGCGCTCGACACCAATGCCAAGCCTCGCGTTCTCGACCTGGTGGACGCGATCACGCTGCGCCCCGAGGACACGTTCGACAACATGTCGAACTATCTCGCCATCATGAGCGCGGAAAGCAGGCTGAAGCTCTCCGAGAGCGACGACCAGCTGCGCAACGTCGTCGCCTATCTCTGGGAAATCGCGCTCGGCATCGAGGAAGGCAATCTGTCGGCCGCCGAGCGGCGGCTGCGTCAGGCGCAGCAGGCGTTGCAGGACGCCATCAAGAACGGCGCCAGCGATCAGGAGATCGAAAAGGCGATGAAGGAACTGCGCGAGGCGATGAACCAGTTCCTGCAGGAATTCGCCCAGCGCGCGCAGCAGAACCCGAACGCGCCGCAGATGCAGCAGAACGGCCGCGAGCTGCGCCAGAGCGATATCGACCGCATGATGGATCAGATCGAGAACCTGGCCAAATCGGGCGATCGCGACAAGGCCCAGCAGCTTCTTTCCGAGCTGCAGGACATGATGAACAACCTGCAGGCAGGCCGTCAGCAGCAGGGCGGCGAACAGGACAGCGAGCTGCGCCAGCAGATGGACAAGCTCGGCGATATCATGCGCCGCCAGCAGGAAATGATGAACGACACCTTCCGGCTGGACCAGATGCAGCGTGGCTCACGCGACAATGGCGAACAACAGTTCGGCGAGGATGGCGAGCAGCAGCAGGGTCAGGACGAGCAGCGGCCAGGCCCCGGCCAGGATCGCGATCCGCTCGGACGGCCGAAAATGTCGCCGAAGGATCTGGCCGATGCGCTGAAGCAGCTGCAGGAGGGCCAGGGCCAGCTGCAGAGCGAGCTCGACCAGCTGAAGAAGGGGCTCGAGGGCATGGGCATGGAGCCCAATGAGGGCTTCGGCGAGGCCGGCAAGTCGATGGGCAATGCCGAAAAATCGCTTGGCCAGGGCGAGGGCGACCAGGCCATCGGTCACCAGGGCCGCGCGCTGGAAGCGCTGCGCCGCGGCGCCAAGGACATGATGAAGCAGATGCAGGCCATGCAGGGCGATCAGGGCGGCAGCGAGCAGGGCGGCCGCCAGCAGGACGCCGACCGGGATCCGCTGGGGCGGCCGCGCGCCACCAACGGCCCCGATGACGGCACCTCGGTCAAGGTTCCCGACGAGATCGACGTTCAGCGCGCGCGCCAGATCCTCGACGCGATCCGCAAGCGGCTCGGCAACGCGCTCAGCCCCGACATCGAGCGCAGCTACCTCGAACGGCTGCTGGAACTGAAGTAAGCTCGCCTACACCATCCCGGATTGCCGCCGCCCATGCCCAAGCTTGGAACCGTCACCCCGATCCTGCGCATGTTCGACATCGCCAAGGCGCGCGAATTCTACCTCGATTTCCTTGGCTTCGAGGTGCGGTTCGAACATCGCTTCGACGACAACGCGCCGCTCTACATGGGCATCGCCCGCGACGGCTGCGAACTGCATTTGAGCGAGCATCACGGCGACGGCTCGCCTGGTGTCCATATTCGCGTCGGGGCCGCCGATATCGCGGCGCTTCATCGCGAGTTGACGGCGAAGAAATACCGCTATGCCGGGCCGGGATTGGAAGAGACGCCCTGGCGGACATGGGAAGTCACAGTCGGCGACCCGTTCGGCAATCGGCTCACTTTCCACGAGGACATGCCAGAGCGATAGACCGGGCCGAGGCGAAGCGGCTCTGAGTTTCCGCGAAACGGCGCTCCAAACCAGACGCAGTTCCAGAATTCAAAGACCGGCGGCGACCGGTGCCTGCCGGGTCAGCATGAAGGCCTCGCGGATCGCGTTTTCCATGCCGTCGATCGCTTCGCCGGTCGCCAGCGGATTGCGATGCAGGACGACGTTGGAGGAATCGATGTCGCCGAAACCGTCGGCGACCGTCAGTTCGCGGCAATCTTCCGGGATGTTGCTGCGCGAGATCGGCGCGATCGCCAGGCCGGAAGTGACCGCGAGCGTCAGGCCGCCATTGGTGTCGCTGGTATAGGCGACGCGGTAGTCGAGGCCGCGCTGCTGCAGCGATTTGATGGCGAAGTCGCGGCACCAGCCGTTGCGGCTGTAAAGCGCGATCGGTATCGGCCGCTCCTCATGCATATATTGCAGCGTCGAGGTCACCCACACGGTCGGGTCGTGCATCAGCACCTCGCCGCCGGAAGAGCCCTCCCATTCGAACACCACCGCGAGATCGAGTTCGCCGGCCGCGAGCGCCCTCACCTGCGAATCCGAATGCGCGTAACGCACGGTGACCTCGACGCGCGGATGCCGCTTGGCGAATTCGCCCAGCGCCCGCGACAGGATCGAACGGCCATATTCGGCCGGGATGCCGATGCGCACCAGCCCGCCGAGCGGCGGCGCCACCAGCGAGGCCGCCGTCTCGTCGAGCAGCGAGACGATCCGCCGCGCGTTCGAGATCAATTCGCTGCCGCGACGGGTCAGCGCCACGCCGCGCGAGCCACGCTCGAACAGATCGTCGCCGACCATGTCCTCCAGCTTCTTCATCTGCATCGACACTGCCGACTGCGTACGCCCGGCTTTCTCCGCCGCGCGGGTGAAATTGCCGGTCTCGGCCACCGCCACGAAGGTGCGCAGGAGGTCGCTGTCGAGGACTGGTCGCATCGGAGGTCGCCATAAGAAAATTTGATTGCTGGCATCATTCCAATTCGTTTGCAAGATGTCAAACGGAGCAGGATAGTTGCCATACCCATTGGATATGCGGCCGCGAAATCGGCCGCGGACCAATCGTAGAGTCCTCACTCGTGCCCGCTGCCGGAAAAACGGTAGCGGGTTCTTTTTGATGAGCAATTCCAGGAAAAGTGCTTGCGGTTTTCCGTCCGGAATTGCGTGAAATGAAATATCATTGCGGCTCGCGGGGGGCCGATACTGATGCAGAACCGGATGGTGCTAGGCATTCTGAGCCTCTGCCTCGGCGTGCTGGTCTTTTCGCTGCAGGATCCGCTGGTGAAGGCGGTATCCGGCGGCTATCCGGTGACCGAGGTGATGGCGATCCGCGCCATCGTCGCGCTGCCGATCCTGATCGTGCTGGTCCAGGCCGATGTCGGCCTGAAGGCGGTGCTGTCGAAGCGGGCAGGCATGCTGACGCTGCGCGCCTTCATCCAGTTCTCGTCCTACACGGTCTATTATCTGGCGATCGCCGCCCTGCCGCTGGCCGACGCGGTGGCGCTCTATTTCATGGCACCGCTGTTCATCATGGCGATGGCCGGCCCCTATCTCGGCGAGCGCGTCTCGTGGAAGACGCTGGCGACGGTGTTGATCGGTCTGGTCGGCGTCCTGGTGATGGTGCGTCCCGGCGAGGGCGTGTTCGACTGGGCGGCGCTGCTGTCGCTGGGCTCGGCCTTCCTCTACGGCTTTTCGCAGTTGATGGCGCGCCGCATCGGCGACACCGAATCATCGACGGTGATGGCCTTCTACCAGAGCGGCGCCTATCTCAGCGGCGCAATTGCCGTCGCGACCGTCTTCCATCTTGCCGGCATCACCCATGCGGCGCATCCGAGCGTCGAATTCCTGGTGCGGCCATGGGTATGGCCGACGATGCCGGATTTCCTGAAAATGGCCGCCTGCGGCCTCGTCGCGTCCGCCGGCATGATCCTGCTGTCGCAGGCCTATCGCATGGCGCCGGCCAACCGCGTCGCCACGTTCGAATATACCGGCATCCTGTGGTCGCCGCTGTGGGGATTCCTGTTCTTCGCCGAAGTGCCGCGTGAAACGACCGTGCTGGGCGCGGCGCTGATCATCGGCGCCGGCCTGCTTGCGCTCAGCGGCGGGCGTCGGCGACGTGCCGCGCCGGCGGCCGGCGCGGTCTCAAGCGAAGCAGCTTAATGCCTTGCCGACGCGGGCGCGGATCTCGGCGAGCGTGAATGGCTTCTGCACGACGTC
The DNA here is from genome assembly GCF_020165615.1 of Mesorhizobium sp. BH1-1-5. Classification (NCBI taxonomy): domain Bacteria; kingdom Pseudomonadati; phylum Pseudomonadota; class Alphaproteobacteria; order Hyphomicrobiales; family Phyllobacteriaceae; genus Mesorhizobium; species Mesorhizobium sp. BH1-1-5. The sequence goes on from NZ_JAIUIM010000015.1 coordinate 37,581, forward strand.
GAGGATGATGCCGTTTAGCCCCTCGGCACGCTCGCGCTGGTCGGCATAGCCGGTCATCAGCATGATTCTCATCGTCGGAAACTGTCCCGCGGCGGCCGTCGCCATCTGGATGCCGTCCATTTCCGGCATGCGGATGTCGGACACCACCAGGTCGTAGCCGCCACCGGCCTGCCGGATCAGGTCCAGCCCCTGCGCGCCGTCGGTAGCGATGGTGACAGTATGGCCGTCGCGCTCCAGCGCGCGAGCGGCGAGGGTGCGGACGGACTCATCGTCCTCGACGATCAGAAGCTTTGCCATGCCGAGATAGATGCCGCCGAAACATTGATGTTTTCTGAAAATTCTAACGATCGGCAGCTTTTCGGGATGACTTCGACGCCTTCTCAGGCGTCGCCCTTCACCACTCCGACGAACGGCAGCTCGCGGAACGCATGGGCGACATCCATGCCATAGCCGACGACGAAATAGTCCGGGCAGTCGAAGCCGACATAATCGGCGTTGAGCGAGGTCTGGCGGCGCATCCGCTTGTCGAGCAGCACCGCGATGGCGCAGCTCTTCGCGCCGCGCGAAAGCATCAGGTCCCGGGTGTAGGAAAGCGTCTTGCCGGATTCCAGTATGTCGTCGATCAACAGCACGTCGCGGCCGGCGACCTCGTTGTCGATGTCGCGCAGCACCCTGACCTCGCCGCTCGTGGTGCCGGCGCCGTAGCTGGAGATGAAGATGAACTCGACTTCCGGCGACAGGCCGACATCATGCATGGCGCGGATGAGGTCGGCGGCGAAGACGAAAGAGCCCTTCAGGATCGAGATCACCAGCAGGTCGTGATAGTCGCGCCCGGCGATTTCCTTGGCCAGCTCGAGATTGCGGCGCGCGATCGCCGACGCCGAAAACAAGACCTCGATGTCCTTGCCGCGTACAACTGGCATAATTTTTCCTTCAAAAAAACGACAGTGGTGTTGATAGACGGGTTGAGGTTCAGGTCAGGCCGAGCCGAAAATAGTGGCTGCCGAGAACCGGAGCGGAGCGTACGTTTCAGCACGTGAGCACCGGAAGCGCAGGAAGCCGCTATTTGCAGGCCGGCCTCACCTGAATATCGACCCGTCTAGCCGGCGAAGATGACTGCGACGGTCCTTACGCCGTCTTTAGGCACATCGAGGCGGCTCGAAAAGCCGAATCTTTCGCCGGGTCCCAGGGAACGGCGCGATGTCCCCAGCCTGTAGCGGATAATGTTGGCGTTGTTGTCGGTGACGCGGATTTCCAACGGCGGCAGCGCCTCCGACCTCAACCCGTCATTGGCGGCCTCGCCATCGACGAACAGCACCGGCTTCAAGCCCGACACATCGATGCGCGACGTCACGCCGGAAATGGTGAGCGCGCTTGCCGGCGCGGCGGTCGCCCAGAAAGGGCTCTGCCGGACCAGCGCGTGACCGCCCGACACCCAGAAGGAGACCAGCGCTATGCCGACGCCGGCGATCCAGAACATCGGGCCGCCGCGCGAGGACCGCGACGGCACGGCCTCGGGTTTGCGCAGCATGCCCATGCCTTCGATCGATGGCGTCGGAGGAATCTGCGGCGGTGGCGCCGCCGGCGCAGCGGCAAAACGCGGCAGCACCACATATTCGGCATCGACGATGTCGACCGCATCGAAAATGCCGCGCTCCGGCGCGGCATTTGTTGCCGGACCGGTCATGATTTCGCCGGAAACAGGGCGCGCGGTTCTCTCGTCAGCCATTACGGCACCAATGCAGTCTTCGTTTCTTTTGCGTAAACGGAATTGGTTAACGCTTCCCCACCGGAATGGCTCTGATGCAAGCTGAACGTTGCAAAATTAACCGCCGGTTAACCATGCCGGCCGATGGTCTGTTAGAGCAATTCCAGGAAAAGTGTGAAACGGTTTTCCGTCCGGAATTGCGTGAAAGCGCAGAGATAGAGCGGTTCGCCGTTTCCGTGAAACGGTGGAACGCTCTAGAGTTAGATTGTGGCGCGTCGCCGCCGAAAGTTTCAGGTCGCCGAACGTGATCCGCTTCGAAAATGTCGGCCTTCGCTATGGCATGGGTCCGGAAATCCTCCGCGACATCTCCCTGCACATTCCGGAGCGCTCCTTTCAGTTCCTGAGCGGCCCCTCGGGCGCCGGCAAGACGACCTTGCTACGCCTGTTGTTCATGTCGCTGAAGCCGACGCGCGGCCTGATCACCATTTTCGGCAAGGACCGCTCGCGCATCTCGCGCAGCGAATTGCCGCTTATGCGCCGCCGCATCGGCGTGGTGTTCCAGGATTTCCGCCTGCTCGACCACATGACCACCTATGAGAATGTCGCGCTCCCGTTGCGCGTGCGCGGGCGCGAGGAAGCGAGCTACCGCACCGACGTAACCGAGCTTCTGAAATGGGTTGGCCTTGGCGACCGCATGCATGTGCTGCCGCCGGTGCTTTCGGGCGGCGAGAAGCAGCGCGCCGCGATTGCCCGCGCGCTGATCGAACAGCCGGAAATCCTTTTGGCCGACGAGCCCACCGGCAATGTCGATCCGCCGCTGGCGCGCCGGCTGCTCAGGTTGTTCATCGAGCTCAACCGGCTGGGCACCGCCGTGGTGATCGCCACCCACGACCTTGGCCTGATGGAACAGGTCGATGCGCGCCGTATGATTCTGGCCGGCGGGAGGCTGGACGTCTATGACTGACTTTCCCGCCGACCACCTGCACGATGAAGCCGACGCCGAGGCGCCGGTGACGGTCCGGCGTGTCCAGCGCAAGACAGCGCCGATCGTGCCGGCGCAGAACATCGCCGGACGGGCGCTGGTGCTGGTCATCGCCATCATGACCTTCCTGTCTTGCCTCACCTTCGGCGCGGTGACGCTGGTGCGCGATACCGCATCCGTCTGGGAGAACCAGATCTCGCGTGAGGCGACGATCCAGATCAAGCCGGCCGACGGCCTCGACATGGAGGCGGCGCTCGCGCAGGCCTCGCAAATCGCCAGCGAGTTCCCCGGCGTGAAGGGCACCAAGATCATCGACCGCGACGCGACCGCGCGCCTTCTGGAGCCATGGCTGGGCAGCGGCCTCAACATCGACGAGTTGCCGGTGCCGCGCCTCATCATCGTCACCATCGACGAGGCCAGCCCGCCGGACTTTGCCGCCATGCGCGCCGCCATCACCCCGAAGATCCCGACCGCTTCGCTCGATGATCATCGCACCTGGGTCGACCGTCTGGTCGCCATGGCGCACACGACGGTGACGATCGGCATCGCCGTGCTGGTGCTGATGCTGTCGGCAACCGTGCTGACGGTGGTGTTCGCCACGCGAGGCGCCATGGCCGGCAACGGCCACATCATCGAGGTCCTGCATTTCGTCGGCGCCGAGGCGCGCTTCATTGCGCGCGAATTCCGCTGGCATTTCCTGGTCACCGGCATGAAGGGCGCGGCCGCCGGCGGTGCGCTCGCGATCGCCGTCTTCATCGTCTTTTCCTGGTGGTCGTCGCGCAACATGGCCACGCCTCAGGCCGATCAGGCGACCGCTTTGTTCGGCAATTTCGCCATCGGTTCCGCGGGCTATCTCGGCGTCGGCCTGATGGTGCTGGTCATCGGTGCGCTGACCGCGGCGACCTCGCACGCGACCGTCGTCGCCTATCTCAGCGACATCGACGTTCGCCAACCGGACGCGGGCTGACCCATGAGCTCAAACCGAAGGTCCGGCGCAAGCGTTATATACAAACAAGACAACGATCACACATGGGACACTTGCCGTAACGCAATGTGCGCGCCTTACCTATCAAAGGCCGCATTTCGGAGTTAACCATGGGATGTTTTCAGGATTAACCTGGGGATGATGGAAGCGCAGGATTCGATCGGGACGACTGGACGGATGCTGGCGGTGCGTGCGCACGCTGCTGCCGCCACGCCCGGCCGTTTGCGGCTTGCCATGCGCGTCTGCGGTTTCATCGTTCTCGCCGCGCTGGTGCTTTTTGCCGGCGGCTTCGGCTGGTTCGCCGACAAGGTCAGCCACATGACCACCCCGCTCAATCCGGCCAGGGCCGACGCCATCATCGTGCTCACCGGCGGGCAGTCGCGGCTCGACGCGGCGATGGACCTGCTGACCTCCGGCAAGGGCGATCGGCTGCTGATCAGTGGCGTGCATCCGTCGGCCACAAGGCGCCAGTTGCAGGCGGCGATGGGCGGCGACAAGCAGCTCTTCTCCTGCTGCGTCGATATCGACCGCGCCGCGCTCGACACCATCGGCAATGCCGAGGAAAGCGCCAAATGGGTGGAAAACCACGCCTATGGCAGCATCATCATCGTCACCAACAACTATCACATGCCGCGCAGCCTGCTCGAGATGGGCCGGCTGCTGCATGGCGCGCGCCTCGAGCCCTATCCGGTGGTCAACACCAATCTCGGCAATGGCGGCTGGCTGACCAAGCCGGAGGCCCTGCGCGTGTTGCTCACCGAATACAGCAAATACGTGCTGTCGCTGGCGCGCGGCTTCCTGCCGGTCCGCGCGACGCCCGAGGGCGTCACGCTGGCGGAAGCCTCGACCGTGGTGAAGAACTAAAGCTTAGAGCGTTACGCCGTTTCACGGAAACGGCGTAACGCTCTATCTCTTTGTTTTTACGCAATTCCGGACGGAAAACCGCTCACACTTTTCCTGGAATTGCTCCAGCCGCCGCACTATCGCGCAAATGGGCAATCTCCTGCTCCAGGCAGGCGATGCGCCGGTCGCGCTCGGCGAGCGCCGCGGCGACATCCGCCGCCTCGAAACGCTGCGGAATGTGCTGCGGACAATTGGCATCCCAGGCCGTGACCGTGAACAGGATCGCCTGCTCCGGCCGCGCTTTGTAGTCCGCCGGCATCAGCCGCGCCATCAGCTCCGCACCACCCTCGACGACACGCGCCCTGCCCCAGACCTTGATGCGCTGCCTGAGCATGTAGTCGATCAGGAACAGGAAAGCCTGGTCGTTGTCCTCGAGATTGCCCTGGGTGATGAACTGCCGATTCCCGGAAAAATCCGCGAAGCCGACCACGTGCTCGTCCAGCACCTTGAGAAAGCCGGCCGGCCCGCCGCGATGCTGGATATAAGGCTGCCCTTCGGCGTTGGCCGTCGCCAGGAACACGCTGGTCTGCATTTCGATGAAGGCCGCAAGGTCCGGCGTGATCGTTGCCCGCCAGCCGCCGCGCTGCTCGACGCGCGCATAGGACTCGCGCGATCCCTTGCGGGACTGGATGGCCTTGACGGTCGGCGTGAAGGCGACGTCGCTGGTGAATTCGTTCATGCCGGCGCTCCTAGAGCATGATGCCGAAAAGCGTGAAGCGGTTTTCGGACGACACCATGCTCTATCTCTTTGATTTGGAGACGGATTCAGATTTCAGGTCGATTCGACCTGAAATCATCCGGCTCTAGACAGGATGGCACGTCATTTAGCCTCTTCCGAAAATCGGATGTAGAGAGCATATTCGCAACCTATCTTTCCAGATTTCGGAAGAATAATGGACCGCCTCGACGCCATGTCCCTGTTCGTCGCCACGGTGGAGGCCGGCAGCCTATCCGCCGCGGCGCGCCGCGCCGGCGTGCCGCTGGCGACCGTCAGCAGAAAGCTTTCCGAACTGGAGAAGCACTTGACGACGCGTCTGCTCAACCGCTCGACGCGGCGGCTGACGCTGACCGATGCAGGCCAGTCCTACCTCGCCGCCTGTCGCCGTATCCTCGACGAGGTGAGCGAGGCCGAGCGCACCGCGGCCGGTGAATATTCGAGCCCGACCGGCGAGCTGGTCATCGCTGCGCCGGTCGTCTTCGGCCGCCTGCATGTGCTGCCGGTGATCACCGGGTTCCTCGCCGTCTATCCGCAAGTGGATGTCCGCCTGACCCTGTCGGACCGGATCACCCAACTGGTCGAGGAGCATATCGATCTGGCGGTGCGCATCAGCGAACTGCCGGATTCCGCCATGGTCGCGATCCGCGTCGGCTCGATCCGCCGCATCGTCTGCGCAAGCCCCGCCTACCTCGCCTTGCATGGCACGCCGGAGAAACCGCCGGAGCTCGCGGGCCACAACTGCGTCACCTTCGAAGGCCTTGCCGCTCCGGCGACATGGAGTTTCGGAACGGGCAAGGCAGAAACCACGGTCCCGGTCCGCTCGCGCCTGCAGGTCAATACCGCCGAGGCGGCGATCGATGCAGCGATTGCCGGGCTTGGCCTGACGAAAGTGCTCTCCTACCAGGCGGATGCCGCGGTGCGCTCCGGCGCGCTGCGGGTGGTGCTGGAGCCGTTCGAGCCGCCGCCCTGGCCGGTGAGCCTCGTCCATGCCGGCCAAGGTAGGCTGCCGGTGAAGCTGCGCGCCTTCCTCGATTTCGCCGCGCCGCGCCTTAAGGAGCGGCTGGCGCGGTCATTGTAAGCAATTCCAGGAAAAGTGCATCGCGGTCAGGTTCGGCGACTTCGCCGTAACCCTCCGTCCGGAATTCCGCCAAAACAAGAGTGGCCGGCATTCGACCACCGTGCCGTTTCCTTTTTGCCGCCGCTTGGTGTAACCAACGCACACTTCCTCACGGGCCCCTTGCATGCTCATCATCCGCTCGCTGGCGTTCAACATCGTCTTCTATCTCAGCCTGATCGTCCAGATGATCTTCTGGACGCCTTTCTACTTCCTCGCGCCGCGCCACCGCGCCTGGTTCGTGCCGAAATTCTGGTCGCGCACCTCGATGTGGCTCTATGACAAGATCGCCGCGACCAAGAGCGAGATCACCGGCGTCGAGAACCTGCCCGAGGGGTCCTTCATCCTGGCGCCGAAGCACCAGTCCTTCTGGGACGCGATCGCCTTCTTCCCCTATCTCGACGACGCGCTCTATATCCTGAAGCGCGAGCTGACCTGGATCCCCTTCTTCGGCTGGTACATCATGAAGATGCGCATGATCCCGGTCGACCGCGGCAGCCGCTCGAAGGCGCTGAAGGCGGTCGTCACCGCGACCAGGCAGGAGATGGATCGCAACCCGCGCCAGCTCATCATCTATCCCGAAGGCACGCGCCGCCCGCCGGGCGCCGAGCCGTCCTACAAATACGGCATCGTCGAGATCTATTCGCAACTGGGCGTGCCAGTGGTGCCTGTCGCCCATGTCGCCGGCCTCTACTGGCCGCGCCGCAAGTTCCTGCGCTATCCCGGCACCATCAAGGCCCGCTTCCTGCCGCCGATCCCGCCCGGTCTCGGCAAGGACGAATTCATGCAGCGGCTGATCGGCGAGACCGAGGCCGCCTGCGACCAGATGCTCGTCGAGGCGGCCCAGACGCCGAACCCGCCGCCCATGCCGCCGACGGCGCTGAAGCGGCTTGCGGAACTTGGCGTAACCGCGAAGGCCTGACTAACGCAGCGCTGCCAGCAGGGTCGTCAGCACCAGCGTCGCGGCAAACACCAGGTTGATGACCCGCGACGCCAGCGGATGACGCAGGAAGCGCGCAAAGGCGGTTCCAGCGAGCAGCCACGCCGCATGGATGACAACAATCATCCCTGTAAGCACCAGCAGTTTGGCGGAACCACCCAACGCATCGGCTTGCGACGAAGCGCCGGCAAAGACGGCGGCGATCGCCACATAAGCCTTCGGATTGGCGACGGCGAGCGCGAAGCCACCGGCAAAGGTCGGACGTGCCGCTTGCCTTCTGCTTTCGACCAGCGGCGGCGCCGTCGCAATCTTGAAAGCGAGATAAAGGATGTAGACGGCTGAGAGGATGGTCAGAATCTTGGCCAGCCCAGGCATCGAAGCAAGCATGCCGACGATGCCGGCCGCCACGACCAACAGCACGGCGATCGTTCCAAGCACGAGCCCTGACGCGTAGCCCAGCGAGGAACGCAGGCCGAACGCCGCTCCGACGGCTGTGACACTGATGGTCGATGGCCCTGGGCTGCCCATGACGACAGTTGCTGCCACGATCAGCGCCAGCAATTGCTGCCAGGGCTGCGCCTCAGCCAGAACGCCACCGGCCATGTCCGACTCCGTCTCCTGCCTTACCGGCAGGAGTTACGAGAGATCGTCAGCGCGGTCTTGAACGATTGTGCTGCCATTCGTCAGGAGCTGGCGCGATCCAACGCCCCGATGTCATCCGCCGAAAGCTTGAGCGACGCGGCGCGGATCAGGCTGTCCATCTGGGCCGGCGTCGTGGCGCTGGCGATCGGCGCCGTGACGCCCGGCCGCGCGATGATCCAGGCCAGCGCCACTTCCGCCTGCTTGGCCGAATGGCGCTCGGCGAGCCCATCGAGCGCGGAGAGGATGCGCATGCCGCGCTCGTTGAGATACTCGGCCACGTCCTCGCCGCGCGCGCTTTGCCCGAGATCGCCTTTGCCGCGGTATTTGCCGCTCAAAAATCCCTTGGCCAGGCTGAAATAGGTGATGACGCCGATATCCTCGGCCTTGCAGAGGTCGAGCAGCGGTCCGTCGAGCGACGAGCGGTCGTACAGATTGTATTCAGGCTGCAGCACCTCGTAGCGCGGCAGGCTGCGCAGGCTGGCGACGTCGAGTGCCGCGCGCAACTGCCCGGCATCGAGATTGGAGCAGCCGGCATAGCGGATCTTGCCCTTTTCAAGCAGCCGCTGATAGGCGCCGAGCGTCTCCTCGTAAGGCGTGGCCGGATCCGGCCAGTGCGACAGATAGAGGTCGATGACATCGACCTGCAGCCGCTTCAGCGACGCGTCGACCGCCTTTTCGATATAGGCGGCGGAGAGGTCCTTCTTGCCCTGGCCCATGTCGGAGCCGACCTTGGTGATGACGACCACCTTGTCGCGGTTGCCGCGGCTTTTCATCCAATTGCCGATGATGGTTTCCGATTCGCCGCCCTTGTTGCCGGGAACCCAGCGCGAATAGGCGTCGGCCGTATCGATGGCGTTCAAGCCTGCCCCGACGAACCGGTCGAGCAGGTCGAAGGAGGTCTTCTCGTCGGCGGTCCAGCCGAAGACGTTTCCGCCCAGGACCAGCGGCGCGATGGAAAGGTCGGTGCGACCGAGACGGCGTTTCTGCAAGACTGATCTCCGTGGTGCTGGAACGGGCCTGATGCCCAGGGATGGGAGTTGCCGCTAAGCTAGGTCGTGCCCGGTCGAGGTCAAAGGCATGGTTTTGCTTTTTGATCGGACCAGAGCAATTCCAGCAAAAGTGCGCAGCGGTTTTGCGTCCGGAATTGCGCTAGGACAAGGGGCATTGCAGGCGATCTTTTTCGCCGGAAATGCACTTCACGAAGGCGCTACCCGACGGCCCACCTCCTCCAGCCAGTGATCGCGGATGCCGAGCGCCTCGAGGTGATCGAGCGTGCTCAAGACATAGTCCTCGTTCCGGCCTGACTGGCCGACGGCGCCGCGAACGACCTCTGCGGCGTGATCGGCATCGAGCCCGCCGGCATACTGCTCATGCTGCCGGTCGACGGTGTAGGCGACCGCCTCGACCGAACCGCCGCCATCCAGCCGGACATCGAGCATGCGTTCGAGATAGACGCTGGTCACCAGCTCGCGTTCGCGCAGGTAGGAAAGCACCTCGTCGCGCAAATTGCCCGGAACGCGGTAGGCGAGGCCGATGCAGGAACCGCCCCGGTCGAGGCCGAGCACCAGGCCCGGCCGCGCGCGCGTGCCGCGATGCACGAAGGAATAGACGCAAAGCGAGCGGCGATAGCCGTAAAGCCGGGCCCGACGTGTCTCGACATGGGCAAATCCAGGCCGCCAGATCAGCGACCCATAGCCAAAAACCCAAAAATCGCCCATATCGCCAAGCCTGATCGCATTCGAGTGAACGACACCGCACCGCCGAGGTGCTTCTTCTGTCGCCCGCTTGTTTGCGTGAGAGTGAATGCCCGCTCGCCAGATGAGGGGTTAACGAGAGCCGCAGCATGACGTCAAGTGACGAGCGATCGCCCAAACTTCGCCGCCGGCTGTTCTGGCTTGCCGCATTCCTCATCGTGCTGTTCGCCATTTACAGCGGCGGCTGGTTCTATCTCGCCGACAGGCTGAAGACCGAGGCCGACCAGGCGGTCGCAAGACTGGGCGGCAAGGGCATCGCCGCCGGCTGCGCCAACCTCGCCGTCAGCGGCTACCCGATGAGCTTCACGGTCTCCTGCGACAACATCGCCTATGAGGACGACGCCCGCAAGGTCGCCGCCTCCACCGGAAGCTTCAACGCCGTCGCCGGGATCACCGGGCCCTTGTCGCCGGTCGCCGATCTGCGCGGGCCGCTGCGGACGATGGCGCCCGGCATGCCGCCGCTCTGGATCGACTGGGACCAGCTGCAGGCCAATGTCAAAGTGTGGTGGCCGCTGCCGCGCAGTGTCTCGCTGCGGGCTGAAGGCCTGAACGGTCAGACCGATCCGCAGGACGACACGGACCCGATGCAATTGTTCAGCGCCGGCAAGGCCGCCGGCCAGTTGCAGCCAATCGGACAGGACATCAACTATGTCGGCAGCTTCGGCGATCTGGAGATCAATGCGGATGCTATCGACGGACGCGTGCTGCCGGCGCTGGACGGCAGTGGCGACGTCACGCTGAAGGACGGGGTGGCGCTGATCGCCGCGCCGCCGAAAAGCCTGCGCGGCCAGTCGATCGACATCGCCAGGCTCGACCTGTCATCCGGCACGGCGCGGATCACCGTGTCCGGACCGGTCTCCGTCGACACGGAAGGCCTGATCGACGCAAGCCTGACGATCAAGCTCAAGGACCCCAAGGCGGTGGCGACCATCCTTGGCGGCGCCATGCCGGAGCACAAAAGCGAAATCGAGCAGGGCTTTGCCGCCATTGCCATGCTTGGCAAGGAGCCGTCCTTGCCGCTCAAGATCGTCAAGGGCAAGGCCTCGCTGGGCTTCATCCCGCTCGGCAAGATCAAGCCGCTCGAGTAACTTGGCGATGACGGGCCCTGTAAGACTGCTCAGCGTCGGCGCCTTCACCCTCGACACGATCCTTCGCGTCGAGACGCTGCCTGCGCATCAAGGCAAGTTCATCGCCAGCGACGGCGTCCAGATCGCCTCCGGCATGGCGACGAGCGCCGCCTGCGCCGCGCGGCGCCTCGGCGCCGACGTCTCGCTATGGGCGAGCGCGGGCGACGATCCGGTCGGCGACCAGCTGATTGCCGACATCGAGGCCGAAGGCATCGACTGCAGCCTCATCCGCCGCGTCGCCGGCGCGCGTTCGGCGCTGGCCGCCATCCTGGTCGATGCGCATGGCGAGCGCATCATCGTCCCCTTCTACGACAAAAAGGCGCAAGCCGATCCCGAGGCTCTGCCGCTCGCCGACTTCTCCGCTTTCGACGCCGTGCTGGTGGATGTCCGCTGGCCGGGGGCCGCAGCACTTGCTCTGAGCGCGGCAAGGTCGATTGGCCGCCCGGCGATCCTGGATGCCGACACAGCGCCCGTCGAGGTGCTGGAGCGCCTGCTGCCCTTGGCCTCGCACATCGTCGCCTCGGAGCCTGCGGCGCGCATCGTCTGCGGCCACGCGCTCGACCCCGAAAGCGCCTGCGCCGACCTCGCCTCGCGCACCGATGCCTTCGTCGCGGTGACCGGCGGCGCGGCCGGCACCTGGTGGCACGACCGGGCGACCGCGCGCGTGCGCCATGTCCAGGCGCCGAAGGTCAAGGCGATTGACACGCTTGCCGCTGGCGACGTCTTCCACGGCGCCTTCGCCGTCGGCCTCGCCGAGGCCATGCCGATGGAACAAGCCCTGCGCTTCGCCAGCGCCGCCGCCGCGCTCAAATGCCTGCGCTTCGGCGGCCGCCTCGGCGCGCCGGATCGCGCCGAAACGCTGGCCATGATGGCGGCGCACTGGCCGGCATCGCAATAACGCAAAGGGAGCTGAGATTCAGGTCAGGCCGAGTCGGAGTCGAAGACGGGCGCGAAGCGACCAAACTGGGCGGATTTCGAGAACCGGAGCGGAGCGTACTTTTCGTACGTGAGCACCGGAAGTGCAGAAAGCCGTCATTTGCAGGCCGGCCTCACCTGAATATCAGCTCCCTTTCGGGTGCTCGACCGCCTGGCGGCCGAAATCCGGCACATCGATATCCTGGCCGGCCTCGATGATCGAGCGGCGGATGGCGCGGGTGCGGGTGAAGAGGTCGAACAGCTTCTCGCCGTCGCCCCAGCGGATCGCCCGCTGCAACGAAGCGAGATCCTCCGAAAAACGCGCCAGCATCTCCAGGATCGCGTCCTTGTTGTGCAGGCACACGTCCCGCCACATGGTCGGATCGGAGGCGGCAAGGCGGGTGAAGTCGCGAAAACCGGAGGCGGAATACTTGATGACTTCGCTCTTGGTCACCGCTTCCAGATCGTCCGCCGTGCCGACGATGTTGTAGGCGATGATATGCGGCAGATGCGACACGATCGCAAGCGTCATGTCGTGATGCTGCGGATCCATCGTATCGATGTTGGAGCCGCAGCGCCGCCAGAATTCCGAAAGCGTCTCGAGCGCCGCGGGATCGGTGCCCGGCAGCGGCGTGAAGATGCACCAGCGATTCTCGAAGAGATCGGCGAAGCCGGCATCGGGTCCGGACTTTTCCGTGCCCGCCAGCGGATGTCCCGGGATGAAGTGCACGCCTTCCGGCACATGCGGCTGCATCTGTGCGATGACGGAAGCCTTGGTCGAGCCGACATCGGTCAGGATGGCGCCTTTCTTCAGCGCCGGCGCGATCTCGGCCGCGACCTCGCCGGACGAGCCGACCGGCACCGAGACGGTGACGAGGCCGGCATCGCGCACCGCTTCTTTTGCATCCGTGGTGTAGGAATCGCCAAGGCCGAGCTCCTCGGCGCGCTTCAGCGTCGAGGCGCTGCGCGTCGCGATGGCGATGTGCTTGGCAAGGCCCTCTCGGCGGATGACGCGGGCGAGCGACGAGCCGATCAGGCCGATGCCGACCAGCGCAATTTTCTCGAACATCGGTGATGCCATGGTGTTCTAGCTTTTCAGGAAGGTCTTGAGCGCGTCGATGACCCCGCGATTGGCCTCTTCGGTGCCGATGCTCATGCGCAGCGCATTGGGGAAACCGTAGCCGGTGACGCGGCGCAGGATGTAACCGCGCGCGCTGAGATAATCGTCCGCTGCCGCCGCCGAATGCTTCTTGCCGTCGGGAAAATGGATCAGCACGAAATTGCCGACGCTGGGCGTGACGCGCAGGCCGAGCTCGGTCAGCTCCGCGCTCAGCCAGGTCAGCCATTTCTCGTTATGCGTCACGCTGCGCTCGATATGGGCGCGGTCGCGGATCGCGGCGATGCCGGCTTCGATCGCGGTGGCATTGACGTTGAACGGACCGCGGATGCGGTTGATCGCATCGACGATATGCGCCGGCCCGTACATCCAGCCGATGCGCGCGCCGCCAAGGCCGAGCTTGGAGAAGGTGCGGGTCATCACCACGTTCTCGGAGCTGCCCGCCAGCTCGATGCCGGCTTCGTAGTCGTTGCGCCGCACATATTCGGCATAGGCCGCGTCGAGCACCAGGAGCACGTCCTTCGGCAATGCCGCGTGCAGCCGGCGCACTTCCTGGAACGGCACATAGGTGCCGGTCGGATTGTTGGGATTGGCGAGGAACACGATCCGCGTCGCCGGCGTCACCGCGGCCAAGATCGCGTCGATGTCGGCGCGCTCGTCGGTTTCCTTGACCGCCACCGGCTTGGCGCCCGCCGCCTGGATGTAGATCTTGTAGACCATAAAGGCGTGCTCGGTGAACACGGCCTCGTCGCCCGGCGCGAGATAGGTCTGCGCCAGCAGCCCCAGGATCTCGTCGGAGCCGTTGGAGCAGATGATGTTGGCCGGGTTCAGCCCATGCACCTCGGCGATCGCCTCGCGCAGCCGCCGCGCCGTGCCGTCTGGATAGACGTCGAGCTTCGCCGCCACTTCGCGCGCGGCCTCGATCGCCTTCGGCGAAGGCCCGAGCGGGTTTTCGTTCGACGACAGCTTGTAGACTTTCGTCACGCCGGCCGGCGCGGTGCTTTTTCCCGGCACATAGGCCTCGATGTCCATGATGCCCGCGCGGGGCGTCGGACGGGGCTGATCCTGCTTCATGTCACAAATCCGTCGAGAAGGCCTTCAAGGCCGCAGCGGAAATACAGGCCACGGGCTGGAATGTCGAGTGCCGGCGCCTGGCCTATGCGGACCGCCCGCGAGGATCGGGCCTTGAAATTGCGCCGGGTCTCAAAGACCAGTCATGGCTTCGTCGAATCGACGACGGCGCGGAACCCCTCCAACTCCTCTTCGGCAATGGCCGCGATCTCGGCCTTGCCGGGGTAGCTGCCGCCGTCGACCTCCTTGCGGAAGGCGGTGAGCGCGTCGATCCGGGCATCGCTTATCTGCCGATGCAACGCGGCCAGATTGCCCCAGGCCCGCGCATGGCGGGGGAGCCGGGTCGACTCGCCGCAGATGTCCGACGTGAACAGGAAGATGACGTCCGGCTCGGCGCCTGAGCCGAGCGACACGGTCACCAGCGCGGTGCGGCGGTGGATTTCCGCCATCAGCGCCGCCGGAATGATCTCGCACTCGACCGCGAAGGCGCCGGCATCCTCCAGTCGCCGGAACTGATCCCAGAGCTCGACCGCCTCGGCCGCGGTCTTGCCGACCGCCCGGATACCGCCGACCCAGGTCGATTTGCGCGGCACGAAACCGAGATGGCCCATGACCGGTATCCGCTCATTGGCCAGCATGCGCACCGTGTCGAAGCCGCGTCCGGTGATGACGGCGTCCGCGCCGGAAGTGATCGCCGAAAAAGCGGTGCGCAGGATTTCGTCGCCGGTCACCGCGTCGGCGAAGCCGAGCGCGGCCGTCACGAAGACGCGGCGCGATCCTTCGCGGACGCGGGCAACATTGGCCGCCCGGCAGACGACCATCTCGATGCCGGCCGCCTCGGCCGCGGCCGCCTCGGCCGCCGTCTCGGCGGTCACCTGGGCGACGCGCCGGCCGGCCTGCCGCAATGCGCGCAGGCCGGCGACGGTGATGCTCCGCTCGACCTCGCGCCCGCCGAAATCGAAGATCTTCGGCACGCTCAGCCCTTGAGTTTCTTGGCGTAGTAGTCGGGGGCGACAACGCCGGGCTTGGAGAACCAGGCCGGGACATCGACACCGGAATAGAGCAGGATGTTGCCCCAGGGGTCGAAGGCGCCGGTGCGCACGATCACCTTGGCCTTGGCGGCCATCTCGCCGAGAATGGCCTCGTGCTTGACGGTTTCATGGTCGGCGTCCGGGAACAGCCGCTTCACCTTCGCGAGCAGCGGCGCGTTGTGCACCGGCAGCGTGTCGGCATAGGCGATGCGTTCGGCGATCAGGTTGGCCGCGATCGGCGTCAGCACGGTCTCGAGATCGGGAATGTCGGGCGCGATCGCGAGGTCGATGCGCCATGCGCTCGACGGAATGGGAAAACCCGCGTCGCAGACGATCATCAGGTCGCCATGCCCCATGGAGGCGATGGCGTGAGCGAGTTCGGCGTTAAGCAGTCGGTTGCGGTTCACGGTTGCTCCTTCCACACGGTTTTCATGGCTTCGGCATAAAGCGCGTCGGCCTGGGCGCGCTGGGGCAGGCCGGGAATGACGCCGAGCCTGGTGCAGGCGATCGCGCCGCAGACGACGCCGAAACGCACGGCGTCGACGATGTCGCGGCCTTCGGCAAGCGCCATGGCGAAGCCCGAATTGAAGGCATCGCCCGCGCCGGTCGTGTCGGTGACCTCCACCGGCACCGCCGGCACCATGACGTCGATCTCGTCGGTCAGGATGAGCGCGCCGCTGCGGCCGAGTGTGACGACGACGTTGCGCACGCCGCGCCGCCGCAATTCCCGGGCGAGCTCGCGCGAGGACCGCGGATCGTCGGCGGGCAGGCCGAGCAAGATGCGCAGTTCGCTTTCATTCGGAGTGAGGTAATCGACCCAGGCGAAGATCGTGTCCGGCAGCTGGCGCGCCGGCGCCGGGTTGAGGATCGTCCTTGCGCCATGCTTGCGGCCAAGCTCCATCGCCCGCGTGGCGGCGGCCGTCGGCACCTCCAGAACGGTCATCACGACATCGCTCTCGGCGATGCGCGCCTCGGCCGTGTCGACCGTGGCCGCGTCCATCAGCTCGTTGGCGCCCATGTCGAGGATGATGAAGTTCTCGCCCTTGTTGTTGAGGATGATGAAGCCGACGCCGGTCGCCCGCTCCGTCCGCGTGGTCACGAGGCTGGTGTCGACGCCTTCGGCCGCATAGAGATCGGTGGCGATGCTGGCGAGCTTGTCGGTACCGAGGATGGCGAGCAGCGACGACGACGCGCCCAGACGCGCCGTTGCAACGGCCTGGTTGGAGCCCTTGCCGCCCGGACCCATGTCGAAATCGGTGCCGAGCATGGTTTCGCCGAAAATGGGCAGCTTGGGTGCCCGCATGGTCAGCCCGACCGCGAAGCTGCCGACGATGGTTATCTTTGGCTTGGTCATCCGCATTCCCGTCTCAGGATGTCATGGCGCGCGCGAGGATCGCCGTCTCGTTGATAGCCTGGCCAGTGAGTTCACCAGACAGGCGGCCGTCGCGCAGCACAAGCACTCGTTCGGCATTCATGATCAACTCCGGTATCTCCGACGAGATCATGACGATCGCCATGCCTTCGCCGGCGATGCCGCGCAGGATCGAGTAGATTTCCGCCTTGGCGCCGACGTCGATGCCGCGCGTCGGCTCGTGAAGCACCAGCACGCGCGGATTGGTGACGAGGCTGCGGCCGAGGATGATCTTCTGCTGGTTGCCGCCCGAAAGCGTTCCCAGTTTCTGGCCAAGATGTGAAATCCGCGCATCGAGCCGCGCGACCTGGGCGCGCGCCTCGCGTTTCACCGCGCCGCGCCGCACGAAGCCGGCCAGCGAAAAGCGCGCCAGCGAGGCGGAGACGACATTGTCGGCCACGCTCATCTGCAGCAGGCCGCCGGAACCGCGCCGGTCGGCCGGAACGAAGGACATGCCGAGGCGGATCGCGGCGAGCGGATCGGCGCCGCGCAGTTCCTTGCCGTCTATGGTGACCTTGCCACGCCGGGCGCAGAGCCCGAAAAGCGCGTCGCCAAGTGCGTCCTTGCCGGAATCGGGAAGTCCGCCGATGCCGAGGATCTCGCCGGCGCGCACGCTGAAGCTGACGTCCTCCAGCCCCTCCGCCTCGAGGTTCTCGACCTTCAGCACGGCGTCCTCGTCCTCAGGCCTGGGCTCGACCTGAAGCGACCATTGCAGGGCGGCATCGAGGTCGCGGCCAACCATGGCCCGGATGAGCTGGTCCTCCGACAGGCCCTCATTGTCCAACGTGACGATCGTACGGCCATCGCGCATCACCGTGACGCGGTCGGCTATATCCAGCACCTCGCGCAGATGGTGCGATACGTAGATGATGGTCACGCCCTCGGCGCGAAGCTGCCTGACGACCTCGAAAAGCCTTTCGCTTTCGCGTTTGGAAAGCGCCGAATTCGGCTCGTCCAGCACCAGCACGCGGGCCTTCTGGCGGATGGCGCCGGCGATTTCGACCAGCTGCATCTCGGCGACCGAGAGACGACCGACCTTGGTGTCGGGGTCGAGGCCGCCCATGCCGAGCCGGGTGAGCGCGTCCCGCGCCTCCCGCCGCATCATGTCGCGTGGCAGCAGCGAAACGGCCGAGCGCGCCGCCATGTCCGACATCATGATGTTTTCGGCCACGCTCATCGTCGGGCAGAGCGCCAGCTCCTGGTAGACGACGGTGATGCCATGGGCGCGGCTGTCGAGCGGGGAGGCCAGTTTCACCTCCCTGCCGTCGACCCGAAGCTTGCCGCCATCGGGGCGCAGGTCGCCGGCCAGGATGTTCATCAGGGTCGACTTGCCGGCGCCGTTCTCGCCGATCACGGCGTGAACCTCGCCGGCCCGGAAGCCGACGGAAATACGATCAAGCGCGAGCATGCCGGGGAACCGCTTGGTCAGTCCGGCGATCTCGACGATGTTTGCGAGCGAGGGGGCGGCCGTCATCGAGCTGGCTCGACGGCCGGCGGGACCTGTGGCCCGCCGGCCGTCACGCTGGCCTTGTTACTTCTTGGCCACCTCGGCGATGTTCTCCTTGGTGTAGACGCCGACGCCGGTGTCGAGGTTCTCGATCGTCTGGCCCTTGAGGAACTGGACGATGAGGTCGACCGCGGCGAAGCCCTGCTTTTCCGGAGCCTGGTCGATCGTGGCCTGCACGTCGCCGCTCTGCACGAGCTGCACGGTCTGGTCGAGCAGGTCGAAGCCGACCACCTTCACCTTGTCGGCGGCCTTGTTGCGCTCGACCCAGGTGCCGGCGGCGGGAGTGGAGCAGCATTCCAGCGACAGGACGCCGGAGATCGAGGGGTTCGCCAGCATGGCGTTCTCGATCGCCGAATAGATCTTCTGCGGATCGGTGCCGGTGTTCAGCGTGCTGACCACCTCGATGCCGGGCTCGGCCTTCAGCGCCTCGCGCACGCCTTTTTCGCGATCGAGCGACCACTGGGCGGCGGCGTCGATGGTGGTGATCATCACCTTGCCCTTGCCGCCGAGGACCTTGGCCATCAGCTTGCCGGCCTCGCGGCCCGACTGCACGAGGTCCTGGCCGGCGAAAGCCAGGCGCTTGCTTTCGGGATTGTCGGTGTTGAAGGTGACGACCGGGATACCGGCGGCGATCACCTTGTCGATCAGCGGCGCCAGCGCGTCGGTCGACACCGACGAAATCGCCAGGCCGTCCATCTTGCTCATCAGCGTCTCGATCTCGCTGATCTGGCCGTCGGCGTCGGCGCCGACCGGGCCGATGAACTGCGCGTTGACCTTGTCGGAGGTCGCCGCGCGCTGGACGCCGGCCTTCATGAACGGCGCGAACTCGTTCGAGACGTCATGGTAGGAAACATAGATGTCGAGCGGTTGGCCGGCGGCGATCTTGGCCTTGATGCGGTCGGCGAGCGAGAAATCGGCGAGCTTGGCCTCGGCATGCGCGAGCGCGGGCAAGAGGCTGAGCGCCGCCGCGAGAATGATGTGTCTGATTTTCATGGATAGTCCTCCCTTTTTTGTTTGGCTTGATTGCCCTCAGAGCATGATGCCGAAAAGTGCGCAGCGGTTTCCGGACGACATCATGTTCTATCTCTTTGATTTAGAACCGGATTCAGATTTCAAGTTGCGGCCTGAAACCTGGATCCGGTTCTAGGTCGCGCGGCGCGTGGTCCATTTATCGATGCCGACGGCGATGATGATGACGAGGCCGATCATCAGCTCCTGCACGAAGGGCGACACACCCATCAGCACAAGGCCGTTGCGCATCACGCCGATGATCAGCACGCCGAGTATGGTTCCAAGGATGGTGCCCTCGCCGCCCGACAGCGAGGCGCCGCCGACGATGGTCGCGGCAATGACGTCGAGCTCCAGCCCGAGGCCGGTGCGGCCAGCCTGCCCGCTGGGCAGGAAGGCGAGGCTGAGGATGCCGGCGAAGGCGGCGAGCAGCCCCATCAGCACGAAGGCCCAGATCTTCACGGTGTTGACGGAAATGCCCGACACGCGCGCCGCCTTGGCGCTGCCGCCCACGGCATACACCCGGAAACCGAAGTTCGAATAGGAAAGCACCAGCCATGCCAGCACGGCGATGATGGCGAAGAACACGAGCTGCATCGGAATGACGCTGAACAGATAGCCCTGCCCCATGAAGCTGAAGGTCTCGAGAACGTCGGGAAGCGCGCCGTTGCGCGCGTTGACGGTGACGGGCTGGCCGTTGGTCAGGATGAGCGCGGCGCCGCGCACGATGCTGAGCATGCCAAGCGTGGCGATGAGCGAAGGCAGGCGGCCGTAGGTGGACAGGATACCGTTGATGACGCCGATGACGGCGCCGGCGAAGAGGCCGACCGCGAGCGCCGGCAGCAACCCCCAGCCGGCGATGATCAGCATGCCGGTGACAAGCCCGGAGAAGGCGTAGGTCGATCCGACGGACAGATCCACCTCGCCGGAGATCAGCACGAACGTCATGCCGACCGCCATGATCCCGAGCAGCGAAACCTGTCGGCCTATGTTCAAGAGGTTCAGCGAGGTGAGGAAGGCGTCGGTCGCGAAGGTCAGGAACAGGCAGATTACGACCAGCGCGATGAACACGCCAGCCTCACGGACCCGCAAGAGTCGCGACAATTCAAACCGGCCTGCGGCTGCCGCGCGCGCGCCGCTCCTGACCGTATCGGCCATCCATTCCTCCCTCGACGGCGGCGTGACGGCTGCAGCCGTCCGTCGCTGTTCTTCATCTTCCCATCGATCCGTGGCCTGGGCCCAGGCCCGGATCGATGTCCTCAAGGCCGGGCCTGCGCCCGGCCGGGCCTGCTCACGAAGCCTGCTGGAAAGAGCCCGCAGGCACCTTGCGCAATTGTTCGTAGTTGCCGTATTCGCGCACCTTCTTGAAAGGCGCGTTCTCGACGGCGTTGTAGGAGCAGATGTAGCCCCAGCGATATGTGTCGGAGCGGTTCGCGTCCGAGCGGTGCAGCAGGTTGCCGTCGAAGATCAGGCCGTCGCCCGCCTCCATCTCGACATAGATGTGCTCGAAACGCTTGAGGGCCGCTTCGAGATGCTCCTGCTCGACATTGGTCTGGTCATTCTCGCGGATATGGTTGAGGCGGCCGAGCTTGTGCGTGCCCTTGAGCACCTGAAGGCAGCCGTTTTCGCGCGTGGCCTTGTCGAGCGCGACGTAGATGCTCATCATTTCCGGCGCCAGGCAGCCGTAATTGTACCAATAGCCGAAGTCCTGGTGCCATTCCCACGCGCCGCCTTCGTTAGGCTGCTTCATCGTCATCTTGTGGCTGTAGAGGTAGATCGGCTTGCCGACGGCGTCCTCGGCCAGGTCGACCATGCGCTCGTCGCGGGCCAGCAGGCCGTATTTGTCGTCCTCGGCCTTGGTCCACATCTTCAAAAGCGTGGTCTTGCCCTCCTTGTCGCCCTTGGACATCACGCCGCCATTGCTCTGCTCCTTTTCGAGCTGCTTGCGGGCGTGGTCGCGAAAGTTGGCGACTTCGCCGGCGCCCAGCAGGCCACGGCGAATGATGTAGCCGTCGCGTGCGTAGAGTTCGGCCTCGTGTCTGGTCATCGCGAGCATCGGTATTCTCCCTGGAACCCCGAGCGTCCCGCGATGCCGCGCGGGCGCCCCTGAACCTTTTTGAAGGCCCGGTTCCGATTCGTTTCCGGCCGGAATTGCCAGGCTCATGAAGAGAAATTTAGCCCCTCCACCGGGGAACAAAATGGACAAAGGGAACGCATTTTTTGTATAAAGCGCGCATGCAAAAAAGGACGTCCGTAATTGAGAGTTTCCACTATATGCCAGCCCCGGCCTGGACCCGGGCCGCGTTCAGCGTGCTGCGCGCCGGAAAAGTCGCCGCCGGGCCGGATTACCGGATAGAACGCGCCATCTATCCCGGACAGGACATCCTCTATTGTCTTGCCGGTGCCGGCTATGTCGAAACGCTTGGGCAAAGGATCGACGTCGGCCCTGGTCAACTGGTCTGGATGGCGAACGAGGCGCCGCATGTCCATTCCGCCGATCCCCGGGATCCCTGGACGGTGCTTTGGTTCAGGCTGGACGGGCCGGAGCCGGCGATCCTGCGGCGCAAGCTGTTCGGCGAGGACGCGCCGCGCGCCACCTTCGCCGAGGGAGCGGCTCCGGTCCCGTGGTTCGAGCGCCTGTTTGCCGCGTTGCGCCGCCGCGACGCCAGCCTCGATCTGCGCCTTTCGCATCTGGTTGCCGAATTCCTGCTCCTGATCGATCGCGCATTGGCGGGGCCCGACAGCGACGACCTGCCGAAACCGCTCGCTTCCGGGATCGAAGCGATGCGCGGGGCGCTCGGTTTTGCATGGAACGCGTCGGCTCTGTCAGCCGCCACCGGGCTCGGGCCGTCGCAGACCCGGCGGATGTTTCAGCGCTATCTTCGCACCAGCCCGCATCAGTGGCTGATGCGCGAGCGGTTGATGCACGCGCAGTCGCTGCTGGTGCAGGACGACCAGCCGATCGCCGAGATTGCCGAGACATGCGGCTTTTGCGACGTCTATCATTTCGGCCGCGAATTCAAGCGATCCATCGGCATTTCGCCTTCGGCCTGGCGGCGCAGCGAACTGGGCGTTGCGCCGAAGCGCTGAGCAGATTCCGCGAAGGCGTCATGCGGCTTTCCGGCAAGAATCTGCGACGAGAAATGCGTGCCATGTGTCGGCCTGCCAGGCTACCCGTTGACGAAGCGCGGCGCTGGTCCTAGAAGGTCTGCAGACTCCCGTGGTGATTTGGCCGGTCGGCTTGCAGCCACGTTAAACAACTCGCTAAAGGGCCGTTTGCAACCTGTAACCGGCTTTGCGACGGCAATGCCGGTTTTTTGTTGTCCGCTGCCGGCCGGACACCGCATCGGACGAGACCGATGCGGCACAGGATGAGGACGGACATGGCCGCTCAGCGCGCTGCAAGAACCAAGGACGAGGTCGACCATCCGTCGAGCCCGGTGCTGCAGTTCGGCCCGGACAAGCCGCTGAAGCTCGATGCCGGCACTATCCTTTCGCCTTTCCAGATCGCCTACCAGACCTACGGCACGCTCAACGACGCGCGCTCCAACGCCATCCTCGTCTGTCACGCGCTGACTGGCGACCAGCACGTCGCCAACACCAACCCGGTGACCGGCAAGCCGGGCTGGTGGGAGGTGCTGATCGGCCCCGGCAAGATCATCGACACCAACCGTTTCTTCGTCATCTGCTCCAACGTCGTCGGCGGCTGCCTCGGCTCGACCGGCCCGGCCTCGACCAATCCGGCGACTGGCAAGCCGTACGGGCTCGACCTGCCGATCATCACCATCCGCGACATGGTGCGCGCGCAGGCGATGCTCATCGATCATTTCGGCATCGAAAAGCTGTTTTGCGTGCTTGGCGGCTCGATGGGCGGCATGCAGGTGCTGGAATGGGCCGCAAGCTACCCGGAGCGCGTGTTCTGCGCCCTGCCGATCGCCACTGGCGCCCGCCATTCCTCGCAGAACATCGCCTTCCACGAAGTCGGCCGACAGGCCGTCATGGCCGATCCGGACTGGCATGGCGGCAAATATCTCGATTTCGGCAAGCGCCCGGAAAAGGGGCTCGCCGTCGCGCGCATGGCCGCCCACATCACCTACCTTTCGGAAGCAGCGCTCCACCGCAAGTTCGGCCGCAACCTGCAGGACCGCGAGGCGTTGACCTTCGGCTTCGACGCCGATTTCCAGATCGAGAGCTATCTGCGCCACCAGGGCATGACCTTCGTCGACCGCTTCGACGCCAACTCCTACCTCTATCTGACCCGCGCCATGGACTATTTCGACCTTGCCGCCGACCACGGCGGGCGCCTTGCCGACGCTTTCGCCGGCACCAAGACGCGCTTTTGCCTGGTCTCCTTCACCAGCGACTGGCTGTTCCCGACCGAGGAGAGCCGATCGATCGTGCATGCCCTGAACGCCGCGGGCGCTTCCGTCTCCTTCGTCGAGATCGAGACCGATCGCGGCCACGACGCCTTCCTGCTCGACGAGCCGGAGCTGTTCGCGGCCATCAACGGCTTCGTCGCGTCGGCCGCCCGCGCCAGAGGGCTCAGCGCATGACCCCGAAACGCAGCGGGCCTTTCGGACGGGGATCATGCGCCACGCAGGAGGCGACGCCATGACCGTCAATCGCGCCCAGCGTGTCGACCTCGACGTCGTCACCGACCTGATCCCGGCCAATTCGCGCGTCCTCGACGTCGGCTCGGGCGACGGCGTGCTTCTGGAACTCCTGCAGGAGACCAGGCAGGTCGACGGCCGCGGTCTGGAACTGTCGCAGCGCGGCGTCAACGAATGCGTGGCGCGCGGGCTATCGGTTATCCAGGGCGACGCCGACACGGATCTGAAATTCTACGCCGACAAGGGCTTCGACTTCGTCGTGCTGTCGCAGACGCTGCAGGCGACCCGCAACCCGAAGGTCGTGCTCGACGAGCTGCTCAGGATCGGCAACCGCGCCATCGTCTCCTTCCCCAATTTCGGCCATTGGCGCGTGCGCTTTTCACTGCTGGTCAAGGGCAGGATGCCGGTCACCAAGGACCTGCCCTACTCCTGGTACGACACGCCCAACATCCACTTCTGCACCATCCGCGACTTCGTCAACCTGTGCGAGGAACTCGGCGCGACCGTCGAGAAAGCGACCGCGCTCGACGCCAACGGCCAGAAGATCGGCCTGTCGATGCCCTGGTGGTTCTGGAACTTCTTCGGCCAGCAGGCGGTGTTTTTGCTGAGGCGCTGATGCCGCGGAGGCCGAGTTCCACAAGCGTATGGTTCTTGCCGCTGTCCCCTGGCCGGCGGCCCGTCACGCCGGCCGGAACGCCGATGTGTTGCCATCAAACCGCAATGTTGCAGAAAAGCCACCAATTTCGGCATTTCTGGGCCGGCATGGCGTGACACAAGCGGGGCTTTTTTGTAGCGTTTGCCGCAAATCAGAGGTGGGAACGAAGATCGCCATCGGACCCATCCGACAAACACCAGATCCGACCGGCGGTGGCAGCCCGATGTCGAACCAGGACGTTCCGCTGATCTCAGTGATCACGCCGACCCACAACCGGCGTAGCCAGGTCGTGCGCGCGGTGGAAAGCGTTCTGGCGCAGACACTTACCCACTTCGAGCATATCGTGGTCGACGACGGTTCGACCGACGGCACGGCTGCCGCGCTGGCCGAAATTCGCGACCCGAGGCTGATTTACGTCGGCGCCAAATGGCGCGGCGCCAATGCTGCGCGCAATGCGGGCATCGAGCGCGCGCGGGCACCGGTCGTGACGTTTCTTGATTCGGACGATGTCTATCTGCCGGACCGGCTGGAGCGGACGCTGGCGCGCTTCGACGAGAAGCCTTCGCTCGAAGTGCTGATCAGTTCCTTCCTGTCGCTGAAGGGCGGCCGCAGCACCAAATGCATCAATCGCGAAGCCTTCCTCGACAAGGGCACGCTGCAGCGCGCCCTGGTCTCGCAGACCATCTTCATTGCCGGCTCGGCAATCACGGCGAGGCTCGAGTCGTTGCTCGCGATCGGCGGCTACGACAGCGACGTGACGCGCATGCAGGACCGCGAACTGCTGCTGCGCTTTGCCCAACGCAGCGGCGCCTTGCTGTCCGAGGACATCGACTGGAAGAAATACAATTCGGAGAATTCGATCTCCGGCCGCCGCGACGGCTATGTCGAGGCCTACGCCAATCTGATCGACAAGCATCCTTATATCGCCGACCGCTATCCCGACGTTCCGCCTTACATGATCGCGCGGCAGATCATCGCCGATATCCTCAAGGGCAGGTTGCCGCAGGCATTTTCGGGCTACCACGCCAACCGGTCGTCCAAGTCGCTCGGCTACTCGCCGGCCGAACTCTTGCGCGGCTATGTCGTCGGCCGCCGCGGGCGGCGCGACTGCTACGACGAGTTCCGCGCCAAATACGGCGCCCGGGCGATCTGATCGTTTCGTGAGGCGACCGTGACAGAAAGCCGCCCGCGCTTTTCCTGAAATTATCTTAATGCATGTCGCCCAGAAGTGCGCAGCGGTTCTGGGACAACGACATGCATCAAAACAAAGGCTTAAAGCGCGTCGCCTGGATCCGTTTCAGCGCGACGCGCTTTAGGCTTCCGTTGATTCCTTCTTGCGGCGCGCCGCCGGAGGCGGCGGCTCGATCGCCCCTGCCCGAACGCGCGCGGGTTTCAGTGCCTGGGCCCCGGAATCCTTCACGATGTTCAGCGAGCGGGGGAAGAACTGGTTGTTGTGCTGACCGCGCCCGATATTGATGATCGCGGTTTCGGGCAGGCGTTTCTGCAGCATGGCCAGCACGCGCCTTAGGGACGGCCCGTCGAACGCGTCGAGCGCTTCGTCGATGATCACCCATTTCGGCTTGCGCAGGGCGAGCCTGGCGAAAGCCAGCGCCCGTTGTTCGTCATCGCCGAGCTCGCGTTCCCAGCGCCCGGGATGGTCGAGGGCGGCTGCCAGCCGGTCGAGGCCGACCTCGGCGAGCACCGCCTCGATCTCGGCATCGCTGGCCGGAGGCTCGCCATTCGGATGGTCGAGAACCTCGCGCAACGTGCCGGCCGGGAAATAGGGCACGCGCGGCACGAAGATGGGGGTCTCGCCGGCCGGCAGGCCGATCCGGCCGCTCCCCCATGGCCACAGGCCGGCAATGGCGCGGAAGAACAATGTCTTGCCCGCGCCCGGCTCGCCGGTGATCATGACGCGCTCGCCGGAGTGGATTTCGACATCGGTCTGGGCAAGCTTGGTGCAGCCTTCCGGCGAAGACACCTGAAGTTTGTCGAAGGTCAGGCTGCCATTGGCGTTCTCTCCGAATTGGATGCGTTTTTCCGTGTCGTGCAGCGCATCGGTCTCGGTGAGCGCTATGCGGAAGTCCGCCACGCGCATCAGCGTCGCGCGCCAGTCGGCGATGCTGCCGATGTTGTTGATGAACCAGCGCAGCGACGAATGGACCTGGTTGAAGGCGCCGACCGCCATCATCAGCCCGCCGAACGAGATGTCGCCCGAGAAATAGACCGGCGAAGCCACCAGGATGGGCGCCACCACCGTTATCCAGCCATAGGTGTCGGTCACCCAGGACAGGTTGATCTGCGCGGTGAAGATGCGCCGCATGGCGCCCAGCACCGTGCCGAGATCGATTTCGAGCCGCCGCTTGGCATCGGGCTCGCCGTGATAGAGCGCGATCGCGTCGACATTCTCGTTGATCCGCACCATGGAGGAGCGCAGCTCGGCTTCGCGGGTGTAGCGCTCGCTGTTGAGGCTGATCAGCGGACGTCCGACCAGCCAGCTCAGCCAGGAGGCGATGCCGGCATAGATGAACGCGGCCCAGACCATGTAGCCCGGGATCGCCAGTGAATAGCCGCCGACGTGGAACACGAAGCCGGAAGACAGCTCCCACAGAACGCCGATGAAGGAGACAAGCAGGATGAAGGACTGCAGCAGGCCGACTCCGAGATCCGTCGACAGGTCCGACAGGTGAGCCGCATCCTGCTGCATGCGCTGGTCGGGATTGACGCCGATGGCGCCCGCATTGGCCAGCCGGAAGGCACGCGCCGGGCGCATCCATTGATCGATCAGATCAAGCGTCAACGCCTCGCGCAGCCGCAAGCGGATCATCTGATTGAGCCAGGTCTGGCCGATATTGAGCACCAGAAGCCCGCCGGCGATCATCGCGAAGACCATAAGCTGGTGCAGGAAATCAGCCATGTCGCGCCGCGCCAGCGCATCGTAGAAAGGCTGGTTCCAGCGGTTGAGCAGGACCTGTCCGATCGAGGTTGCGATGATGACCGCGACGATGCCGATGGAGACCCAGGCAAGCTGCCTGCGCACCGGCGAGGATTTCAGCCCCTGCTTGATCGTCGCCACCTGGTCGGCGAGGCTGCTCGCCTCGACCGAGACGGCGGCCTTTTTTGGGCCAGGCTTTTTATCGGTCTGGTTGTCCATGAAGGATATTCCTGGTTTCCGCAGCGGTCACGAACGCCGCGCTGGTCGCGCTTGCCTTAGATCACGCTTGCCTCAGATAGGGTGACGATCGCCGAGCGATGCAAGGCGCGGTAGCGATCACGAACGCGTCACTTGGCAGGGCGCGCATGCCGGCCAAGCCGCGTCGCGCCCTGTGGCGAGAAGACCGGCACGAAGACGCGGCGAGAGGCGCGCTGCGCGACCGGCACGCCCTGATAGAGCCGCTTCTGCGCCTCGACGACGATGACGCCGGAAAAGATCGGCCAGAACCGCCGGCCGGCCTTCTCCAGCACGTTGTGGAAGCGCATCATGAAACGCCGTGGCGATGGCGGGAAGAACAGCGCGTCGCTCCACGTCGCCGGGGTGAAATTCGCCTCGCGCAGCAACTCGGTCAGCTGGCCGCGCGAGAACGGCCGGCCATTGCCGAAGGGCGTGTGCTCGAACCGCGCCCAGACGCCGCGCCGGTTGGGCACGACGATGACGACCCTGCCCGCCGGCGACAGCACGCGCCAGATCTCGTTCAGCGTCTCGCGCGGGTTTTCGGCATGTTCGAGCGAGTGCACCAAAAGCACGCGGTCGATACAGGAATCGACCAGCGGCAGCTCCTCGTCGAACACCAGCGCCGTCGCGGTCGGCCCGGCCGCCGGCCACACCACCGCGCCCTGCGTCGCCGGCATGAAGGCAAAGACCCGCTCGGCATCGGCGCCGAAGCGTTCCAGCCATGGCAGCGTATAGCCGAGGCCGACCAGCCGTTCGTTGGGAACGGTTGCCCATATGGACGACAGCGCCATGGTGATCGAACGCTCGGCAAGGCGCCCGAGCGTGGTCGAGTAGAAGGAACGCAGGTCGACGATATCCGAATGCATGCGCGGGACGGTAGCCGCGACGGGGCCCAAGTTCAACAAAGGCGGAAAGTTCGACAAAGGCGCCAGGTCCGACAAACCAGACAAACCAGGATGACATCGGCGGTCGGCCGCCCTATGTCTGCGACATGACATCGGCGGTCGGCCGCCCTATGTCTGCGACGACGAATGGAGACATGCGATGCCGGTCGAAATCGAGCAGTTCATGTGCCGCACCGACAATTTCGGCGTGCTGGTCCATGATCCCAAAAGCGGGCAGACGGCGATCATCGACGCGCCGGAAGAGGCGCCGATCCTGGCGGCGGTCAAGCGCACCGGCTGGACGCCGACATTGATCCTCACCACGCACCACCATGCCGACCATGTCGAAGCCAATCTGGCGCTGAAGGAACGCTTCAAGTTGCGCATCCTCGGCCCGGAAGCCGAGAAGGCGAAGATCCCCGGCATCGATGAGACGGTGAAACAGGGCTCGGTCGTGCGCGTTGGCGAGGAAAGGATCGAGGTCATCGAGACGCCCGGCCACACCGCCGGCCACATCTCCTACCACCTGCCGGCCTCGAAGGTGGCTTTCACCGCCGACACGCTGTTTGCGCTGGGTTGCGGCCGCCTGTTCGAATGCAAGCCGCCGGTCATGTATGAATCGCTGAAGAAGCTGGCGGCGCTGCCGGCGGAAACCGCCATCTATTGCGGCCACGAATACACTTTGGCCAATGCCCGCTTCGCGGTGACGGTCGATCCGGCCAACCCGGTTCTGAAGCAGCGCGCGGCAAGGATCGAGGCGCTGCGCGCCGACAACAAGCCGACGCTGCCGACCACCATCGGCGAGGAATTGTCGACCAACCCGTTCCTGCGCTGGCATGACCCGGCGATCCGCAAGCATCTTGGCATGGAGAAAGCCTCGGACGCCGAGGTGTTCGCCGAGATCCGCAAGCGCAAGGACAATTTCTGATAGCATCAAGATAAAGGATGCGAATGACCACCAGCGCCGCCGAGATTATCGCAACGCTAGGCCTTCGCCCGCATCCCGAAGGTGGCTGGTACGCCGAGACCTTTCGCGATGCCGCGGGCGGCCCGCGCGGTCATTCGACCGCGATCTACTTCCTGCTCGAGCAGGGCCAGCTGTCAGCCTGGCATCGGGTGAAAGACGCGGCCGAGGTCTGGCACTTTTATGCCGGCGCGCCGCTAGCGCTGTCGATGCATGGGGAAGGCGCAGGCGCGGTCATCGAGCAGGTGCTGGGCGCCGCGCT
Organism: Mesorhizobium sp. BH1-1-5; assembly: GCF_020165615.1. Taxonomy (NCBI): domain Bacteria; kingdom Pseudomonadati; phylum Pseudomonadota; class Alphaproteobacteria; order Hyphomicrobiales; family Phyllobacteriaceae; genus Mesorhizobium; species Mesorhizobium sp. BH1-1-5. Next base: position 67,061 of record NZ_JAIUIM010000015.1, read on the forward strand.
TGCCGCGGGCGAACGGCCGCAGATCGTGGTGCCCGCCGGCTGGTGGCAGTCGGCGCGCAGCCTCGGCGAATGGACGCTGGTCGGCTGCACCGTGGCGCCGGGCTTCGATTTCGCCGCCTTCGAGTTGGCCGAGCCGGGCTGGCAGCCGTCCTAACCGGCTATGCCCAACAAAAATCCGAGCGTGATCGCCAGTTGGGCGGCGTAGTAAAGCACCCAGACCGTGTAGCGCATCCACAGGCGATGCGGCGAGATCGCCGCGAGCAGGAAGCGCTCGGTCGCCAGCAGCCCGTCCGAGGCGATGAACAGCACCGCGCCGGCGATCACCCAGGGATAGTTCGTCGTGAGCGCCGAAATGCCCATTGCGAGGATCGCCGCGACATAGACGGCGACCGGAGCGCGCAGTTGCGGGCCGACGCGGCGCCAGAGCGCGGCAAGCATGACGATGCTGAACGCGGCCATGGCGAGCGCGAGCGCGCCCCGCCAGGATTCGGCGCTCAACAGGCCGAGCCCGCCGCCCGCCTGTAAAAACAGCGCGACATAGGCGATGTGGCCGGCGAAAAAGCTCGCCAGTCCCCCGAGAAAGGCCTTTTCGCCGTCGCGCGACAGGAAGGCGTCGCCGACGGCGCTCAAGCCCAGCGCCGCCACGAGCAGCAGCGGACCGCCTTGCATGGCGGCGAGCACGGCCAGCAGGGCGACCGCAAGCGTCTTTGCCGCCGTGCGCGTCCATTTCGGCGGCATGTCCAGCGCAAAGGCGTAGATCACGGCCGCGACGAACGAGAACAAAAGCGTTGCGTTGGCGTTGGCCTCGACGCCGCCGGGGAAAGGCATCATGCGTTGGCCTCTTTTGCCGCCGGCTTGCGCATCAGCAGCGACTTCGCCGCCAGAGCGGCGCCGCCGGTGATGAGCACGCAGGCGGCGAGGATGCGCAGCGACGGCTCGGCGACGCCGGCGGCGATCAGCACCAGCGTCGACAACAGCGGCGCGGCATAGCTCGCGGCGCCCAGCACCTGGATGTTGCCGCGCTTGACGCCGATGTCCCAGGCATAGAAGGCCGCGCCCACCGGCATCAGGCCGAGCCCGACGACGGCCAGCCACTGGCCAGGGCCGTTCGGCAGCACCGTCTTCTCAAGCAGAAGATGGCAGGCCAGCGAAAGCACCGACGTCGCCGCGCAGAACCAGGTGACGATCGAGGTCGGCACCGACGGGAAGCGCCGCGACAGGAGCGAGTAGGACGACCACAGAAGCGCGCAGACGGCGGCCATGGCGTAGCCGAAGGCGTAACGCGCGTCGAAGGCGAGTGCGCCGCCCTTAGTGACGATCAGGAACGTACCGGCAAGGCCGAGCAGCGCGCCGACGACATGGTTCCAGGCAAGCCGCTCGCCCGGCATCAGCGCCGAGCCGAGCACGATCAGCAGCGGCCACAGATAGGCGATCAGGCTCGCCTCGACCGCCGGCGCGTTGCGCAGCGCCGTGAAGTAGAAGAAGTGGTAGCCGAACAGGCCGGCAATGCCGATCACCCAGACTTGGCGAGGGATTTTCTGGCTCCTGTCGGGAGCCGGCATCACCAATCGCGCCGCGAGACCAACGCAGGTGCCGATGGCGAAGGTGATGGCCGACAGCAGGAACGGCGGCACCTGGCCCGAGGCATCGGTTAGCAGCGCCAGCAGCGCCCACATGGCGACCGCCGAGAACCCGATCAGTGTTGCGCGCGCCATGCCTGCCCCCCGACGGCGCGCGGCGGCGCCTGACCTAATTTACCGCTTCGAACCGTCCCGCGCTGATGGTCAGCGGACCGATCTGGGTCCCGACCGTGGCGCGGATCGGCGCATATACGCCGGATTGGCCGACCGGTGCAAACGTCACCAGCATGCGGCTCTTGTTCTTGAGGAAATTCAGCGCTTTGCGGCCCTTGCGATAGCCCGCGACCGGTTCGAAGCCCATCTTGCAGGTCACCGTGTCGCCCTTGTAGCCGGGCACGGAGATCGAGCCCTTGGACGCATAGGTCAAGGTCAGGTCGGCGCGCATCTCGCCGTCATAGAATTTGACCGTGCGTCCGCAGACCTTGTCCAGGCTGTCGGCATGGATGACGGTCGCCGCCATCGGATCGAGCACCGATTTCAGGTCGCTGTCGCCGAGCGGCACCCAGCTCTTGGGATCGCGCTTCTTCGGCGCGGGAACGACCTGCGTGGAGGTGACCGCGCCGTTGTTGAAGCGGATGTCGACCATCGAGGCCTTCTTGCCGGACGTATAATCTGCCCTGAACACCCGCGGCGTCATCCGCTTGTCGGAAATGGTGCCCTTCGACGAAATCGTGCCTTTCGTGTCGTCGAAGAGCTTGCCGAGGCCGGCGGCCGAGACGGTGCCGTCGATGGCATAGTTGTCGCCTTCGTAGCGGCTGGAAAAGGTCGCCCTGGCGATCGAAAGGCCGAGATAGGACACCGTGTATTCGCCCTTGAAGGACTGCGGTGCAGTGGCGGCGAAGCTTGTTGCCGGCACGGCAAGGGCAAGCAGGCTGGCGAGTGCATGATGAGATGGACGGAGCATGGCGGCTGGAGAATCCCTGACGGTTCGGCCGGAACGCAGGGGCTCCAGCCTGGCATATCCCTTCGCGAAGGGCTTATAGTGTGAAATCCGGCCTTTATATGGAACGTGGCTGACGGCTGGCGACGTGCCGGAGCTTGACGCAGTGGTGAAATGCCACTATGGAACGCCAACTTTTCCAAAGGCCGCCTGACCGAGACCGCGCGCCGCCCGGCGCGGGCAGTATGGTTTGGCAGGTTTAGAAACTGAAGGTTAGACAAATGTCCCGCACCTGCGAACTCACTGCCAAGGCAGTCCAGACTGGCAACAATGTGAGCCACGCCAACAACAAGACCAAGCGTCGCTTCCTGCCGAACCTGGTCAATGTGACGCTGATTTCCGAAGCGCTGAACCAGAACGTTCGCCTGCGCATTTCGGCCAACGCGCTGCGTTCGGTCGAGCACCGCGGTGGCCTCGACGCCTTCCTGGCCAAGGCCGACGTCAAGGAACTGTCGCAGCGCGCGCGCCTGCTCAAGAAGCAGATCGCCAAGAAGCTTGCCGAGCAGCCGGCCGCTTAAAGCAGCTTTCAGGCGACGACCGCCTCGGGCACCGGCCTTGCCGGCGCTCGGAATAAGAGCGAGCGTCGGCAAGACGCTCGGCTGGTTCCATTACCCAGGATAAAAAAATGAACTTCCTGATGCGATATCTGCCCTTCGTGGCCGCCATGGCGCTCGTCGTCGTGGCCTCAAACATCCTTGTCCAGTTCCCGATGCAAGGCCAGGTCGGCGGCCTGGCGCTCGCCGACGTGCTGACCTGGGGCGCCTTCACCTATCCTTTCTCCTTCCTGGTCACCGACCTCGCCAACCGCCGCTACGGCCCCGCCGTGGCGCGCAAGGTAGTGTTCGTCGGCTTCATGACGGCGGTGATCTGCTCGATCCTGGTCCCGCCCTTCCTGTTCCGTCACGGATTGATCGAATTCGAGACCGCGGCCGACCGGCTGGTGCGCATCGCGGCCGCTTCAGGCGCCGCCTTCCTTACCGCGCAATTGCTCGACGTCACCGTCTTCAACCGGCTGCGCCGGCAGAGCTGGTGGCGCGCGCCGATCGTCGGCACGCTGGTCGGCTCGGTGTTCGACACCGTCGTCTTCTTCGGCGTCGCCTTCTCCGCCGCCTTCGCCTTTGCCGGCCCCAATGACAGCTTCGCGCTGGAGACAGCGCCGCTGATGGGCGTGCTGCCGGTCGAGACGATGCGTTGGGTGTCCTGGGCGCTCGGCGACCTTTCGGTCAAGCTGATCATCGCCGTCGTGGCGCTGATCCCCTACCGGCTGCTCGCCGCCCGCTGGAGCCAGCCGGCGGTCGCGGTGTAGGCCAGACCGTGATTCCCTGGATTCAGCTTGATTCAGCTCGCACGCCCCATGGCGGCCAGGAACTTCGCCTGAAGCAGCGCGGCACCGAGTTCTCGATCATGCTCGGCACCAACGAGCTGATGAACAGCCGCCTCAGCGGCTCCGAGGAAGCGCTCGCCAGGCTTTCCTGCGAGCGGATCGCTGGCCGCAAGCGGCCGAGGCTGCTCATCGGCGGGCTCGGCATGGGCTTCACCTTGCGCGCCGCCCTCGCCGCGCTCGATGGCGATGCTGCCGTCACCGTTGCCGAACTGGTTCCCGCGGTCGTCGCCTGGGCGCGTGGACCGATGGCGAAAATCTTCGACGGCTGCCTCGACGATCCTCGCGTCACCATTCTCGAGGCCGATGTCGGCCAACTGATAAGGCCGGAGAATGCCGCCTGGGACGCCATCCTGCTCGACGTCGACAATGGTCCTGAAGGCATCGTCTACAAGGGCAATGATACGCTCTATGACGCGGCCGGGCTGGCCGCCGCACGCGCCGCATTGAAGCCGGGTGGCGTTCTGGCGATCTGGTCGCAGGGGCCCGACAGCCGTTTCACCCGGCGGTTGAAACAGGCCGGCTTCGCGGTCGAGGAGATCAACACGCGGGCCAACGGCAAGCGCGGCGCCCGCCATGTGATCTGGATCGCAGCCAGAACGCCGTAATCCGGATTGCTGCCGCCGCTTTACGCTTTGTTACGGCCGATGGTGCAGGATCGCGAAAACTCTCAAGGGCATTGCGAACCAGCATGACCGTGCCAGGCACTGGTTGGAAAAACGATCTCCTGCTTGCGTTATGCGCCACGCTGGTGGTGCTGACGATCAACGCGGTTTCCGGCTTCCCCACCCTGACGAACTACGGCGCCGACAATGACAGCATGCTGCGGCTGGTCGAGGTCCGCGACCTGCTCGGCGGCCAAAGCTGGCTCGACCTCCATCAATACAGGATGGGCACCTCCGGCGGCTTTGTCATGCACTGGTCGCGGCTGGTGGACACGCCGCTCGCGCTGATCATCATGGCCTTCGATGCGCTGGGCGCCAGTCGCGCGACCGCCGAACGCGCCGCGCAGATCATCTGGCCGACCTTGCTTTACGGGCTGACCATATTCGTGCTGATGCGCGCCTCGCAGCGCTTCGCCGGCACGAATGTCGCGATGCCGGCGGTCATCCTGTCGACAGCGGGCCTTTTCTTCCTGGTGATCTACAGCCCGGGCGTGATCGATCACCACAATGTCCAGCTGCTGCTGACGGCGGCCGGCCTCTGGCTGCTGATGGAAGCGCCCTCCTGGCGGCCGGCTGCCCTTCTGTCGGGCATTTGCGCCGGCCTGACGCTGGCTGTCGGCATGGAGACCGCTCCATATGTGGCGGTGCTCGGCATCTGTGCCGCCGTCCTGTTCATCCTCGACGACAAGGAGTGCGCCACGGCACGAGGCTTCGGCCTCGGATTTGCCGGCATCGCCTCGCTGGTCTTCGTGGCGACCATCCGGCCGGCCGACTGGGGCGTGGCCCAATGCGACGCCTTCTCGTCCTTCCAGTTTGCCGTCGCAGCACTTTCCGGCTTCGGCCTCGCGATTGCCGCTACCTTGACCGCATCGACGGCACGGGCGCGGCTCTTTTCAATGCTGGTGCTGGCGGCGGTGGTCGCGGTCGCCACGGTCGTGTTCTTCCCGCAATGCCTGGCATCGCCCTATGCGGGCATGGACGAGCGTATCCGCACCTATTGGCTGGCCGACGTGGTCGAAGCGCAGCCCTTCTGGAGCGTCGCCATCCACCAGCCCAAGCTGATGGCGGCGCGCTATGTGACGCCCTTCATCGCGATCCTGCTGATCGGCTTTCAACTGCGAACCCGCCGCCTGCGCCGCGAGGAGACACTCGCCGCCATCCTGCTCGTCGTCGCCTTCGGCGTCAGCCTCTGGCAGGTGCGCGGCTCGACCTTCTCCGTCGCCTTCGCCGTATTGCCGCTCTCGGCCTGGATCGCGAAAATCCGCCTGCGGGCGGACGCCGCGCCGTCATGGCGCCTTTCCGCCGGCATCGTCATAGCGTGGCTGGTCTCGCTCAACGCGACCTGGGCCGGGGTCGCGGTGGCGGCGCAGTCCGTGGTCCAGAAGGCGCCGCAGCGGATCAATTCCGATCCCGACCATGCCGTGACCTGCGGCAACCCGGTCGACTTCCACGATCTTGCCGCCATGCCGGCGACGACGGTGCTCGCTTCGTCCAATCTCGGCTCGGGAATATTGATGTTCACCGGGCACCGGGCGCTGGCCGGCCCTTACCACCGCAATATCGGCGGCAATTTGGCCATGCTCGACGCGTTCATGGGAACGCCGGATGCCGCCCGCGCCGTCATCGAGCGCGAGCATGTCGGACTGATCGCGATCTGCCGCGGCAACACCGAAGAGATATCGCTGGCACAGGATGCGCCAAAGGGCCTTGCCGCGGCGTTGCTGCGAGGCGACCTGCCGGCATGGCTCGAACTGGACCAGTCTACGGCGGGGAAGCCGATCGAGATTTATAAGGTTCGTTGAATATCGGCCTGCGGCCATACCAGCATCGTCGATCGCGCCCCCCCGCAACGCGCCTGCTTTGCGCTGATGCGGCGTAACCCCTTGATTTAGAGAACCGCGATCGACATCAGCCGGGTGGATCATTGCAATCCAGCCTGTGCTTTGGTTAGCATTTCGCCCCGGCGGCGATATATGTATTCACGGAATTTGGATTCGGGGTTCTTTGGATTGGGGAAAGGGTATCCATGTCGGCCATAGACGGCGCGTTGGCGCCAGCATCAGCCAAACAGACGCTGCAGCATGTTGTCTCCCACATGGTGGAAGCGGTGGACCGCGCCACGTTCGTGGAAAAGCCTTTCTGGCATCTTGAGATGACGGATGTCTTTCCGGCGGACCTCTATCTGCGCATGCGCACCGCCATGCCCGAGGCGCGCGAATATCGCGCGCTCAAAGGGCGCAACAACGTCAACATTCAGGCCGACGGCACCGCGACGCGGATCAAGATCGACCTCTACCCCGAATATATCCGCCATCTACCTGGCGAAAAACGGGCGGTCTGGTCTCTGGTCGGCAAGGCGCTGCACGCGCCGGAACTGAAGGATGCGTTCATGCGCCGCCTTGCTCCGGGCCTGGAGCGCCGGTTCGGGTCGGACTTCATGAAGGTCCGCATGTATCCGGTGCCGATGCTGACGCGCGACGTGGCGGGCTACAAGATCGGCTTCCACACCGACACGAAATGGAAGGGCATCACGGTCCAGTTCTATCTGCCGGAGGACGACTCGATCAACCACATCGGCACCCGCTTCGCCGAGCGCAAGGCGGACGGGCGTTTCGAGAATTCGCACCGGATGTCGTTTTCCCCGAACACCGGCTACGCCTTTGCGGTCGGCACCGACACCTGGCACGCGGTCGATACCGTCGGGCCGGAGGTCCGCACCCGCGACAGCATCCTCCACACCTATTTCGTCGACAACACCGCGACGCTCAAGATTCGCAACCGCAGCAAGCGCGCGGCCAATTTCGTGATGAACGAGGTCCGTCACGTCGGCCGGTAGTCTCGGCCGGCGGCGCCCGCCGGCACGGCTGAATCCGTGCCGACCTCAGTCCTGGTGCAGGATGAATTCCAGATAGAGGTTGCGCTGCAGAATCGAATGGTTGTCGTCGGAGATCAGCGACAGCATCAGCGCGCCGTCGTAGCGGGTCCAGACGTCGAGCCCTTCCATATTGTCGATCTGGTAGCCCATGTCGGCCTCCATCAGCACCGGCCCGTCGGCAACCGCGCCTTTTTCGACGCTTTCGCCGTAGATGCGCCGCAGCCGCATCTTCACCCCGCGCGCGATCGAAAAACTGCGCTCCAGGAGCAGCAGGTCGCCGTCCGGCAGGAAGGCGCCGTCGGTTATGTCGAAATCGCCGTCGCGCCTGACGGTGAAGACCCCCTTGTGCGGCCCCTCGATGACGGCGGCGTAGACGTTGCCGGCTTTGTCGAGGCTCCTCTCCGAGACCACGACCAGGCTGCCAGCGTGCTGTCCGTAAGGATTGGCGTGGGTGACGGTCTCGAAGCCGCGGTTCTGGCGCAGCTCTTGCGCGGGGACCAGGTAATCGAGCAGCCTGACCGGCGCTTTCATATTGTCGGGATCGATCTTGAATTGCGCGACGCGCTGGTCGCGCTCGAAACCGACGGTGGCGATACCGTCCTTGACCGCGAGCCCTTCCGCGTCGACCTCCCATTTCCGGTCGATCGGCCGGCCCGACGCGTCGACCATCTGCTGCATGCGAAAGTTCGAAACGCCGGACGGGCGCTTGTCGGCACCGTGGGTGATCGTGCCGAAGAACCAGAAGCCGGTGTCGGCGACACCGACGAAGTCGCTGCCCGGCTTCAGGAAGCGAAGCGCCGACAGCGCGCCGAAATCGCGCGCCGGCGAAGTCATCTCCAGTCCGCCGACGAATTCGAGCGGCCCGAACCGCGTCTCGTCACGGCCGACACGGAACTGGCTGATCGGCCGCGCCGAAACCTCGACCGTCTCGACAGGGGCTTCCGGAGCGGCAACGCCCGGCGAGGCGCAGGCCAGCATGCAGGCGAAAAGCGTCCGCCGCGCACGCCGCCCCGAAAAGATCATCCGGTGCGCCGCAATCCACCGCGCCGCGTGTCGCGCGCGCTTTCCTCGCCGAACAGCGAGGCGAGCTGCTCGGTCATGGCGCCAGCCAACTCCTCGGCATCGACGATGGTGACGGCGCGGCGATAATAGCGCGTGACGTCGTGACCGATGCCGATCGCCAGCAGCTCGACCGGCGAGCGCGTCTCGATCAATTCGATGACCGCCCGCAGATGGCGTTCCAGGTAATTGCCCGGATTGACCGAGAGCGTGGAATCGTCGACCGGCGCACCGTCCGAGATCATCATCAGGATCTTGCGCTGCTCGGGCCGGCCGATGAGGCGGTTATGCGCCCAAAGCAGCGCCTCGCCGTCGATGTTTTCCTTGAGCAGGCCCTCGCGCATCATCAGCCCGAGATTGCGCCGCGCGCGCCGCCATGGATGGTCGGCGGATTTGTAGATGATGTGGCGCAAATCGTTAAGCCGGCCGGGATTCGGCGGCTTGCCGTCCTTCAGCCATTTCTCGCGCGCCTGCCCGCCCTTCCAGGCGCGGGTCGTGAAGCCGAGGATTTCCACTGAAACGCCGCAGCGCTCCAGCGTGCGCGCCAGAATGTCGGCGCAGGTGGCGGCGACAGTGATCGGCCGGCCGCGCATCGAGCCCGAATTGTCGAGCACCAGCGACACCACCGTGTCGCGGAACTTGGTGTCGCGTTCCTGCTTGAAGGACAGCGGCTGCATCGGATCGATGACGACGCGCACCAGGCGGGCCGGATCGAGATAGCCTTCCTCGAGGTCGAAATCCCAGGAGCGGTTCTGCTGCGCCATCAGCCGGCGCTGCAGCCGGTTGGCGAGCCGCCCGACGACGCCGGAGAGGTTGGCAAGCTGCTTGTCGAGGAAGGCCCGCAGCCGGTCGAGCTCCTCTTCCTCGCAAAGATCCTCGGCGCCCACCGTCTCGTCGAAGGCGGTGGTGAACACCTTGTAGTCGATCTCTTTCGGCAGGTTCAGGAAGGGATTGTCGTTGCGCTTGGCCTCGCCAGGCGTCTCGGCGTCGGAATCGTCTTCATCCGACAGATCGTCGGAGGTGGCGTCAGTCGCTTCCGTCTCGGCCGAGTCTTCCTCGTCGGCGGAAGCTTCGGCATCTTCCGACTGCGACTGCTCGGAGCCTGAATCCTCCTCGCCGCCTTCCTCGCTCTGTTCCTCGCCCTGCTGTTCGTTCTCTTCGTTTTCCTCGGAGTCGTCGGTCTCCTGGTCGTCGCCGAGCTCCTCGGCCATTTCCATGGAAACCAGCATGTCGCGCACGACGCGGGCAAAGGCCTGCTGGTCCTCAAGCTTGGCCGACAGGCCGTCGAGGTCGCCGCTGGCCTTCTCCTCGATCCACGGACGCCACAGATCGACCAGCCGCTCGCCGCTCTTCGGGATCGCGCGGCCGGTGAGCTTTTCGCGCACCAACAGCGCAATCGCTTCCTCGAGCGGCGCGTCGGCCTTGTCCCTGACGTCGACGAGGTTCGCCTTGGCGTATTTGTCCTCGAGCATCGAGCCGATATTGTCGGCCACGCCCTGCATGGCGCGGCTGCCGATCGCCTCGACGCGTGCCTGTTCGACGGCATCGAAGATAGACCGCGCCAGCTTGCCTTCCGGCGCCAGCTTGTTGTGGATGCGCTGATCGTGGCAGGCGCGCTTCAGCGCCATGGAATCGCCCAGGCCGCGGGTGATCGCGATATCGTTGCGGGAAGCTTTCTTCGGCAGTTCCGGCAGGCGCGCGCGATTGCCGGCAAGCGCCGGCCGGTCCTTGGCGAAGCCGACCTCGAGATCCTTGTCGCCGGCGACGGCGCGCATGCACACGGTCACGGCGCGCTTGAAGCTGTCCGCTTCAGACCCGTTCTTCGACTTGTTGCGCGTGTTGTCGCCCGGACCCGCCATTCATCATTCCCTGCGCGATTCATGCTGAAAGGCTCAAGGCCTTTCAGCTGCGCGCCTAGCCCAGCACCACGTTGGCGGCGCTCTCCGGCAGATCCTCGCCGAAGGCGCGCTGGTAGAATTCGGCCACCACCGAACGCTCCAGCTCGTCGCACTTGTTGAGGAAGGTCAGCCGGAACGCCATGCCGATATCGCCGAAGATCTCGGCGTTCTCGGCCCAGGTGATGACGGTGCGCGGGCTCATCACGGTCGACAGGTCGCCATTGATGAAGGCCGAGCGCGTCATGTCGGCGACGCGCACCATCTTGTTGACGATGTCCTTGCCCTTGCTGTCGCGATAGTGCTTGGCCTTGGCCAGCACGATGTTCACTTCATTGTCGTGCGGCAGGTAGTTCAGCGTGGTGACGATCGACCAGCGGTCCATCTGCGCCTGGTTGATCTGCTGCGTGCCGTGATAGAGGCCGGTGGTGTCGCCGAGACCGACTGTGTTGGCGGTGGCGAACAGCCGGAACGCCGGATGCGGGCGGATGACCCGGCTCTGGTCGAGCAGCGTCAGACGGCCCGACGATTCCAGCACGCGCTGGATGACGAACATCACGTCCGGACGGCCGGCGTCATACTCGTCGAAGCAGAGCGCGACATTGTGCTGATAGGCCCAGGGCAGGATGCCGTCGCGGAATTCGGTGACCTGCAGGCCTTCCTTGACGACGATGGCGTCCTTGCCGACGAGATCGATACGGCTGACATGGCTGTCGAGATTGACGCGCACGCAGGGCCAGTTGAGCCGCGCCGCCACCTGCTCGATATGCGTCGACTTGCCGGTGCCGTGATAGCCCGACACCATGACGCGGCGGTTGTAGGCGAAGCCGGCGAGGATCGCCAATGTCGTCGCCTTGTCGAACAGATAATCCGGGTCGATGTCCGGCACATGCTCGGTCGCCGCCGAATAGGCCGGAACGACCATCTTGGAGTCGAAACCGAATTTCTCCTTCACCGACACCGTCGTGTCGGGTAGGTTGGCGATGTCGCGATCGACCTTGTTCATCTCTATCAACGTCTCCACGTGCGAAACGCCGCGTTTCGCCGGCAATCGATTTTGTCCGGGGGCGGTCTTAGAGCCTTTTCCAACCTTATGAAAGTTGGAAAACGACATGGACCGTAGGGCCGCTCAGCACAATCCTGCCTGCTTGAGCACGCGATAGGCCTGCAGCACATCGCGGAACCGGTCTTCCGAACCTCTGTCGCCGCCATTCGCATCCGGATGGTGGCGTTTAACGAGTTCCTTATAACGCGCCTTGATGTCCTGACCAGTCGCCTTTGTATCAAGGCCAAGCGTTTCCAGCGCCTTGGCCTCAAGCGGCTTTGCCTTGCGCTCGCGCGGTTCGCGCGCCCCTGAGCCGAACAGGTTGAAGGGATCGCGCATGCGGTTGTGGTAGCCGGCGCGCCCCGAGCGCTGCTGCGCGAAATCCGGCGCCGAGCGCGTCCCGCCGCTAGTGGCGCCCATGCGCCATGTCGGTCTGTGGCCGGTCAACGCCTCTTTCTGGAAGCGCGCGATCTCGTTGTCCGACACGCCGGAGAAGTAGTTGAAGCCCTTGTTGTATTCGCGCACGTGGTCGAAGCAGAAGCGGAAGTACTCGCCCTCTTTCAAGCGTCCGACCGGGGCGCGATGCGTACCGGCCTCGTTACAGCCGTCCCACTGGCAGATCGGCGCGTGCGATTTCAGCTCCGCGTCCTTCTCCGGCCGGATTCGAATTTTCTCGAAATATTTGGGGTACGCTTTCATCTCACCCATTTATGGGCTGTTCGCACGTGCGAAACAAGAATTGACATTTCACCGATGATCGCCCTAACCGCTGAATCGCGGCTTAAAAGCGGTCGAAAACGTAGATTTTGCGGCTATGCCGTCAAGTGGGAAAGGGAAAGCCGGATGTCCATACAGTCGACGATGGAAAACAAGCTGAAGGCGGCGTTTTCGCCCGAAAGGCTCGCCGTCATCAACGAAAGCCACCTTCACGCGGGCCACCACCACGTCGAGCACGGCCACGAGGCCCACTTCGACGGCACCGGCGAAACGCATTTTCGCGTCCGCATCGTCTCGTCGGATTTTGCCGGCATGGGCCGCATCGACCGCCATCGCGCCGTCAACGACCTGCTCGCCGACGAATTGAAAGCCGGCGTGCATGCGCTGGCGATCGAGCCGGCGGCGCCCGGCGAGAAGACGCGCTGGTAGTCAACCGACGGTCGCCTTGAGAAACGCCATTGCCGCCGCGGTCAAGGCGTCGCCGTCCTTGCCGAAATCGCCATTGATCGACATGTGCGTATAGGCGCTGCCGTCGAACATCCTGACCTTGGCTCCGGCGGCGCGCAGGCGTTCCGCGAAAGCTTTCGACTCTTCGCCTCGCCCGGGCGCGCGTGAATAGGCGATGAATGTCGGCGGATGCTTCCTGCCGTCGATATAGCTCGCCGGCGAAAGTGCTTCCCATTGCGTCGGATCAGAGAAGGCGCGGGCGTAAGCGCGCACCATGCCGCCATTCCTGGAAAGCGCGGCAAGATCATAGGCCCTGGTGTCGTCGAGGATCAGCGCGGCGACGCCGGGCAATCCGCCGCGCATGCCGGTCAGCGCAATCAGATGGCAGCCGGCCGAATGGCCCATGCCGACGATGCGGTCCGGGTCGCCGCCATGCCGGGCAATGTTGGCGCGCACATAGGCGTAGGCCTTTTCGACATCGCCGGCCTGGGTGGCGACGTCGGCTTGCGGCAGCATGCGGTAGTCGATCGAGACGAAGACGAAGCCATTGGCGAGCAGGAAGCCCGGCTTGGCGCCGACCTGACTGCGTTTGCCGACCCGCCAGGCGCCGCCATGGACGAAGAAGACCACCGGCAGGTTGTTGGCGCCGTCCGCGGCATAGATGTCGAGCTTGGCCGGACCGTAATCGACGGTTTGCGGTTCCGGCCGGACCGGACGCCCGGCGGCTGACGCACCCGCCGGCAGCAGCGCCGCCAAGGATGCCACGATGAAGCTGCGCCGATCGATCATCGCCATCTCCGCCAGGTTGCGCCGCAGCGGGCACGGATGCTCGCCACGCGCCTCGTTTACGAACCAAAAATGACAACTTTCGGTGCGAAAGCAAATCCACTCCTTGACGGTCCGCTGGCAATCACCACGTATCTTCATAGGCGAGCATTTTCGGCCGAATCGGGGTGTCCCGAAGGTTAATGCCGGAGTGCATTGCGCGCTCTCCCTTCACGTGAAGGGAACCACAATGCTCTCCGGCGGTTGATGAAGCGATGAGCCGATTGGCAGCCTGTCGGCTCCGAGGCAGAGCATCATGCGCGAGAACCAATCAGACGTCTTCGATCTGTTTTCGGAGATTTATTCCAACGCGGCCCAGGAAGAGATTAGCCTTCAGCAATATCTGCTCGCCTGCCGCGAGGACAAATCCATGTATGCCTCGGCGCCTGAACGCATGGTTGCGGCAATCGGCGAGCCGAACCTGGTCGACACCAGCAAGGACGAGCGGCTCGGCCGCATTTTTTCCAACCGCACCATCAAGGTCTATCCCTCCTTTTCCGATTTCTACGGGATGGAGGACACGATCGAGCGCATCGCCGGATACTTCCGCTACGCCTCGCAGGGCCTCGAGGAGCGCAAGCAGATCCTCTATCTTCTGGGCCCGGTCGGCGGCGGCAAGTCCTCGCTGGCCGAACGGCTGAAGAAGCTGATGGAGGAGCGCCCGATCTACACGCTCAAGATCGGCAACAAGATCAGCCCGGTCTTCGAATCGCCGCTCGGCCTTTTCCATCCCGACCGCATGGGCGATCTGCTGGAGGACAAATATGGCATCGCCCGCCGCCGCCTGAACGGATTGATCTCGCCCTGGGCGGCCAAGCGCCTCGACGAACTGTCCGGCGACATCTCCAAATTCAGCGTGGTCAAGCTGATGCCGTCGCGGCTGCGCCAGATCGCCATCGCCAAGACCGAGCCCGGCGACGAGAACAACCAGGACGTCTCGGCCCTCGTCGGCAAGGTCGACATCAGGCAGCTGGAGCACTTCAGCCAGTCCGACCCGGACGCCTATTCCTACAGCGGCGGCCTCAACCGCACGACGCAAGGGCTGCTCGAATTCGTCGAGATGTTCAAGGCGCCCATCAAGGTCCTGCATCCATTGCTGACGGCAACCCAGGAAGGCAGCTACAACGGCACCGAGAATTTCGGCGCCTTCCCTTATCAGGGCATCGTCGTTGCCCATTCCAATGAATCGGAATGGCAGCAGTTCAAGAACAACAAGAACAATGAGGCCTTCCTCGACCGCATCCTCGTGGTCAAGGTTCCCTATTGCCTGCGCTTCACCGAGGAAAGGCACATCTACGAGAAGCTGGTGCGCGAAAGCGAGCTGGCGAACAGCCCCTGCGCGCCCGAGGTGCTGGACATTCTCAGCCGTTTCACCGTTTCGACCCGCCTTGCCGAGCACGAGAACTCGCCGCTCTACACCAAGATGCGCTCCTATGACGGTGAGAACCTCAAGGAGGTCGATCCGAAGGCGAAGTCTGTCCAGGAATATCGCGACGCCGCCGGCGTCGACGAGGGCATGACCGGGGTAAGCACCCGCTTTGCCTTCAAGATCCTGTCGCAGACGTTCAACTACGACACCAAGGAGGTGGCGGCCGATCCCGTGCACCTGATGTACATCCTCGAGGAGGCGATCAAGCGCGAGCAATTCCCGAAGGAAACGGAGGCCGCCTATCTCGAATTCATCAAGTCGGAACTCGCAAGCCGCTATGCCGAGTTCATCGGCCACGAGATCCAGAAGGCCTATCTGGAATCCTACAGCGAGTACGGCCAGAACCTCTTCGACCGCTACATCGCCTATGCCGATGCCTGGATCGAGGATCAGGACTACAAGGACCCCGACACGGGCCAGATCCTCAACCGCGAGGTGCTGGACAAGGAATTGTCGCAGGTCGAGAAGCCGGCCGGCATCGCCAACCCCAAGGACTTCCGCAACGAAGTGGTCAAGTTCACCTTGCGCGCGCGGGCGCGCAACCACGGCCGCAACCCGTCCTGGACGAGCTACGAAAAGCTCCGCGAGGTCATCGAGAAGCGCATGTTCGGCCAGGTCGAGGACCTGTTGCCCGTGATCAGCTTCGGCTCCAAGCAGGACAGCGTCACGGAAAAGCGGCACAACGAATTCGTGCAGCGGATGGTGGAGCGCGGCTATACCCAGCGGCAGGTGCGCCGGCTGGTCGACTGGTACATGCGCGTGAACAAGGCGGGTTGAGCAAAGCCGGGACGGTTCCATGCCGATCTTCATCGACCGCCGCCTGAACCCGAAGGACAAGAGCCTTGGCAATCGCCAGCGCTTCCTCAGGCGCGCCCGCGAAGACCTCAAGCGCAGCATCCGCGACAAGGTCCGCGCCGGCGGCATCGCCGACCTTGATCGCGAGCACGCCGTGCCGATCCCTCGCAAGGGCACTGGCGAACCGACCTTCGGCGACGACAAGGAAAGCGGCCGGCGCCAGCATATCCTGCCCGGCAACCGGACGTTCAGCCCCGGCGATCTCATCGACAAGCCTGGCGGCGGCGGAGGCTACGGCTCGGCTCCGGGGACCACGGAATCCGAGGACGATTTCCGCTTCGTGCTGTCGCGCGAGGAAGTGCTCGACCTTTTCTTCGAGGACCTCGAACTGCCGGATCTGGTCAAGCTCAGTCTAAAGCAGATACTCAGCTTCAAGCCGAGGCGGGCGGGCTTCGCGGCAAGCGGCGCGCCGACCAACATCAATGTCGGGCGCACGATGCGAAACAGCCACGGGCGACGCATCGCGCTCAGGCGTCCAAAGCAGGCTGAGGTCGACGCCGTCGCTCAGCAGATCGCCGAGCTGGAATCCAGGCCGCCGGATGCAAAGACACGCGAACGCATCGAGGCTCTGCGCGAAGAGCTCGATCGGCTGGAGCGCCGGCGCAGGCGGATTGCCTATGTCGATCCGGTCGACATCCGCTTCAATCGCTTCGACCCTCAGCCGCGGCCGAATGCCAGTGCCGTCATGTTCTGCCTGATGGACGTCTCCGGATCGATGGGCGAGCGCGAGAAGGATCTGGCCAAGCGCTTCTTCGTGCTATTGCATCTGTTCCTGACACGACGATACGAGCGCACCGAGATCGTCTTCATTCGCCACACCCACGAGGCCAAGGAGGTGGACGAGCACACGTTCTTCTATCACACGCAAAGCGGCGGCACCGTCGTTTCCACGGCGCTCGAGGAGATGCATCGCATCATCGAAGAGCGCTATCCGGCCTCTGAATGGAACATCTACGCCGCCCAGGCCTCCGACGGCGACAATTTCGCCACCGACTCCGAGCGCTGCATAGAACTTCTCGACCGCAAACTCATGCGCCTTTGCCAGTATTTCGCCTATGTCGAGATCATCGATGAGCGGGAAAGCCACATTTTCGGCTCGACTGAGAACGGCACGTCGCTCTGGCGCGCCTACAACGCCGTCGACGGGAAATGGCCGAACTTCCAGATGAGGCGCATTGCCGCGCCGGCCGACATATACCCGGTCTTCCGCGAGCTCTTCGCCAGGCAGCCCGACCTGCGCAAGAGCGCTTGAGAGCTTCGGCGATGGTCAGCCAGGCGCGCAAGTCCGCACTGCTGTTTTCCGGGTCCGACTGGGATTTCAACAAGCTGTCCCGGATCTATGAAGAGATCGAAGCGATCGGCCGCGAAGAGCTTCGCCTCGACATCTACCCGGTGCAGATGGAGATCATTTCCTCCGAGCAGATGCTCGATGCCTATTCGTCGATCGGCATGCCGCTGATGTACCGGCACTGGTCGTTCGGCAAGCGCTTTCTCTACGACGAGCTTCTCTACCGCAAGGGCGCTCGCGGTCTGGCCTACGAGATTGTCATCAACTCCAACCCCTGCATCGTCTACCTCATGGAAGAAAACACCATGGCTCTGCAGGCCTTGGTGACGGCGCATGCCGCGCTTGGGCACAATCATTTCTTCAAGAACAATCACCTTTTCCGGCAATGGACGGATGCCGGCGGGATCCTGAGCTATCTGGATTTTGCCAAGAGCTACATAGCCCGGTGCGAGGAGCGGCATGGCCTGGCCGCGGTGGAGGCGATTCTGGATTCCGCGCATGCGCTGATGGAGCAAGGCGTGTTCCGGTACCATCGGCCGCCCAAGCTGTCATCGGAACAACAGCGCGAAGGGCTGCGCGAGCGCCTCGAATACGAGGAACGCTCCTTCAACGATCTGTGGCGAACGCTGCCGCCTTCGCAGGCAAAGGGCAAGCCGGAAGCAGAGGAGGAAATCCTTGCCGAGCGGAAGAAATCGCTCAACCTGCCGGAGGAGAACCTGCTCTACTTCCTCGAGAAGAACAGCCTCATCCTCGAGCCTTGGCAGCGCGAGATCGTCAGGATCGTGCGGGTCATCGCGCAATATTTCTACCCGCAGCGGCAAACCCAGGTGATGAACGAAGGCTGCGCCACCTTCGTGCATTACACGCTGATGAACACGCTGTTCGACCGTGGCCGCCTCAACGAAGGCGCCATGCTCGAAATCCTGCGCAACCACTCGAACGTCATCTTCCAGCCGGCCTATGACGACCCGCGCTTTTCCGGCATCAATCCCTACGCGCTGGGTCTCGACATGATGCAGGACATCCAGCGCATCTCGACCGCGCCGACCGCCGAGGATCGAGACTGGTTTCCCGACATCGCCGGCCGCGGCGACTGGCGCGACACCTTGCTCGATGCCTGGGCCAACCATCGCGACGAATCCTTCATCCGCCAATATCTGAGCCCGACGCTGATCCGCAAATGGCGGCTCTTCGTGCTGGCCGACGGCGCCGACGAGCCGCACTACGAGGTGGCCTCGATCCACAATGAGCGCGGCTATGCCAAGATACGGTCGGCGCTGGCGCAAAGCTACGATATCGGCGCCAGCCGTCCCGACATCCAGGTCGTTGACGTCGACCTCTTGGGCGACCGGCATCTGCGGCTCCAGCACAAGGTCAAGGACGGCGTCATGCTCGAGGGCCAGAGCCGCGATGCGACCCTGCGCCATATCCGCAACCTCTGGGGCTATGACGTCAGCCTTGCAGCAATCGACGCTGGAACCGGCGCGCTGCTCAGCGAGCGCTGGACCAAGGAATTGTGAGATCGCGGGCCACACCGCCCAGGTGTGTTGAGATTCAGGTGAGGCCGAGCCGGAGTCGAAGACGGGCGCGAAGCGACCAAACTGGGTCGGTTCCGAGAACCGGCCTATGCCGGCCGTAGCCTTCATAAAGCGGAGAAACTTATGAGGGCTTCGGCCGGCGAAGGCCGGAAGCGCAGGGAGCCGCCATTTGCAGGCCGGCATCACCTGAATATCAACACGCCTAGCCTTCGCCGGCGGGTCTGATCCTCAACCTCGCAATGCGGTTCTTGTCGCGCTTCATCACCACGAAACGCTTGCCGTGGAAGGTGAAAGCCTGCTTCTCCTCCGGGATCGACTGCGTCTCGTGGATGACGAGGCCGGCGATCGTCGTCGCCTCCTCGTCGGGCAGGTCCCAGTCGAGCGCGCGGTTCAGATCGCGGATCGGCACCGTGCCATCGACGACGACGGAACCGTCGGCTTCTTTCTTCACGCCCTGCATGTCGACATCGTGCTCGTCGGCGATCTCGCCGACGATTTCCTCGATGATGTCTTCCAGCGTCACCAGCCCTTCGACCTCGCCATATTCGTCGACGACGATGGCGAAATGCGCCTTGCGCCGCAGGAAGGCGTTGAGCTGTTCCTGCAAGGTGGTGGTGTCCGGCACGAACCACGGCTTCGCCGCGATCTTCAT
This sequence comes from Mesorhizobium sp. BH1-1-5, assembly GCF_020165615.1. NCBI lineage: Bacteria > Pseudomonadati > Pseudomonadota > Alphaproteobacteria > Hyphomicrobiales > Phyllobacteriaceae > Mesorhizobium > Mesorhizobium sp. BH1-1-5. The sequence continues at coordinate 86,312 of NZ_JAIUIM010000015.1, forward strand.
GACGTCGATCCGCGAAAAGTCGTTGCCGACCTCGTTGAGGGCCCTGAGCAGATCCTTCGCGTGCAGCACGCCGACGATGTTGTCGAGCGAGCCCTTCCATAACGGCATGCGGGTGTGCGGACTCGTGAGGATCTCGCGCACCACCGCTTCCGGCGCGTTGTCGGCATTGACCGAACGCATGTTGGTGCGGTGGACCATGATATCCGACACTTCGAGCTCGTCGAGGTCGAAAAGGCCCTCGAGCCGATTGCGCTCCTGGCGGGGAGCCTCGCCGTCGCGGCGAAGTTCGTCGCTGTCCTGGTCCTTGCCGTTGCGCTCGGCCCGCTGCGGCGGCTCGATCGGCCGCAGCGCATAGCCGAAAGCGGCAAGCAGCCTGGCGCGGAACAGAAGCGCCAAAAGCACGATGGCGGCAAGGACGGCGGCGGCGATCCAGCCGGCGTCGGTCATCTGGGAAGGCCCGCCGCGGGCCTTCCGGGATGGCTCGTCTTGAGGAAGGAGAGCACTTCCGAGGGCGGCACGTCCTTGGCGATGAAAGCCTGGCCGATGCCGCGCGTCAGGATGAAGGTCAGCGCGCCGCGTGATACCTTCTTGTCCTGGGTGATGAAGCCGAGCAGCGCCTCGGCGTCCGGCAGCTCGCCCGGAATATCGGCCATCCGCCAGGGCAGGCCGACGGCGCGCAGATGCGCTTCGACACGGCTTGCGTCGTCAGGGCTCGCCAGGTTGAGGCGGGCCGAGAAACGGTGCGCCAGCGCCATGCCGATGGCCACGCCCTCGCCATGGACGAGACGCGCGCCGTCATATTGCGTGGCGGCTTCCAGCGCGTGGCCGAATGTGTGGCCGAGATTGAGCAGCGCGCGGTCGCCGGTCTCGAACTCGTCGCGGGCGACGACGTCGGCCTTGGCGCGGCAGGCCTCGGCGATCGCCTCGACGCGGGCCGGACCGCCGGCAAAGACTTGCCCCCAATTCTGTTCCAGCCAGGCGAAGAAGGCCGGACGGTCGATCAGCCCGTATTTGGCGAGCTCGGCATAGCCGGCGCGGAACTCGCGGATCGGCAGCGTGTCGAGCACCTGGGTGTCGGCGAGCACCAGCTTGGGCTGGTGGAAGACGCCGACCAGGTTCTTGCCGCGCGCGCTGTTGATGCCGGTCTTGCCGCCGACGGAGGAATCGACCTGCGCCAGGAGCGAGGTCGGGATCTGCACGAAATTCATGCCGCGCCGCACGATGCCGGACGCAAAGCCTGCAAGGTCGCCGATGACGCCGCCGCCGAGCGCGATGACCACGTCGCGGCGTTCGAGTTTTGCCGCGAGCACGCCGTCGACCACCTCCTCGAGATGGGCAAAGCTCTTGGTCTTCTCGCCGGCCGGCAGCGTGACGACGGCGGACTGGATACCGCCTTTCTCCAACCCGGCCTTCAGCGTGTCGAGATGCGCGGCGGCGACGTTCTCGTCGGTGACAATGGCCGCGCGGGTGCCGGGAAGCCGGCGCGCGACCTCCTCGCCGGAGCGCGCCAGCAGTCCGGCACCGATCAATATGTCATAGGCGCGCTCACCGAGCCCGACCTCGACCTTCACCGGTTCGGCATCGCTCACGACTGCACCTCGTCCGTTGTGGCGCTTGCAGCGCCTGTCGCGATCGTCTCGACATCGAGATGGCCGCAGAGCGCGGCGACGACTTCACCCGCGATGATCTCCTTGCGGTCATCGCGCGTCGGCACCGTCAGGTCGGCCGTGGCGTAGACCGGGTAACGCTCGTCCATCAGCCGCTCCAGCACGGCGCGAGGATCGGGGTTTTTCAATAGCGGCCGGTTCTGTTTCTTCGAAACCCGCTCCATCAAGAGATCGAGGTCGGCCTTCAGCCAGACCGAGACGCCATAAGCCGCGATCGCTTCGCGCGTCTGCGCGTTCATGAAGGCGCCGCCACCGGTCGACAGCACCTGCGGCCCGTTCTCCAGCAGACGCAGGATGACCCGCTGCTCCAGCGCGCGGAATTCTGGCTCGCCATAGCGCTCGAAAAGCTCCGGCACGGTCATGCGCGAGACGCTTTCGATCTCCTGGTCGCTGTCCATGAAGGGCAGCGAGAGCATCGTCGCCACCTTGCGGCCGATCGCCGTCTTGCCGGCGCCCATCAGCCCGACGAAGACGATCGAGCGGCTGCCGAGCGCTTCGATCAGCGCGGCGCGGCCTTCGTCCGTCGGATTTGCAGGCAGAGCGTTCATTAGGGCCTCTTTGCGCCGTATCGACATCAAAAGCCTGTTTGCGTCAAGCACGGCCGGACAAACGTCCTAAGCAGGTTCCGCAAAACCGTCCCACGGTTTTGCGAAGGGAACCTGCTTGGGAGCTTTTCCGGCAAAACCTCCGTCCACCGGAATCCTTCGTCCTTGAATTGGCCGGCTTGGCGTCCCATAAGGGCACAGGGCTTTGGAAACGCAGAATAAGAAGACGGGCAAAAATTTGAATGCCGACTTTGTTTCGGTTTGTCGTGACGCTGGCGGTTCTTGCAGGCATTGCCTATGGCGCGATGTTCGCGCTGGCGATGTTCGTGGAGCCGAAAAAGGCGGAAATGAGCGTCCGTATTCCCGCCGAAAAGCTCAACCCCAAGAAAAACTGACCCAACAAAACTGACGAAGCACTGATCCGGCCCGATGAACAGCGCCGCCCGCATCGAAGCCTTCCTCGAAATGATGAGCGCCGAGCGCGGCGCGGCCGAAAACACGCTTTCGTCCTATCGGCGCGACCTTGAGGACGCTTCGGAAGCGATCAAAGGCGGGCTGGCGCGCGCCGGATCGGCCGACATCCGCACCTATCTCGACGACATTGCCGCGCGCGGCTTCGCGCCGACCTCGCAGGCGCGCAAATTGTCGGCGATCCGCCAGTTCTTCAAATTCCTCTATGCTGAAGGCCTGCGCGGCGACGACCCGACCGGCACGCTGGACAGCCCGCGCAAGGGCCGGCCGCTGCCGAAGACGATGAGCGAGGCCGAAACCGGGCGCCTGCTCGACCGGGCAGCGCAGGAGGCGGGCGAATCCGAACCGGATGGCGACAGGCTGGCCGCATTGCGCCTGCACGCGCTGGTCGAGGTGCTCTACGCCACGGGCCTGCGCGTGTCGGAGCTTGTCGGCCTGCCGGTGACGGTGGCGCTGCGCGACGACCGCTTCTTCATGGTGCGCGGCAAGGGCGACAAGGAACGCATGGTGCCGCTCTCGGCCAAGGCGCGCGCCGCCATGCGCGCCTGGCTTGCCGCACGGGCCGAGCGGCCGGCCTTTGCCGAGAGCCCGTTCCTGTTTCCGGCCTCCTCCGACAGCGGCCATCTCTCCCGGCAGGTTTTCGCTCGCGATCTCAAGGGCTTGGCCGCGCGGTCCGGCATCGCTTCGGCGAAAATCTCGCCCCATGTGCTTCGCCATGCTTTTGCCAGCCATCTCCTGCAGAACGGCGCCGATCTCAGAGCCGTTCAGCAACTCCTGGGCCATGCCGATATCTCGACCACGCAGATCTACACCCACGTGCTGGAGGAGCGGCTGGTGCGTCTGGTCAACGATCATCATCCGCTTGCCGACTAGGCCTCATATCGCTATGTGAGGGCGACGTTCCACCGCCCGGGGCCGGCATTTCAGCGGTTCCGCCAGCCATTTGCCTTCCGACGGATCGGTCCGCCCAAGCATGTACAACTACCTCGACTTCGAAAAGCCGGTGCAGGATCTGGAGCTCAAGATCCTTGAGCTGAAGAAGCTTGCCGAGAACGGCGAGGCGGTCGATGTCGCCGAAGAGATCAGCCGGCTGGAAAAGCGCTCGCGCGACGCGTTGCGCGACCTCTACAAGGCGCTCACCCCCTGGCAGAAGGTGCAGGTCGCGCGTCATCCCGACCGCCCGCATTGCGTCGACTACATCAAGGCGCTGTTCACCGATTTCACACCTTTGGCCGGCGACCGCAATTTCGGCGACGACCAGGCGATCGTCGGCGGCTTCGCGCGCTTTCGCGGCGAGCCGTTGGCGGTGATCGGCCAGGAGAAGGGCTCGGACACGGCGAGCCGCATCAAGCACAATTTCGGTTCGGTGCGGCCCGAGGGCTACCGCAAGGCGGTGCGCCTGATGGAACTGGCCGACCGTTTCAAGATCCCGCTTCTGACGCTGGTCGACACCGCCGGCGCCTATCCCGGCGTCGGCGCCGAAGAGCGCGGTCAGGCCGAGGCGATCGCCCGCTCGACCTCGGCCTGCCTGGCCCTGAAAGTGCCGTCGATCTCGGTCGTCATCGGCGAAGGCGGCTCCGGCGGCGCCATCGCGATCGCCACCGCCAACCGCGTCTACATGCTGGAACACGCCATCTATTCGGTGATTTCGCCCGAGGGCGCCGCCTCGATCCTGTGGCGCGACACCACCCGCTCCAAGGACGCGGCGACCAACATGAAGATCACCGCGCAGGATCTTCTCGAGATGAAGATCATCGACACCATCATTCCCGAGCCGATGGGCGGCGCCCAGCGCGCGCCTGAGACGGTGATCGCCTCGACCGGCGACCTCATCGCCAGGACGATGAAGGATTTTGCCGGCGCCAATACCGATTTCCGCGAGCAGCGCCGCGAGAAATACCTGGCGATGGGCCGCAGCCTCTGACCGTTTTCGGATCGGCTACTCGTTAAACTGTGGCCGCAATGAGCAATTTCGCCACAAAAATGCCGCCGCATTCGGCTCAATGAGACTTGCCGTGAGGGGTTGGTCGAGGCTTGCGGTAAGGAATTTTCAAGGTTAACGGGCTTACGGTCCACTGGTGTTCAGCCTGCGGGCCGGCCATGCCGAGAGCCGTTGGCCCCGAGAGAAGAGACGTAGCCGTATCGATGTTTGCCAAGCTTGCCCGCACCGGAGTCCTGATCGCCGCCATCGGCGTTGCCGGCTGCAATGATTCGTCGATGAAGGATTTCGCGCCGGAGGCCAACAAGCCGCTGCCGGACAAGATCCTTGCCGACATGAAGGCCAAGGGCATGGTGCGCACCTCCTCGGTGATGGCGCGCATCTTCAAGGAAGAAGGCAAGCTGGAGATCTGGAAGGCCAAGACCAATGGCCGCTACGAGATGGTCGCCAGCTACGACATCTGCAAATGGTCGGGCAAGCTCGGCCCCAAATACACCGAGGGCGACCGCCAGGCGCCGGAAGGCTTCTACACGGTGCGTCCGTCGCAGATGAACCCGCGCTCGAATTACCATCTGTCCTTCAACATCGGCTTCCCCAACGCCTATGACCGCGCCAATGGCCGCACGGGCCAGAACCTGATGGTGCACGGCGCCTGCTCGTCGTCGGGCTGCTATTCGATGACCGATGCCCAGATCGAGCAGATCTATGCCTTCGGCCGTGACGCCTTCCAGGGCGGCCAGACCGAGTTCCAGATCCAGGCTTTTCCGTTCCGCATGACCGCCGCCAACATGGCGCGCTACCGCAACGATCCTAACTACGACTTCTGGAAGATGCTGAAGGTCGGCTACGACAATTTCGAGATCACCAAGGTGCCGCCGAAGGTCGACGTCTGCGAGAAGCGCTACGTCTTCAATCAGGTCGCGCCCGAAGGCACGACCTTCGACCCGACCGGCCCGTGCCCCGCGACGACGCAGCCGGATTCGCTCAAGACCGCCTTCGGCAATTACGAGAAGAGCTATGACGCGGCTTTCAATTCGGCCGTGAACTCCAGCACGCCGCCGCCGAAGCCGACGATTGCCGGCGTCAAGGAAGCCAGCATCGTTTCCGACTGGTCGAAGCGCCGCGCGCGCGGCGAGCGCGTGCCGATCGAGCCGCCTTCGATGAATTCCGACGGCTCGGTGACGGAAACGACCCGCATGGGCCGCATCGATTCCCCTGCCGGCCGCAAGATGGCGGCGATCGACGCGGAGAAGGAAGCCAAGCGCAAGGCCGAGGAGCAGCGCCTGGCGGCCATCGAGGCGGCCAAGGCCGCCAAGGAGCAGGCAAAGGCGCAGGCTCTGGCCGAGAAGGAAGCCGCCAGGCAGGCGGCGCAGCAGCCGGTCGTCACCGCAGGCGTCGAGCCCGTCCAGCCCGCGCCGGAGCAGGCCGTCGACGCCGATCAAGGCACCGTGTCGAAGCTGAAGAAGAAGCTGCTCGGCATGTTCGGCGGCTGAGATTTCTATGCGTGTCGCCCGAAAGCATGCCCTCGGGCATTGACCCGAGGGTGGAAGGCGGTTTTGGGATAACGGCATGCATGAGCAAAAGGCAAGGCAGGCCGCCATCTACGATCTCAAGGGGCTGAACTGTCCATTGCCGGTGCTGAAGGCGCGCAAGCGGCTCGCTGCAATGCGGCCCGGCAGCCTGCTTTGGCTGGAAACCACCGATCCGCTCGCGGTCATCGATATCCCCGCTTTCTGCGCCGATGCCGGTCACCAATTGGTCGAAACGGCCGCGGTCGCTGGCGGTCATCGTTTCCTGGTCGAGCGCGGCAGCGCGGCCTGAGCCGGCGTCTTTTTCGGCTTATAATCCTGCAATCGCCAGGGGATTGGCCTCCAACGCCGCGCGGTCCGGCGTGTCGATCGACGGCTTGTTGGTGAAGGCAGCGAACAGCCGTTGGATATAATCCTGCGGCATGTCGAGCGTGATCAGCACCAGCCGGGTGCCGCGCTGGTCGTCTGGCCAGGTCGGCAGCCTTGCAGGCGGATGCAGGACCTTCTGCACGCCGTGGATGACCAGCGGCCGCGACGGATCCTCGGCGAGCTCGATGACACCCTTCATGCGCAACAGCTTCTCGCCATGCGTCGAGCGCAGAAGGTCGAGGAACATCTCGATCGCCGAGAACGGCACCGGGCCGTCATGGACAAGCGAGTGCGAGCGCACGCGCGTATCGTGGCGATGGGCATGGTGATGGTGGCCATGATCATGGTGATGATCCTGATCATGGTGATGATCTTGATCGTGCGCCGCCTCTTCGCCAAGCCAGCGCCGCACGTCGGCGGACTTGGTCTGAGGATTATAGAGCCCGCAATTGAACAGTGCCGCGGCGCCCGTGCCGGCCTCGTTGACGTCGAGCACGACGGCGCCTGGATTGATCTGCTTCAGCCTCGCCCGCAGCGCCTCGATCTCGGCGGCATCGGCAAGGTCGGTCTTGGTCAGCACGATGCGGTCGGCCACCGCCGCCTGCTTCACCGCCTCGACATGGCTGTCGAGCGTCGCCTCGCCATTGACGGCGTCGACCAGCGTGATGACGCCGTCGAGCCGGAACGCCTGCACCAGCGCCGGATGCGCCATGATCGATTGCAGCACCGGCGCCGGATCGGCCAGACCCGTCGTCTCGACGACGACACGGGCCAGTCTGGCGATACGGCCGGTCTGCAGCCGGTCGACGAGATCGGCGAGTGTGTCGACCAGGTCGCCGCGCACCGTGCAGCAGAGGCAGCCGTCGGAAAGCTGGATGATGCCGTCGGACGCCTGCTCCACCAGCAGATGGTCGATCGCGACCTCGCCGAATTCATTGATGATCACGGCGGTATCGGCAAGCCCGGGATCCTTGAGCAGGCGATTGAGCAGCGTCGTCTTGCCGGCGCCGAGAAAGCCGGTGAGCACCGAAACGGGAATGGGAAAGCTGCTACCCATGGCAGGGATCAGTTCGCCGTCTTGGCCGACTGGTCGCCCTGCGCCCCGGCAGCGGCGGTCGCCAGCGGCTCGGCGCCGGCCGGCGCCGGCCTGTCGGGCCGCCAGCTCGGCAGCGGCACATCGGCGTAATTCTGATCGACCTGGTCGACGAAAGCCTTCGGCGCCGGACCGGTCGCGCCGCCGAGCCCGACCGCGACCAACGTCGGGTGGTCGAGCTTCACCCGGTATGGCGATTTCGGCGCGTCCTTGGCGGCAACCTCGGGTGCTGCCTCGGACTGCTCTTCGGGCGCCTTCTTCTTGCAGATCTCGTCATGCATGTCGTTGGGCGACAACGTGTCGCCATAGGGCTTGAGCGCGGCAAGGGTCGTCGAGGTGGCCGCAGGCATCTCAAAACCCTGGTCGAGCAGCTTTGCCGCCGCTTCGGCGCGGCTGATCGCCGATTTCTCGCCCAGCACCACGGCGACCAGCGTGCGCCCGTTGCGCGTCGCCGAGCCAATCATGTTGAAACCCGACGAGCAGACGAAACCGGTCTTCATGCCGTCGGCGCCGGGATAGCGGCCGATCAGCAGATTGTAGTTCGGAATCGCCTTCTTGCCGACGGCAAGGCCCTCGATCGAGAACCAGGGGGCGTATTGCGGAAAATCGGTGCGCAGCGCCGTCACCAGCACGGCAAGGTCGCGCGCGGTCGTATACTGTTCCGGCGAATAGAGCCCGTTCGGATTGACGAAATGCGTTCCGACCATGCCGAGCCGGGCCGCCTCCGCGTTCATGCGGTCGGCAAATGCGGCTTGCGACCCGCCGATATTCTCGCCGACGGCCATGGCGATGTCGTTGGCCGACTTGACCAGCATCATCTTCAGCGCATTGTCGAGCCGCATCACCGAGCCGGGCTTGAAGCCCATCTTGCTCGGCGGCTCGCCAGCCGAATGTTTCGTCACCTTGATCGGCGAATCGAGCGCCACCTCGCCGGCCTGGATGGCCCGGAACGTGACATAGGCCGTCATCAGCTTGCTGAGCGAGGCCGGATACCAGCGCTTGAACGCGTCCTGATGCTCCAGAATGGAGCCACTCTTCAGATCGAATAGGACCACGGGATTGGCGCGCGCCACGCCCGCAAGCGCCGGAAATGCCAGCGCGCCTGCCAGCAACAGGTTGATGAAATGCCTTTGCCGCATGATCAAATCCGAAAATCGCCTCTTGCCGTAGTCGCTGCCGGGTCCGTAAGATTTCGTTACCCATCGCCAGCACAAATTCGGCCCGACCCTCGACCCCGGACCGCATTGTTGTGGTGCTATTTACCCTATGTGACGTCAAAATGGCAAAGTGCCATACATTCACAATTGCTGAGCAACGGCTCTGAACCGACTGCCGCCAATCAACCAAGAGATGGAACGATCATGCCGATTCTCAACCGCGCCGCGCAAATGCAGGAAGAAGTTGCCGGCTGGCGACGACATCTGCACCAGACGCCGGAGCTGAATTTCGACGTCTTCCAGACCGCCGGCTTCGTCACCGAGAAGCTGAAGGCCTTCGGCTGCGACGAAGTGGTGACGGGACTGGGCAAGACCGGCGTCGTCGGCATCATCCACGGCCGCAAGGGCGATGGCCCGACGATAGGGCTGCGCGCCGACATGGATGCGCTGCCGATCGACGAGATCACCGGCAAGCCATGGGCCTCGACCGTGCGCGGCAAGATGCATGCCTGCGGCCATGACGGTCATACCGCGATGCTCTTGGGTGCGGCCAAATATCTCGCCGAGACGCGCAATTTCGCCGGCAGCGTGGCGGTGATCTTCCAGCCGGCCGAGGAAGGCGGCGGCGGTGGCAACGAAATGGTCAAGGACGGCATGATGGACCGCTTCGGCATCGAGAAAGTGTTCGGCATGCACAACATGCCGGGCCTGCCGGTCGGCCAGTTCGCCATCAAGCCCGGCCCGATCATGGCCGCGACGGCCGAATTCACCATCACCGTCAAGGGCCGCGGCGGCCATGCCGCGATGCCGCACGGCACGATCGACCCGATCGTCATCACCAGCCAACTGGTCGGCGCGCTGCAGACCGTCGCCTCGCGCAGCACCGATCCGGTCGAGGCCGTGGTGGTGTCGGTGACGAAGTTCCACGCCGGCGACGCCTATAATGTCATCCCCGAAAGCGCTGAGATCGCCGGCACCGTGCGCACGCTGAAGAAGGAAGTGGCCAAGAAATCGGAAGAGCGCATCCGCGCGCTCTGCGCCGGGCTCGCCTCCGCCTTCGGCGCCACCATCGAGGTCGATTACGACGCCAACTACCCCGTCACCTTCAACCATGCCGAGGAAACCGTGTTTGCCGGCGATGTCGCCGCCAACATCGCCGGCGACAGCCATGTCCACCGCGCCATCCAGCCGGTGATGGGCGGCGAGGATTTCTCCTACATGCTGGAAGCCCGCCCCGGCGCCTTCATCTTCATCGGCAACGGCGACTCGGCCGGCCTGCATCATCCGGCCTACGACTTCAACGACGAGGTCATCCCGCACGGTATGAGCTATTGGGTGAAGCTGGCCGAGACCGCGCTGGCCGCCTGACGATCCGCCGGTCGCCGCGACCGGCGGTCCCATAGCCTTCTCGCCCCTTGGCGAACCGGCCCGAAGCGTTTATGTGTCGGGCCGCGTGGTCCCGTAGCTCAGTAGGATAGAGCGGCAGATTCCTAATCTGTAGGTCACAGGTTCGATTCCTGTCGGGATCACCAATATTTTCAGATGCTTAGCTGGTCAACTGCCGTACTTTTTTGCCCACTAATTGCGGTAGTTAATACGGCGAATTTCGTAGACCTACAGACTCTGGGCAGCCTGCCCCAAGGCGAACAGGCCTTAATCCGCCGCGAAGCGGGGGCTAGATGCCGTAATTGAGGCAACCCGGAGGGGTAACGAGATCGGTCGATGGGCCTCACCACCTTGACCTAGCGCGGAGCGTCAGATCGCTGCAGTAAGCTGGATTTCGACCCGGATTTCAGGCAGCGCGAAGCTCGCTCCGACCGTGGCTCGCGCTGGGGGTTCCGCGCCGTCGAGCCATTTGACCCAAGCCTTGTTCATCACGTCGAAGTCCTCAACGTCCCGCAACCAGATCTGTGCGAGCAGCAGCTTCGATCTGTCCGAACCGACGCTGCGCAGAAGAGCATCCGCTTTTTCCAGGATCTGCTGTGTCTGGCCGGTCGTATGGGCATCCTTATCGTCGGCGGTCAGGCCCGACAGATAAACCGTTCCGTTGTGAATGACGATCCGGCTAAGCCGCTCGTTTTTCTCGAATCGTTCAATTTTTGCTATCGAGCAAGATCCTAATGTCATGGATGGAAGCGCAGACCTCGTGATCGCTCTATTGCGTTCGGAGGGAAGGTCAGGCGTGCGCAACGGAGGGGCGTTGAGGGTTCTCCTGGAAGAACCTCTGCGGTCGAAATGTCTCCATCTCGTCGTGCATCTTGCCGCGCACGACCTCGTCAGCGACCACCCTGCCCAGCTGCGGCCCAATCGTCACGCCACTGTGCGTCACCGCCATATAGTGACCGGCGATGTCAGGCATCGCGCCAGCGCAAGTAAAGCCATCCTCTGGGAATGGCCGGACGGTCGTGCGAATGGCTTCCACGCCAGCGGACTGGAGCGCCGGCAGGACCTTGCTGGCCGCTTCCAACAACGCTGCCGCCTCATCACCGGTGGGGCTAAGCGCTTCCGGTTTCTTGAGGGTCAGGTCCACCGAGACCTTGTGGATCATAATGCGGCCGGCACCATCGGGACGGATGTCCAGATCGTCAGCATGCAACTGGCTCCGAAGCGTCAAGGCCACTGGTGGGGTAAAGGCTAGCACGCCGATCGTCGAGGAAAGCGGGATGCCCTGGGCATCGCCGAGCCTCTGGCTGGACCAGCCTCCCGTGCAGTTCACGACCGCGTCGGCAGCGTATCGCTCGCCGTTTGCAGTGCGAACTGCCTGGGCGCGGTCACCCTCGGTTTCGATCTCGGTCACGCGTGAATTGACGTTTATCTGTGTACCCCAGCGCTCCTTCGCCGCCCGCAACAGCCAGGCCGAATAGAGAACCGGATCAACCCAGCCCTCTTCCGGATAGTATGAGATCGGATAATCGCCCATGGCCGACACATCGATATCGGGCTCCATCTCGGCGACGAGCTTCCTGTCGATCCACTCAACGCCGTAGCCCCATTCCTTCATCTGTCGGTAGTTTTCGAAATAGTCGTCCATGGCTTCCGGGGCCGTGCGCCAATCGAAACTTCCGGTCTGAGTAAACCAGGGAGCGGTGCCGAAGTCACGCTTGAGCTCGAGGTGGGCGCGCATGCCCGCGACGTTCAGATCGAAATACGGCCGAGGACGTTTGGTCGTCGCATTTGTCCAGGCGAAGCTTACCGCCGACGTACCCCCCGCTATCCTTCCGGCCTCCAGCACAACGACGTTTGCGCCTGCCTTGGCGCATTCATAAGCAGCAGAGCTACCGACGATGCCGGACCCGATGACGACTACACGCATATAGAAAACCTCCAATGAACTCGCATTGCTCACGCCAATCGGTGTGTTGATATTGGCGAGCCAAAATCCTCCATGCCGCCGTTTGCAGAGCGACGACCGGGATGGATATGCGTTCTGACACTGCCAGATGCGGCAATATTACTTTTGCGTTGGCGGACACATCACGGCTGTTAACAAGCGCGGCATCCGATGCTGCGTGAAAACATTGCGACGGGTGGCAATCGCGGTCAATTGAACTGACCGCTGCCGTTAATGGCCAAAAGTTATGAACCGCGCTCGCTTCGAGCCGATCGATGCGGTGCATGATCGGACATCGTCAACTTCTCGTTCGAAGTTATGAATTCCGCTGTCATCGGCGTGCCGAGGCAATGCTAAGCTTTTCAACGTCTGGTGCACACGAGGGCGTCGAATGGAAGAGACTGCAAAGTTGAATGCCGAGACGGAATTCCTTCTGATCGACAAGCACGCGATTCGGCAGGCGTTGTCTTTCCCTCAGGTGCTTGAGGCGACCGAGGCGGCGCTGCTCAAGACTTCGAACGGCGTCGCCCGTCAGCAAATCAGGCGCACGCTCGAGCTGCCGGGGGCGGCGGGAAGCTGCCTGTCTTTGATGTACGCGGCCTTGGACGACCGGCCGCTGTTCGGGGCGAAGGTGCTGTCGGTATTTCCCGACAATTTTTCACACGGGCTCGCGTCCCACCGTGGTGGGGTGTTTCTGTTCGACAAGGAACATGGGCGCCCTGTTGCCCTGATCGACGGGGGCGAGCTCACGGCATGGCGGACAGCCGCAGCCAGTGCTGTCGCCACTAGGGCGCTTTCGCGCCCCGACAGCTGCATACTGACCGTGTTCGGCTATGGTGAGCAGGCGCGCCGGCATGTCGAGGCGATCGCTCATGTGCGTCCAGTCCGCGTGATCCACGTGTGGGGTCGTGACTTTGCCAAGGCACAGCGCTTTTCCGAGGATATGTCGACATCCGGCTTCGAGGCGCAGGCGCATCACGACGCTGCCGAAGCCGTTCGCGAAGCTGACATCATCTGCACGACGACATCTTCCCAAGAGCCGGTGCTGTTCGGCGAATGGTTGCTGCAAGGTGTCCACATCAATGCTGTCGGGGCAAGCGTGGCCTCATGCCGCGAGATCAACTTTGAATGCGTGCGCAGAGCGCGTATCTGGGTGGACTATTTGCCGATGGCGCTCGCCGCCGCGGGAGAATTGATCGAGGCAATCGAGAGCGGCAAAATTAACCGCGACCATATTCGCGGCGAAATCGGCGAGGTCCTCGCGGGCACACAGCCTGGCCGTACAAGCGAGGCAGACATCACCCTTTATCGATCTCTTGGCGTTCCCGCCCAGGACATCGAACTCGCCAATATTGTCTATGCCTTGGCCCGAGATTCGGGGCTCGGAACGTCAATCGATTTCAGGTTGTGATGCCATGTTGAGCTGCCAGCGCGATCTCTTCACGCTTACTCGCGAGACGGCTTATCTTGACGCCGCCTACATGTCCCCGATTCCTGTAGCCGCCATCGCGGCCGGAGAGGCTGGCGTCAGGGTGAAGGCCGAGCCGTGGAAGATGACCATCGCATCCTATTATGACGAGGTGGAGCAAGCGCGCCAGCTTGCCGCCTCGATGGTGGGGGCCAATGCCGACGACATCGCCGTAGTGGCGGCCACCAGCTATGGCATGGCGATCGCTGCCGCCAATGTCCCGGTCCCGGCCGGTTCGGCGATCCTTCTCATGGAGAACGAGCACACCTCCCATCGCTATGTCTGGTACGATCTTGCAGATCGCGCCGGGGCTTTCGTGGATCTCGTTCCGCAACCTGCCGACGGCGACTGGACTGGCGCGATCGTGTCGGCGATCCGGAACTCGGATCGTCCCATCGCGATTGTCGCGGGCACCTTGGTCCACTGGTTCGAAGGGATGGCGATCGACCTAGAGGCCGTGGCGGTCGCGGCGCGGACAGCGGGGGCTGCGCTTGTCGTCGACGGAACCCAGTGGGTTGGTGCGGTGCCGTTCGACGTCGGTCGCGTCCGACCGGATTTTCTGGTCTTTGCCACCTACAAGTTTCTGCTCGGCCCCTATCGTCTCGCGTTCCTCTACGCCGACCCAAGCTGGCACGAGGAGGGACGCACGCTCGAGCATCATTCATGGAACCGGCTGGGCGGCGACAAGTCTGATTTCTACAAGGTGCCGGTGGCGAAGTTTCTTCCCGGAGCCCGGCGGTTCGACATGGGGGAACGTTCCGATTTCGCTGTCCTGCCCATCGCAATCGCCGCCATGAAACTCATCCAGGGATGGTCTGTCGAACGCGTGTTTGAGCGCCTCCGTTACCTCAACGACTTCGTCTGGGCCCAGGCGAACAGCAGAGGGCTGGACGTGGCGCGTCCACGAATGCCCACGCCTCATATCTCAATCCTCGATATTGGCGACCGGCTGGCACCGAACGCCGCGCAGGAATTGAAACGGGCAAATGTTCACGTCACGCTGCGCGGCACGAAGATGCGGGTCTCGCCACATGTCTACAATGACGAAGAGGATGTTGATCGCCTGTTTCAGAACCTGCCTCTTCGCTAGCGAAGACATGCAGTCGAAAGTGGTGCGCCGGGGCGGCACCATCTGCATGGCTTTGTGTCGGGCCATCGCCTCCAGCTGTGCCAGGGCCTGATCCTACCTTGTTCCCAAGGCGGTTATTCCAGCGTCGACGCCGTTCATGAAGCTTCGCGTGGTCTGAATGAGATGCTCGGTAAAGGCGTCCGCGGCCGTCGATGCGATGACGCCCCAGGGCCGATAGACGCTCAGGTTCAGATCGAGATGCGGCCGGAAATCCCGGATTTCGATCGGCAGGTCGCGCGCCATCCAGGCGGAGAGCCGGTCGACGACCGTCACGCCGGCGCCGGAGGCAGCAAGCGCGATGCAGGCGCCGGACAGGCTGGCCTCCACTTTGAGCAGGCGGCTGATCCCCCGTTTGTCGCAAAGCGCATCAAGTTGCCGCCGCATCGGATCGGCGGAACCCATCGATATGAAGTCGAGACCGTCGAGGTCGTCCACCTGGATCACTTCAAGCTGAGACAGCGGATGCCCCGCCGGCATGACGCATACGGGCGGCGTCGCGGTCAGCGCGCGCCTGACGATCGAGGGGTTCTCTTCCGATGCCGTAACGCCGATACCGATGTCGAGCTGATTGCGGCTAGCTCTTTGCACCACGGTCGCGGAGCTACGGATATCCAGCGAAATGGACACGGATGGATGCTGTTTTGAAAAGCTCGTTATGATCGACGGCAGGATCGTTGAACCGAACGCGGGAAGCGCGCAGATGTTCAGTCTGCCGCTACGCAGTTCGCGGATCTCCTTTGCAGCCCGCGAGATGCCGCGTGCGGACTCAAAAACGCGCTGCACCTCGGCATAGAGCATGTGCGCTTCAGGAGTAGGGATCAGCCGTTGCCGGCTTTTTCGGAAAAGCTGGAAATCCGCTTTCTCAGTGAGGTGCTGGAGCATTTTGCTGACAGCGGGCTGCGTGATGTCGAGCGCATCGGCTGCCTTGGTCGTCGTTCCATGCAGCATCACGGAAGCGAAAACTTCTATCTCGCGAGGCGTAAACTCCGCCTCCTTTCCAACTACGTCCCTTTCACCGACCTTCATGGGCGCTTGCCTCGCCTTCTCGATTCTCCGTGCCGTCAAAACTGGCTACGACGCCGACAATGTTAGCGTCCCGCACGCGAGGTTCAATAAGGTACGCGAATGAAGTTTATTCCACAGGGTTATTAACGTTGACGACCTGAGAATGATGTGTCAGCGGCCTGTCAGCATATCGGCGACATCGAGTAACGCAGCATCCTGACCGGGAAGAGCGGCAAGCTGTACTGATACCGGGAGGTCGTTCGGCACCTCCAGCGGTGCCGCCAAAGCCGGCATACCGAGCATATTTGCCCAGCGACGAAATCGACCGCCGGCCAGTCCCCACGGCACCATCTCTCCATTCACCTGTGTGAGCTCGTCCGAAAGTCGGGGCGCCGATCCGGGAGCTGTCGGGATAGCCAGAACATCCACGCCTGCCATTTTCTTCAGAAATTGTCTTCGGACATTGTCCCGGATCTCGACAGCTTTACCATAGGCGTCGCCACTGATGCGAATGCTGTCCTGCAGGAAGGCGCGAACCGCGTCGCCGACCAGATCTGGATTCCGCTCGATAGGATCACGGTACGTTTTTGCAAATTCGTATTGCAGGATCGTCATGCCGACGGTGACGAATGTCTCACTGTCTTCAAAGGCAACTTCTATGGTGCCTACCTTCGGATGATCGAGCATCGGGGCCAATGCGATCTCGACGGTCCTGTCGACGGGAGCGCCAAGTAGATCAGGGCAGACCCCGATCGTGATGCTGTCCCGCGATTCCACGTGAGCGTTCGCTGATGGACTGAGCCGTTTTCCGGCCAGCACCTCGGTCACCAGGCGAACGTCGCTCACCGAGCGCGCGAGAACACCGACGCAGTCAAGCGAGGGTGCCATGCTCATGACGCCGTTTGTGTCGATCAGACCATTCGTCGGCTTATAGCCAAACAATCCCGTTGCAGCGGCCGGAGACCGGTTTGAACCGCCGGTGTCCGTGCCAATCGCGGCCGCGCAAAAGCCGGCTGCGACCGCGGCAGCCGATCCGCTGCTCGTGCCGCCAGTCCCCCGGCTTTCGTCAAGCGGGTTGACGACCTTGCCGAACCAGGGGTTGTCATGCCCGCCGACGCAAAGTTCATGAAGGTTGGTCTTGCCGATGATTATCGCGCCTGCCGCCTGAAGGGCGGCCACGCAGGCGGCGGTGTTCTGGGCGATGCGGTCGCCAAACAGACGAGATCCGGCTGTCGTCGGCCAATTCTCGACATCGAGAACATCCTTGATGGCGATGGGCACGCCATGCAGCGGGCCACGCCTGTGACCTGATCGGATTTCATCTCTGGCACGCATCGCCGCATCGAGGGCGTCTGCTTCGCTGACGAAGATCATCGCTCTGATTTGCCCGTTCAGCTCGTGGATGCGTTCAAGGCAGCCTTCGACGATTTTAACCGGCGATAGGCCGGCAGCGATCTTGTCGCTCGTTTCCTGGAGGGACCCGCAAGCACTGCTTTTCATAAGGCAACCCCAAGGGACAGCAGACGATCAAGGATGACACAGCCAGGATTTAGCCGACAGGCCGGAGCCTATTTCTTCGCGGATGGGACTGGCGTGGAAAACTCATAGTTGGTCGATTGGGTTGCGAGGGCTATCGATGCAATTAGGCGCTCTTGATCCAAGCCTAACCGCGTTTTGCGAGGTTTTGGCCCTCATAACTATTGGTGATGAACCCCATTGGAGAGAGCATTAGATCGGCTCGACCTGAACTGTTAGCGTTTCTGCACACTGCCCTGGAAGCGTCACCTAGTTGGGACGGACTATCCGCTCAAAAAAGGTGAGCACCCGGGCGGTTAAGCCATCAATGCGCAACTAAAAGTGCACACGAACAAAAAAGGGGAATAACCATGAAAAAACTTGCAGTCGTCGTTTCATTGATCGCGGCGGTCTTTGGCGCCGCCAGCCCTACGTCGGCAGCCGATGACTTCATTCGCTTCGGGGTTGCCGCCGAGCCGTACGCCCCCTTCTCGGTCAAGGATGCCAGCGGCAAGTGGCAGGGCTGGGAAATCGACATGATGAACGCGGTCTGCACCGAGATGAAGGCGAAGTGCGAGATCGTCGACATCGCCTGGGACGGGATCATTCCAGCGCTGTTGGCGAAAAAGTTCGACGTCATCTGGAGTTCCATGTCGATCACGGACAAGCGCAAGGAGGTGATCGACTTCACCGACAAGTACTATTACTCGCCCAACGTCCTTGTCGGCGCCAAGGCAGACACGCGGCAATTCGATGTGACCAAGCCGGACACGTTCAAGGGCGTCACCGTGGCGGCACAGAGTGCGAGCCTGCAGGCGACGTACATGCAGGAGAAGTTCAACGGCATCGCCGAGGTGAAAGTGTATCCGACACTCGACGACGAGATCGCCGACATGCAGGCAGGGCGGGTGGACCTCATGGCGGCAGCAGGGATCCAGATCCAGGACTTCCTCAAGAAGCCCGAAGGCCAGGCCTATGAAATCAAGGTGACGCTGCCGCATGAGAAGATGTTTGGCTATGGCGACGGCGGCGGCGTGCGCAAGGAAGACACGGCGCTCAGGGACCGCCTCAATGCTGCGCTCAAGGCTGTAAAGGCCAGTGGCGAGTACGACACGATCACCCGGCGGTATTTCGACTTCGATATCTACGGCGATTGAGCGTCTGGTTCACGCCTGGTGCCGGCCCTCAATTACGGCCGGCACCATCGACATTGAACTGGAGTTCGCCTTATGAACCCGACAGTATCTTGGCTGAGCCTGCTCAGCTTCGGAGACAAGGGCTGGGGCGACGAATTGCTCTTCGGCGCCTGCCTGAGCATTGGCATTGCGATAAGCGCCTATCTCGTCGGCCTGGCGCTCGGCCTCATCGGTGCCGTGGCCAAGATCTCGAAGAACCGCGTGGCTCGCGCAACGGCTGGCGCATACACGACTATTATCCGGTCCGTCCCTGACATCCTCATCATTTTTCTCGTCTACTATACCGCGACCGACGCGCTGCGCTGGGTCGTGAGCCTGACGGGACTGACTTCGGAATTTCAGCTCAACGGATTTGTCGCTGCGATGTTGTCGCTCGGCATCGTGCAGGGCGGCTACAGCACCGAGGTCCTGCGCGGTGCGATCATCGCTATCCCGAAAGGTCAGTTGGAGGCGGCCCATGCACTCGGTCTGACACGCCGCCAGACATTCTTCCTGGTGACGTTGCCGCAGATGGTCCCCCTGGCACTGCCAGGCCTCGGCAATCTGTGGCTGGTCGTCCTGAAGGAAAGCTCGCTGGTCAGCCTCATTGGTTTTACGGAGCTTGTTCTGGCGGGCAAAATGGCCGCGGGCGCAACGCACGATTACTTCGTGTTCTATTGCGCGATCGCAATCGTGTTCCTCGTGATGTCAGGCATTTCGGCGATGCTTTTTCAGGGCTTGGAAACAGCCACTGGCAATCCCGGAAGGCGAAAATAGCGTGACAGAGTTTGAGGCATATCTCGCCAGCCAACTCCTGGCAGGCATTCAGACAACCATTGTCCTGTTTGTCGGCTGCGCGGTGGTCGGCAATCTGCTTGCGATCCCGATCGCCCTGGCTCGTTTGTCCAGCAGGCGATGGGTGCGCTATCCAGCGGACGCCTTCACCCTGGCATTTCGGGGCACTCCGCTCCTCGTCCAGCTTTACCTCTGCTACTACGGCGTTGGCCAGATCCTCTCCGGGATCCCTGCCATACGATACAGCATGATGTGGCCCCTGTTGCGAGGCGCCTCCTGTTACGCGTTTTTCGTACTGTCGCTGAACACAGCGGCTTATTGCAGCGAAATATGGAGGGGCGCGATCCGGTCGATCCCGGAGGGACAGCGCGAAGCCGGCCAGTCGCTTGGCCTGTCCAAAACGCGGATCATGATTTCCGTGCTTCTTCCGCAGGCTTTCAGGCTGGCACTGCCGGCGATCGGCGGTCAGAATATTCTGCTTTTGAAGGGTACCGCCCTGGCCTCGACGATCACCGTCTTCGAATTGATGGGTGCCGCAAACCTCGTTCGCGCTCAGACTTTCAGGGTCTACGAGCCGCTGTTCGCTGCCGCGCTAGGATATTTCCTGTTGGCCGTATTGGTGACGAACGGCTTTGGCTTCTTCGACAGACGGCTTGCTCGGCGATATTGATCGACTTTTTAGTCCGGGATCGCTCGCGTCTCCTGCGGAATCTTCGTGGCGTTTTGCTGGATCGGGTCCACGTGCTCACACTCCAGCTTTCAGGATGAAACCTCACGGTCGGTTTCGCAGTGAGTCGTCCATGATGACAAGAATGTGAAGTCTTTCCGGACCTTCGTCACGATCAGAAGCGTGGTCGACCCTTTGGCACTTATGATATCCGGCAACTAGCGTTACAGTGGCCAGCTTCGGCAAGCGAGATTTGTGCCCTCGGCGATAGCACAGGCGTAGCTTTGCCTTCGGAGGGCCGGCCAGATCAAGATGCCCTGCAAACGATGGTCCGCTTCCGCAGCGATTGCCGCTGCCCTAATCCTCCTCTTCCAGACCCTGCTAGGCGGTGCCTGGATGGGAGCGCAGGCCGCTGCCGGACCTCGCGATGCGTTTGGCAACGTCCTATGCACGACTGATACCGGCGGCCCCGGCCACGACTCTTCGCATGAGGGCGGATATAGTTGTGACTGCTGCCTGTCCGGATGCGATCTCGGAACGGCCATCATCCCCGAAGCGGACAGCGTCGGCGCCGCGCCGATCACCTACCTGCTAGTTTCCGATGACAAGCGGCTCGCCGTCGCGCCAGTCCGTGGTCAGAAACTGGGACCTCTCGGTCCGCGCGGCCCGCCGTCCCCCGGCTCCCATCATCTTGCAAAGCCTGTCCGGGCTTCGGCAGGGCAAATCACAAAATCAAATTCACGGTTCGATTGGGCTGAGCCAAGGCCACCTGAAAACAAGGAATCAAAATCATGCGTAATGTCATTCTCTCCGCCGCCTTTGCGGCTGTCTCCTCTGTCACGCTCTCAGGCGTCGCTTATGCACACGCCCATCTGGAGGCCGCGCAACCCCCGGTCAACGGCACGGTGAAACAAGCCCCCACCGAACTTGACCTCAAGTTCAGTGAAGAACTCAATCTGAAGTTTACCGGCGTGAAGGTCACTGGGCCGGATAAGAAGGAGATCAAGACGGATGGCGACATGCTTATGGACGGCGACAAGACGTTCATGGTCAATCTCCCCGCCGGGCTCGGCGCAGGCGCCTACAAGGTCGAATGGCATGCGCTCTCGCAGGATGGCCACAAGACCCACGGCGACTACAAGTTCACCGTGAAGCCTTGAGCGCGAATGACGGGGTGCCCCGGCATTTCCGCCTGCCTTTCCATGACCGACGCTCCGTTCCTCTGCCGCTGGACTGGCCCATGAGCCCGGATGTGCTGCTTGCGGCATGCCGCTTCGTGCACGACAGTTCGCTGATGGCGCTGTGGGGTACCTCTGCCTATCTTGCGGTACTCGTGCCGCAATCCGTGGCGGAGCCGGTCGCGGGCAGGCTGACAATCTTTCGCCTCGCCGCAGTCAGCCTGACCCTGGGTACTACCTGCCTCACCCTGCCGACACAAACGGCGATGATCGGCGACGGCTGGTCCGACGCCGTGAACGGCCAGATGCTATGGGATGTTCTTGCCTCAACCAACATCGGTACGGCGTGGCTGGCTCAAGCTTTGGCCGGCGTCCTGCTTGTCGCCACGCAAATGATCGCGCCCCGCTTAA
Organism: Mesorhizobium sp. BH1-1-5; assembly: GCF_020165615.1. Lineage (NCBI taxonomy): Bacteria > Pseudomonadati > Pseudomonadota > Alphaproteobacteria > Hyphomicrobiales > Phyllobacteriaceae > Mesorhizobium > Mesorhizobium sp. BH1-1-5. The sequence continues at coordinate 107,756 of NZ_JAIUIM010000015.1, forward strand.
GACTGGCGACAACCGCGATCGCATCGGGGCTTGGCCTCGTCTGCCTGGCGCTTAGCGGTCATGCGGTCATGAACGAAGGGTGGCGGGGCATCGTCCACCCGCTTAACGATGCCCTGCACGTCCTGTCGGCAGGCGCCTGGGTGGGTGCGCTTTTGCCTTTGCTGCTCATCCTGGCAAGCGCCAGCAAGGCGCCTTTCGACGCCGACGCCGCGACGGCACTGCGCCGCTTCTCGAACGCCGGCCATGTCGTCGTCACCTTGGCTATTCTGTCCGGAATTGCCAACAGCTTCTTCATTGTCGGTTGGCCGTTCGGGTTGTCGTCGCCCTATCGCATGCTGCTGTCGATGAAGGTTGTCGCCGTCCTGGCCATGATTGCGATGGCGACAGCCAACCGCTACTGGTTCGTGCCGCGTATCGGTCGTGCGCACTCGACCGCACTCCATGCGATCCGAGTTGGCACCGCCATCGAGATCGTGCTCGCGCTCGCCGCGATCCTGTTCGTTTCGATTTTCGGCATGCTGGATCCGAACTCCTGATTTAGAGCTAGTCGGCGCCGGGCCGCCCGCGCGGCTGCGAACCATGGGCGCGCAGCAGCCAGCGGGTGCCGTCGCTGCGGAAATCGGTAAAGCTGAGTGGCTCGACATCGATCTTCCGGGCCGAAGAGAGCGGCGCGCCGAGGACATGAATGATCGCGGCGCGGATGATGCCTGCGTGGGTCACCGCGATGGTGTGGCCACGCTCGGCAACCAGCCGCTCCATGAGCTTTGCCGTCCGACGGGCGACGTCGGCGGGTGACTCGCCCCCTTGGGGAGCCGCATCCGGGTCCGAGAACCAGGCGGATATGCCCTGCGGATCTTCGGCCTGCACCTCTTCAAAACCCTTGCCTCCCCATTGCCCGAATTCCTGGTCAGCGAGCAACGGCTCGACCGAGCCTTCTAGTCCGAACGCCTCGGCGGTCTGGCGCGCCCGCAGCGCCGGGCTGGTCCAGACGCGGTCGGCGCGGCGCAACCCCGGGCCGACCGCGCTCGCGCGAGTGAGTGCCTGCGACTCCAGCCGCTCATCTAAAGGGAAGCGCCCCTTGCGCGCGGCAAGCGTTGCTCCACTTGCGATCATCGTCAGGCGTACGAGCATCAAAACCGCCTCTGTGGCCTAGTCGAATTGCGCGTCACGATCTCGTGTCGCTCGTTGACGATACATTGACGGCGAACGAGGCGCTGAATAGTGTCTGCGACGATACGGGATTGGAAGTCGGTGTAAATCCGGCACGGTCGCGCCACTGTGATCGGCAACAGCCGAAAGTCAGGCCTTCTTCCGTAGCATTCGTTCGATCAACGGGACGCAGTATCCCAGGAGAGGAAAAATGTCCGACACCACCTTCGCACCCAGCTACGGCCCGGTGCCGATTCCAGTCCGCGAGCTTCTGCCGTGGGCCATCTTCGGCGGCCTGCTGCTTATGTTGGCGATCTATTTCGTCGGTGCGGAAGAAGGCGCGACATCGCTGATCCGCGGCATGTATGTGCACGAATTCGTGCATGACGGCCGCCACTTGCTCGGCTTCCCCTGCCACTAAGGGAAGATTGACATGGTCGGAAAACTCTTGCTGCGCGGCATGCTCGTCGGGCTGGTCGCGGGGATTTTGGCGTTCGCCTTTGCGCGGGTCTATGGCGAGCCGCAGGTCGACAAGGCCATCGCCTTCGAGGAACAGCAGGACCAGGCCGCCGGCGTGGCGCCGGAGCCGGGGATTGTCAGCCGCGCCACGCAGGCCGGCATCGGCCTCGCCAGCGGCGTGCTGGTCTATGGCGCCGCGCTTGGCGGGCTGTTCTCACTCGTCTTCTCGTTCGCTTATGGTAGGATGGGATCGCTCGGACCCCGCGCCACCTCCGCGCTGCTGGCGCTGCTCGGCTTCTTCGCCGTGATCGTGGTTCCTGGGCTGAAATATCCGGCGAACCCGCCCTCGGTCGGCAATCCCGAAACCATCGGCTACCGCACCGAACTGTTCTTCATCATGATCGTCGTTTCGCTGGCGACGATGGTAGCGGCTGTGGGCCTCGCGCAACGGCTGTGGGACAGACTCGGCGCCTGGGATGCGACGATCGTTGCCGGCCTTGCCTTCCTCGTCGTTTTCGCGCTGGTGAAGGCCGCTCTTCCCGACATCAACGAGGTGCCGGAACAGTTCTCGGCGGTGGTGCTTTGGCAGTTCCGCGTCGCTTCGCTGGGTATTCAGCTGGTGATGTGGACCGTCATCGGGCTTGCCTTCGGTGCTGTCGTCGAGCGAGAGCTCGCGGCGCGCAACCAGCGTGGCGGCGCCCGCCGCTACGCCTGACCCGCGATGCGCTGGCCGCCTCGGTTTTTCGCCCTGGCGGCCTTCGCGCTTGTCTTCCTGCTCGCCGCCGCGCCTGCTGATGCGCACACCACGCGCTCGACGCCGCCCCCGCCCGGCATCCAGATTCCCAGCCTCACCCATGGCCAGATGGCGGTGATCGCCCGCTATCGCAGCGATATCCTCGATCTGGCTCTGCGGCAGACAGAGACCGATCCGACCTTCCGGCGCCTCTACAATCACGGCAACCTGCAATACACATACTGCCTCTGGGGGTTGATGCCGGGAAGCCTTGCCGACGAGCAGAGTCCATTTAACGAATGCAGTCATGCGTATCTGGCGACCGCCAAGGCTCTTCTCACCTACATGGCGAAGATGCCCTCGGCCCAGAACGAAGCCAAGGCGCTGATTTCCAACATCGACGCCGACATGGTGCGTAGCGGCGCCTCCTGGGTCCTGTGCCAGTTCAGCGCCGAGGGCTTCAGCACCGGCGAGATCGTCGAGCCGCGATGGCGAGGCGTTTTCTTCCACCTGCCCAGCCTTGCCGTGCTGGTGTTGGCAGCGACGGCGCTCATCGCCGCTGGCTGGTCGATCTTCGGCTCGCACGCCTCGCGAAACAGGTCAATCGCCGCATAGCGGCTCGCCGGATCTTCAAGGCCGAGGTCGCCCGCGCCAGGCGGGCGACCGTCAAGCAGTCTGCACTCAGGCCCCCGCCGGCTGTAGACCTGCTTCCTTAAACCGCTTGGGCATCAAGAAGTCGATGATTGAGAAGGCCACGATCGCCAGGCCCGTCAACGGGAAGATGATCGAGACCGCAAGCGCGATCACGATGATCGCGACCGGCGCCCTGTAGTTCTTGGGATAGAGCGGCGCCCCGAGCCGCCTAGCGGGCCTGCGCTTCCACCACATGACGACGCCGGAAAGCGCCATGGCGATGACCGACAGGCAGAACAGCACGTTGAGCGCCGTGTTCCACCAGCCGAGATTGGCCTGATGCAGAGCAATGCCCACCGCCATCGCCTTCCCGGCCAGCCCGTAGTCGGCGAAGCGCACGTCGGCGAGAATCTTGCCCGTGTAGCGGTCGATGTGGACGGTGCGATCGCCAAAGGGATCATGCGTATCGGCATCCATGGAATCGGCCGAGATCGTATAGACCCCGCCATCGTCCTGAGGCGCGTTGATGCGGAACTGCTCGGTGAAGCCGTTGGCGCGGGCGTAGCCAGCGACGGTGTCCAGATTGACGGAGCCCATCTGCAACCCGGCGGCGCCCGCCTGCGAACCCGACTTAGGCATCGGCGTCTGCTCGAGCGTCCATGGCACTTCTTTCAGCGCACCGTGATTCATTGAGGCATGGGTCTTGTCGGAGAGCGGAACATTGTCCCACTTCGCCGCCGGGAACGTGCTCCAGGCCTGTACGAACTTGGTGCCCCAGATGCCGGTCCAGGAAAGCCCCGACAGAAAGAAGAAGAACAGAACGATAGAAACATAGAAGCCGAGCGAGACGTGCAGATCCTTCCAGAACGCCCGGCCGCCCAACCCGAGGTTCGGCAGCAGGGCGCGGCCGAGCGAGCGGCCATTGCGCGGCCACCACATGTAGAGGCCGGTCAGGATCAGCACGATGCCGAGGCCAGCGGCGATCTCGAGCAGCCGGTCGCCGACATCGCCCAATAGCAGCGTGCCGTGGATATGGTCGGCCCAGTAGAACCAGGTGTCGTCCTTGACGATGGTGTCGAGCACCTTGGCCCCGTGCGGATCGACCGCCACGACATTGTCCTTGCCATTGCCGTTGACGATGAAGACGGTCGCGCGGTCTTCCTCTTTCGGTACGACCATGAGCTTGAGCGAGCCCCCCGGGATTGCCGCGACGGCGTTCTGCGACTGCGCGACATAGGAAGCGCGCTTTCCACCGGGCGCCACGTAATGCTTGGCGCCGAGGAAGGTTTCGACCGAGTTGCCGTAGACCATGATCAGCCCGGTGCAGGCGAGCACGAGCAGGAACGGGATGACGTAGAGGCCGGCATAGAAATGCCAGCGCCAGATGGCGCGATAGAGCCGGGTGCTGACAGCAGTGTCCGGCTGCGCCGTGAGCGTTGCGGTGGACATGAGTAATCTCTCCAGTATGGCGGTCCGAATGGCCGCCTGTTGCTTTGATTGGTGAAGGACGCGGCCGCGCATGCGACGCGGCAGCGTTTGTTCAGTCAGGGGCTATGCCGGCCAGCGCTTGGCGCAGCAGGACGGTGTGAAGCGGTCCGCCCTCATGTCGCTGTTCCGATCAGCCGGCGCAGCTTCTGCAGCCGCGTCGCCATGTCCTCGCCATAGGAGATCGTGCCGGCGAACTGCCCCTGGGCATCCATCAGGAAGATGGAAGCGGTGTGGTTCATGGTGTAGTCGCCGTCCTCGGTCGGCACCTTCTCGTAGTAGATGCGATATTCCTTGCCGACGTCGGCGATCTCGGCCTCCGTGCCTGTAAGACCGGTGATGTGCTTGTCGAAGGATTGCAGGTAGCGTGCCATGAACTCCGGCGTATCCCGGGTGGGATCGACCGAGACGAACAGCACCCGAAGCTTGTCGGCGTCGGGCCCGAGGCTCTTCAGTGCCTCCGTCGTCTCCCACAAGGTGGTCGGACATACTTCGGGACAACGCGTGAAGCCGAAGAAGATCGCGAAGGGCTTGCCCTGCAAGTCCGCGTCCGAGAGCTTCTCTCCGGTCTGCGTGGTCAACGTGAACGGACCGCCGATCGGCGAGACGGCCGTTTGCACGACGCGCGGCCATATAATCATCACCATGATGCCGACCAGCACCAGCATGAGGCAAGCAAGCGCAATGATCGACCCCAGGCGCCGGCCAGGGCGAGCTTCAGCCTCCGTGGTCATCGTGCCCGCCTCCCATCGCGTCGACGGCGTATTCGACCTCGACCGTGCCGGACTTTTCGAAAGTCAGCGTGCCCTTGAAGGGCTGGCCTTGCTTGACCGGCTGTTTGAGGTCCATGAACATGATGTGGAACGAGCCGGGCTTGAGCGCGACTTCGCCGCCGGCCGGAATCTCCAGCCCGTCGGCAAGCTGCTTCATGGTCATGATGCCATTGGCGTCGACGGCCATTTCGTGGACCTGAGTCATACCGGCGACTTCGCCGGTGGCCGAGACCAGCCGGTCGGGCGAGTTGCCGTGGTTCTTCAGCGTCAGGTAGCCGGCGGCGACCATGGCGCCTTCGGGCGTGGCCCGCGACCAAGGATGGACGATCTCGATGTCGCCGGCCTTGAACTCTTGCGCCACCAGCGAGTGGGTTGTGGCGAAAAGCAGAGCCAGCGTGAAGACGGCAAGACCCAACCGCTCTTCGAAAGAACGGAACCGGCCCCGCGAATGGATGAACGAAAGCGCTCGCGTGAACGCGCGTTGACTTCCTTGCATTGGAAGACTCCCGATGACAGCCATGCCATTTTTGAGGCAGCGGGCCGCGTGTTTTTGACGATTGGATGGAACGCCCCCTGCGTTGTGGCAGGGTGGCCTTGTTCGATCAGTCCGTCAGCGGGGGAGCGCGGGGATTTCCAGGGCGATAGCCCTGCTCGTGGAGGTCTATCGCTGCGTGATGCGTGAACGCCAGGCGCAAGCCAATACGAAGGCCGGGCTCAATCTGACCGACATTAGTCGGTGCAGCTATCCCGGGCCAGAACATCGAGCAGGCGAAGGTGCAACAGGATGGTCTTTTGGAGTGATCCGGCGTGCCGGACCCGCCGGAATTGTCATGATCAGAACCGTTCAGGCAGAGCGGATTGCCGAAGGCATCCAGTTGCGGGCCAGCACCAGCCGCGCCAAGCGCGAAGGCGCCGACGACGGATTGGCTGACGAGCACCAGCGCAAGGACTAGTGCCGCCACCAGACGCAATGTCGCGGTGCGTTTGACCACAAACCCCTCCAGTTCGTGCCTTGCTAACACCCCTCATCAGGAAGGAGAAGTCGGTTTTCCGATCCGCGGCGATTTGGATGCAACGACGCTGCCGAGATACCGCGGAGCTGCTCAGGGCGCCCCCATGAGGGGACGTCGCGTTCGCAGTCCGAGCGCCGTCTCCAACGCGTGTCCGACTTTCAGGACCGTGTCGTCCTCGAAATGCCTGCCGATGATCTGGATCGACGTCGGTAGTCCGGACGCAGTAAAGCCGTTGCACAGGGCGAGAGCCGGTCCCCCTGTCAGGTTGAACGGCCGCGTCAAGGACAGCTCCGCGTCTCCTAGCGGCGTGTGTTCATAGCCCAAGATCTGCGCCGGCTTCTTGTTCGTCGGCAATATCAGGACATCAACGTTCCGCATGATCTCACCCAGCTCCGCTGTCAACGCAGCCTGTCGCCGCCGCGCCCCGATGTAATCAGCGGCCATGACATCTCTTCCATCCTGCAGGCGCGAGCGGCTCACCGGGTGGAACCGGTCGGGGTAGGCGTCGAGTTCCTCGCGGTGCTCGGCATATTCTTCCGGCCACGAAATGTTGCGCGCGATCGCGCAATAGGCGTCGAACTCAGCCAACCGGACCGCGGACAGTCGAGCGCCAAGCTTTTCAAATGTGATGAGGGAGCCTTCCATGGCATCGAGAACGTCATCGTCGATGTCGGGGGCGTCCTCGTAGAAATGCCTCACGACCCCTATTCGCAGCTCACGGATTCCGTCGGAAAGGGTCGAGATGTCCGGCCCCCCGAAGCGTTTGATCTCGGTGTCCTGCGGATCTGACGATACCATTTGCGAGATCATCAAGGCGCAATCCTCGACGGTCCAGGCGATAGGACCTACGCAGTCCATCGACCGCGATAGAGGCAGGACGCCGCGTGTGCTGACGAGTCCGTTCGTGGGCTTCAGCCCCGCGACCCCGCACCAGGCGGCAGGGTCGCGAATGGATCCTGCGGTTTCGGTGCCGACCGATCCCGCGCAGAGGCCGGCGGCTGCAGCAACGGCCGAGCCGCTCGATGAGGACGACGGATCGAGATCTCGGTTCCAGGGATTGCGCACCGGTGGCCATCCAAGGTCCATCTGTGTTCCGCTCACCGCGTATTCGGCTGTCGCCTGTTTTCCGAGGATGATTGCGCCAGCGCGCCGCAAGGCTTCAACGACACCGGCATTTTTCCCGGCGATGCAGTTGCGCCGGTGTTCGGCTGCGCCGTCGTTGGCAGACCCGCAACGTCGATCAGGTCCTTGATGCCGACCGGGATGCCGTTAAGAGGGCCGAGCCATCCTCCGCCGAGTATGCTACTTTCTGCCTCCGCGGCATCCTCCAGCGTCCGGATCAGTCTGGATTATTGGGCAGTCGAGCAATGCATCAGGCGTTACCTTCATACCCTTTCCGAATTTCTTGAGCACCACCGGGTTCTGCACCGAGCAGCCGATCGGGTCGGTGATTGGCGCTTGCCTGGAGAAGTCGACGCCAAGCGTCCGCAATTCGTCGATGCATTCAGACATTTTTTCGGCTGGCACGGCTGGGCGGGGTAGTGGTGCCTGCGCGGCGGGAGGAATCGGCGCCAGCGGGCCTACGCTGTCGGATGAGGGCGCCGCCTCCGGCCGCGGGCTCGGTATAGGCGATTGCCTTGAGGCGAGCCCCTCGTCGAGCGGCTCGTCTGGCCGGATCTGTGGTGTAGGCGCGGTCGCCGGCAGCTCAATCACCTTCGCACCTGCTTCGGCGGCGAGCGAGATGGCAACGGCTGCCGTCACCGCCGTTCCGAGCGCGCGGATCCTCCCAAAAACCTTTGCCATGGATCTAAAGATGTGGCGCCAAACGCTCACCGCAATGGCTGGTGACTTTGCAATGAGATGAGCGACTGTTTCAGGGCGTTGGCGCGGCAGGCCAGCATCTCCATTAAAGATGGCCGTCGGCCAGGAGGAGGCAGCGCGTTAGGCGAATGCGATGGCGAGATCGCCAAGCTCACAGCGCTTCGCGATAGAACGGCCGGCACGATACGCATCACGATGCCGCCAACTGTTGAAATTGCTAATGCGTCTCGCACACTCTATCGCTAGAACCATCCAAAGAGTTCTGTCCGGAACGATTGATCATGGGTGACGTGATTAGTGCGTAGTCAGGAGACCGTCGCGGCGCATCAACCGAACCTTACGCAAACCGATGCCTTTCGGCCAGGGCGTGTCTTCGTCTCTCTCTTGGTCGTCAGTTGTGTACTCATATCCATGCCGACGGCGGTCCAGGCTCACATAATTCAGTCTGGATCTGGGGGGTTCGGCAGCGGGTTCGAGCATCCGTTGACCGGCCCCGATCATTTTCTGGCGATGTTCGCCGTCGGCCTATGGGGTGCTCAGATCGGCGGACGATCAATATGGACGCTGCCGGTTGCCTTCCCGCTGATCATGGTTCTCGGCGGCATCGCCGGCATTGCGGGAATCCCTCTGCCCGGCGTGGAAATCGGAATCGCGCTTTCGATCATCGCGCTAGGGCTGGCCATTGCATGCGCCTGGCGGCCGGCGGAATGGATGGCCTTGCTGTTGATCGCAGTGTTTGCGATCTGCCATGGACATGCTCACGGCGCGGAGCTGCCGAACGCAGCTGACCCCGCCGACTACGCAATCGGGTTTGTCATCGCCACCGGCTTGATCCATCTTCTTGGCATCGGGGTCGGGCTTGTTCTAGGCAAGCCGTTCGGCGGACGGCTATCGCAAGCGCTGGGCGGGCTGATCGCGGTTGGAGGCATCTTTTTTCTTGTCGCTTGAGAAAGACACCAAGCGAACAACCTTCGGGGCTCTGCGCTGGTCCGGTCCCCTGCTGGCATTCCTCGGGATTGCCTCGATCTGCGCTCTCGTATTGGAAACGCGATCCGAACGGTCGGTGACGACATGGTGGATTCTCAACAGTGGCCTTTCCGCAGAACGGGTCATGCCGCTTGCCGGATTGGGTGTGGCGATCGCACTGGCGCGCGGACGCCACGTGGCTGCCGCACTGGCAACATTTCTCCTGGGCGTCGTGCTCGGAATTGCCTTTCGTGATCGGTATCTCGCCATCATGGCGGACGTCCCCGGGGTGACAACGCACCTTTTCCTGACCGGGCCAGTTTCGGCGCTCACGGCCGGCCTGCTGTTGATCCTGCCTGCCCGCGTCAGACGATGGATTCTTCCCGTTGGCGCCATGTTGATCGGCGCGATGCTCGGTGTCGCCACAACGCTGACCGACCCCACCTTGCATGATCCCGCAATTTCGATGGTCGCCACGCTTATCGGTTTGTGGATCCTGGCTGCCATTGGTCTCAGCGGGCACGCCTTCTGGCACGGCTGGTTTCCGATTGCCGCGCGCATCCTTGGCAGCTGGCTGATTGCGATTGGCCTTCTTCTTGGCGGCGCGGCAATTGCCTCCAAGCCTCAGGTGCTTGCGCCACCGCCTCCGCCGGCATCGTTCACCGAAGGCGGAGCAAACCGCTTTGAAACACCGTTTCCGGGCATCAATCGGCAAGGCGACCGTTCACGGAACGCTGCAAGGCCATCCCTTCCGTGAACAAGCGCTGTGCGGTTGCCGGGGAATTTCGGTCGACCGTCCTTGCATGGCATTTCTGAGGGTCCGCCGCCAACGGTTTGGCGGGGGGATGAGCCCGAATACCTCAGCCTCTCCTATCCCTTCGCTTTTCCTGAACGGCCGATCGGGGCCCGGTATTTTCCAGCGCATGAGCCACATCCGTTTCGCGCACATTCTCTATGGGCTTCAAAATGCGGATGGACCGGGTCGGCACGTTTGCCACTATGATGCCGATGACCGTCTCGACGTCCGGGCATCCCTGATCGCGGCAGATGATTTCATTCACCGAAATGGTCATATCTTCGGACCAACCGATATGGGCTCTCACCCAATCCTTGATTCTCGACGAAGAGGGAGGAACCGTTCTGCTGCGAGGCGCCAGCGGATTGAAGAATGGTATCATGCACGGCACGCCAGAAAGCCGTCTTCGATGATGTCCTTGCGCAGGTTACGGCCAATGAACACCAGACGGCTGACGCGCTCTTCGTCTTCCTTCCAAGGCCGCTGATGATCGCCCTCCAGCAGCATGTGGACAGCTTGCACGACGAAGCGGTCATTGTCTTCCTTGAATGCGAGGATGCCCTTCATGCGCAGAATGTCCATTCCGAAGTGCTGCGTGATCATCCCGATCCATGGCATGAACTTTTGAGAGTCGAGCGGGTCCTTCGTCACCAACGAAAAACTCGTCACGTGATCGTCGTGTTCGTGCTCGTGAAACACGTCGAGAAAATCCGGCTCAACCTCGAGAATCCGATCGAGGTCAAAGGCGTTCCGCTCTAGAATCTTTTCGAGATCGATACCGCAGCGCTCCGTGCCATGGATCGCTGCGGTGGGGTTGATGCGGCGGATGCGCTCCTCAACCTGTTTCTGCTCTTCGGCTGAAACGAGGTCGGTCTTGTTAAGGAGAACGATATCGGCGAAGGCGAGCTGTTCCTGAGCCTCATGCGCTTTGTCTAGCTCGCCTAGGAGGTGTTTGGCATCGACAACGGTGATGATGGCGTCCAGCCTGGTCTTTGTGCGCACATCCTCATCGACGAAGAACGTCTGCGCGACCGGCGCGGGATCGGCGAGGCCCGTGGTTTCCACGAGGATCGCGTCGAACCGGTCGCGTCTGCGCATCAGACCTTCGATGATGCGGATCAGATCGCCACGAACCGTGCAGCAGATACATCCGTTGTTCATCTCGAAGACCTCCTCGTCGGCATCGACGATCAGATCGTTGTCTATGCCGACTTCGCCGAATTCATTGACGATCACGGCGTACTTCTTGCCATGCTTCACGGTCAGGATGCGGTTGAGCAGCGTGGTTTTCCCGGATCCAAGATAACCGGTAAGCACGGTTACTGGAGTGCGCTCGGCAGGCATTGACATCAATCTTTCCTTCCAAATGATGATCTGGATTCTCAGAGAATTTGGAATCTGCCGTTCAAAGGGTTGCGTTCGCTTCGAAAAGGCAGTCAGCGCATAGCCCGCTAAGTTCGAGGCTCACAGCCGAAATTTTAAAACTCTGGCGCCGCGCCCCTTCGGCAAGCCGGCGATCGATGATGTCGTCGCAGAACTCCGTGACCCGGCCGCATCGTTCGCAAATCGCCAGAATTGCTGTCCCCCGACCATGGGCATGCGGGCCGGCGCATAGCACGAACGCATTCAGGCTCTCGATTTTGTGGACGGTACCATCCTGGATGAGTTTCTTGACCGCCCGATAGACCTGCACTGGCGACCGGATGCCTTGCGGCCTGATTTCATCGAGGATGTCATACGCGCTGACCGGCTTCCGGGCATGGGAGATGACCTCCAACACCAGCTTTTGGTTCCTCGTTAGCTCGGGTATCTGCCCCACCGTCGCGGTTTGCCCATATGATCGACGAAGCATAGCGGGTCACATTCGTTATGAGATAACGTAACGATTCTTTGTTGACGTACGTAATAACATAACGTATCCGTCCGTCAACCTCAACGTTCCGGAATGCTCTCGTCAAGCCAAGCTTGGAGAAACGTCATGCCGATCGCAGCACGGCGAAGATTACCTGTCACGGTCCTTTCCGGCTTCCTCGGAGCCGGAAAGACCACGCTTCTCAATCACATTCTCAACAATCGGGAAGGGCGGCGCGTCGCTGTCATCGTCAACGATATGAGCGAGGTCAACATCGATGCCGCTCTCGTTCGCGATGGTGGAAACCTGTCGCGGGCCAACGAGCAACTGGTGGAAATGACCAATGGCTGCATTTGCTGCACGCTGCGCGATGACCTCCTCAAGGAAGTGCGCGCGCTTGCCGAACAGGACCGTTTCGACAACCTCTTGATCGAATCGACAGGCATCTCCGAGCCTCTTCCCGTTGCCTCCACCTTCGAGTTCCGCGACGAGGAAGGAGGGAGCCTTTCGGACGTTGCGCGCCTCGATGCGATGGTAACCGTGGTCGACGCGGCCAATTTGCTCAAGGACTATGGGTCGAGCTATTTCCTCAGGGATCGCGGAGAGTCGCTTGGCGATACCGACAATCGGGCACTCGTCGACCTTCTCGTCAACCAGATCGAATTCGCCGACGTCATCGTGCTGAACAAGATCTCGACGGCGAGCAGGTCGGACCTTGATTCCGCCCGGAAGATCCTGCGTGCGCTCAATCCGGACGCGCGCATCGTCGAGACCGACTTTGGTGCGGCGCCGCTTGGCTCCATTCTCGATACCGGTCTCTTCGATTTCGAAAAGGCGCAGGAGCATCCGCTTTGGTTCAAGGAATTGAATAATTTCAAGGACCACGTTCCGGAAACTGAAGAATACGGCGTCCGCTCGTTTGTCTATCGGGCACGCCGACCCTTCGTCCCTGCACGCTTCAAGGCTTTCATTGACCGCGAATGGCCGGGAGTCGTGCGGGCGAAGGGCTTCTTCTGGCTGGCCACACGACCGCACCATGTCGGAGAGATCAGCCAGGCGGGCGCGCTGGTCCGCACTGAGAAACGGGGCCTTTGGTGGTCGGCTGTTCCGCAGGCGCGATGGCCCGAGCATGAAGGATGGCGCCAGTCCATGCGACCCTATTTCGATCCGATATGGGGTGATCGCCGGCAGGAGATCGTCATCATTGGAGTGCACCCGATGAACGAAGTTCGGATACGTGCCGAACTCGATTCGTGCCTCTTGGACACCGATACATTCTTGCCCGACCAGTGGAAGAACCTCCCCGACCCGTTTCCGCTCTGGGTACGAGAAGCGGCATGAGCCAACCGTCGACAAAGTGGCGCGGCCGGTTGGCCCGATCGTTTCTCGTCTGGTCAGTCCTCGAGCGCATGGCGGTCGTATGCATTATTGTAGTAGCGCTTTGGCTGATGGTCGCGTGGGCGGTTTCGCTGCCGTGACCGATTCCCCCATCCGTCTTTCGGACGTTACGGTTGCCTATGACCGGCATCCCGCGGTCCATCACCTTTCCGGTTGGTTCGCGCCTGGAAGCATGACGGCGATCACGGGGCCGAACGGCGCCGGCAAGTCTACGCTGGTCAAGGCGCTCATGAGGCAGCTTCCCATCGCCGAAGGTCATATCGATCTCGGCGGCCTCGGGTTGCGTGACCTTGGCTATCTTCCACAGGCCGCCGAGATCGACCGAAGCTTTCCTCTCACCGTTGCGGATACGGTCATGCTCGGCGCCTGGCATCAGACAGGTGCCTTTCGCGATATCACCGCGGGCATCGCAATGAAGGCCCGCGAGGCTCTTTCAGCGGTTGGACTCGAAGGTTTCGAACGACGGCATATAGGCTCCCTCTCGGCCGGGCAGTTCCAGAGGATTTTGTTTGCACGCCTGCTGCTCCAGGACGCCAAGGTTCTGCTGCTCGACGAGCCGTTCACGGCCATCGACGCTCGCACGACCCGTGACCTCATGGATGTATTGCTTCGCTGGCATCGTGATGGCCGAACGATCATCGCCGTCCTGCATGATTTCGAGCAGGTCCGGGCACATTTTCCGCAAACGCTGCTGATTGCGCGCGAGCCAATCGGCTGGGGACCGACCGCCTCGGTGATGACGGCGCAGAACCTGCTCAAGGCACGCGCCATGGCGGAAAATTGGGACGAGGCAGCGCAGGTTTGCGCGAGCCCGCACGAGAACGCAGCATGAGCCTGCACGAGTTCCTGATTGCACCGTTCGTGGAATACGGCTTCATGCGCCGCGCGCTTGTCGCCTGCTTTTGCCTCGGGCTTGGTTCAGGACCAGTCGGCGTGCTTCTGATGCTTCGGCGGATGAGCCTTGTCGGCGATTCGCTCAGCCATGCAGTCCTTCCAGGCGCGGCGATTGGATTTCTCTTTGCCGGCTTCTCCCTCACGGCCATGGGCGTCGGCGGCTTGATCGCGGGCCTTGCCGTTGCCATCCTTTCCGGCATCGTCAGCCGCACCACCTCCCTGCGCGAGGACGCCAGCTTTGCCACCTTCTATCTCACCTCGCTCGCCGCCGGGGTGCTGATTGTCTCGTTGCGTGGCTCCAGCCGCGATCTTCTGCACGTGCTTTTTGGGACCATTCTGGCGATTGATGCTCCGGCGCTTTATCTGGTCGCAAGCATAGCTTCGCTGACCCTGCTCATCCTTGCGATCGTCTATCGGCCGCTGATCGTCGAGTGCTTCGATCCAGGATTCTTGCGGGCAGTCGGTGGGCATGGCTCGCTCCACCACCTGATCTTTCTCTTTCTGGTCGTGCTGAACCTGGTTGCCGGTTTCCAGGCGCTGGGCACGCTTATGGCTGTCGGTCTGATGATGCTGCCGGCAGCCATCGCCCGCCTTTGGACACACACCGCGCCGGCTATGTTTGTGGTCGCCGCCTTGACCGCCGCCGTCGCTGGCTTCGTAGGGCTGATCGCCTCTTTCCATCTCGGCTATGCGTCGGGGCCGTGCATCATCCTGACCGCCAGCCTCTTCTATGGCGTTTCGCTGCTCGCCGCCCCGTCGGGAGCCGTGCGGCGTCTATTTCCCCGCCCTCATCTGAGGGGCTGATCAAAAGAGATCCATCATGAACAGACTGAGACTCAACACCACGATAGGCCTGGCGGCTTTAGCCGTTCTTGCCATGGCCGCAGGAGCGTCGGCCAAGACGCTACAGGTCGTGGCGAGCTTCACCGTGCTTGCCGATGTCGTCCATGAAGTCGGCGGAGATAGCGTAGAGGTCAAGACCATCGTTCCTACGGACGGCGACCCGCATGAGTACGAACCCACGCCGGACGACGCCAGGAACCTGAAGGCCGCCAATGTCGTCTTTGTCAGCGGCGAAGGGCTCGAAGGCTGGATGGATCGCCTGATCAGCAGTTCGGGCTATACAGGAACGCCCGTGGTTGCCTCCGAGGGCATCGACAAGCGCACAATGGAAGAAGACGGCGCCACGATCACCGACCCGCATGTCTGGAACAGCCCGCTCAATGTGGTCTTCTGGGTCGACAACATCGAGAAGGCGCTTTCCGCGGCCGATCCAGAAGATGCCATCCATTTCAAAGCGAATGCCGAGCGCTACATCAAAGAACTGCGAGAACTCGACACCTATGCTCACGCCAAGATCGATCCGCTCCCACAAGGGGCTCGCAAGGTGCTGACCAGCCACGACGCCTTCGGGTACTTCGGGCGCGAATACGATGTAACCTTCCTGGCGCCGCTTGGGTTCTCAACTGAAGCTGAAGCATCGGCCGGCGACGTCGCGAAGCTGATCGACCAGATCAAGAAGGAGAATGTGAAGGCTTATTTCTTCGAGAATTCCAATGATCCGCGGCTTGTCCGGCAGATCGCCAGCGCGACCAACGCACAACCCGGTGGTGAGCTCTATGTTGAGGCGCTGTCGAAGGCCGATGGGCCGGCACCAACATATGCCAAGATGTTCAAGTACAACGTAGACCAACTCGCTAACGCCATGGCGAAGCAGACGATGGCGCAGCAGTAGCACGCATCCTGCGCGATAGGTCGGCCAACCCTTGTCCCGCAGGGGCCTCTTAGTGCCGAACCTATCGGTCATCCCGGTCTGTTGCGGGATAGTTCGCAGAGGTTCGTCGAATCGCAACGGATGGCCGGCATGTCCCAACACCAAAAGCGTGCTCAAATTGTGCAGGATTGCGGCAATCAAGGCACCTGCCGGCCCCAGAATTCCGAACAGCGCCAAAGAGTTGTCGATTATGTTTCGCGATCGGCTTGGCAGGTTTCTCATTTTGCTCCTATCCTGTCGATAGGTGCCGCTGAGAAGCTGGCCGGCTACGGTCGCCCGACCGATCGCACCATTCGATGATTGAGGCCGCCCCGAGATCCTTATATCGCGATCAATTTTCAGGCCCATCCACCCGGTGGGTTCTTCTCCCTACAACTTCGCAGTGCGAAATCCACCGCGCGGTACGATGCCTCCGGCGAAGCCGCTGATGACATAGGCGGCAGCGCCCAGCGCCGTGATCCAGAAGCTCGTTGGCCAGTCCGTCAGGAAGGCGAGCGACAGGCTGATCCAGGCGATGACCACGGCGAGCGCGATCGAGGCGATGATGCCGGCGAGAACGCCGCGCGTCAGCCTCAGCGCGGTTGCCGCGGGCGCCACCATCAGCGCGAAGACGAGCAGCACGCCAACGATCTGCACCGCTTCCGCCGTGGCGACGGCGACGAGGATCATGAACAGGGTCGAGACGAGGTTGAGCGGCACGCCCCGTGCTTCGGCGAGTTCCGGCTGCAGGCTGGCGAAGAGCAGCGGCCGGGCGATCGTCACCAGCGCGACGAGGATAGCCACGGCCAGCATCGCAAGGACGACGACGGTGCGGATGCTGATGCCCAGCACATTGCCGAACAGCACATTCGTCGCCTGCGAGGCGAAGGCGGTGTAGAAATGCAGGAACAGCAGGCCAAGGCCGAGCGACAGCGTCAGCACGATGCCGATCGCAACGTCGCGATGCGCGCGCTCGCCGAGCAGGCCGATGCCGATTCCGGCGACGACGGTGAACACGGTCAAGCCGAAGAACGGCGACAGGCCGATCAGGCCGGCGCCGGTGGCGCCGGGAAAACCGACATGGGCGAGCGCGTGGCCGGCGAAGGTCTGGCCCCTGAGGACGAGGAAATAGCCGACCGCGCCGGCGACGATGCCGACGATCGTGCAGGCATAGAATGCATTGCGCATGAATTCATAGTCAAAGATCGTGGACATGTGCGCCGCTTTCCAGTTCCACATCGTCGGCCATGACGAAGATGCGCCCGGCGACCCGCACCACATTGATATGCGTGCCGTAGAGTTTCGACAGCACCGGCCCGCTGATGACCTCATCGACGCTGCCGATCGCGGCCTGGCCGTTGCCGAGATAAAGCACGCGATCGACGGCGCGCAGCAGCGGATTGATCTCGTGCGAGCAGAACAGCACAGCGATGCCGAGACGGTCGCCGATCTCATGCACGAGGTCGATGATGGTGCGCTGATGCGCTGCGTCGAGGCTGATCAACGGCTCGTCGAGCAGTAGCAGTTGCGGATCGCCGATCAGCGACTGGGCGATCAGGATGCGCTGACGCTCGCCGCCGGAAAGCTCGGCCAGCGGACGCCGAGCGAGGTCAGTTGCCCCGACCTCCTCAAGCGCCTTCCAGGCGGCTTCCTTCTCGGCGGCCGACGGGACCGGCCAGCCCCAGCGATGCCCGCCCGCTGCGCTAAGGACGAAGTCCAGCCCGCTGATCCCCATATGGGTCAGGGCGCGTCGCGCTTGCGGCATGTAACCAATCGCGGGATTGCCGCGCGTCGGCGGTTTACCGAGCACCGAGATGGCGCCGCCGGCCGGCTTGATCAGCCCGAGTATGGCGCGCAGCATCGTCGTCTTGCCGGCGCCATTGGCGCCGAGCAGGCCGACAAACGCGCCTTGCGGAATGGAGAAGGAGACGTCGGAAAGAACCCGGCGT
Organism: Mesorhizobium sp. BH1-1-5; assembly: GCF_020165615.1. Lineage (NCBI taxonomy): Bacteria > Pseudomonadati > Pseudomonadota > Alphaproteobacteria > Hyphomicrobiales > Phyllobacteriaceae > Mesorhizobium > Mesorhizobium sp. BH1-1-5. The sequence continues at coordinate 125,430 of NZ_JAIUIM010000015.1, forward strand.
CCCCCGTAGGTAAGCGTGACCTGCTCGAATGCGACGGCGCTCATTGCGTGCGGGCTGCGAGCGCCTTCTGGACCGCGTCGATCTGACCGCCGAACCAGGACTGGATCGTCTGGCCGGCCGGCTCCGTCTCGGTCACGCCAATGACAGTGACCTTGTTCTGCTTAGCAATGTCAAGCAGCCTTGTCGTCGCCTCGTCCGTCACTTGCGAATTGTAGAACAGGATCTTTGCCGAACCGTCCTTCAGGCTTTTCTCGAAAGCCGCCACCTGGGTCGGGCTCGGCTCGGCGTCGTTCATCAATGCCACCTGGAAGTCGTAATTCAGCATTTTGAGACCTAGTGCTTCTGCCATATAACCGAAGACCGGCTCGGTAGCAGTCACCTCGGTGCCGGCATAGGTCTTCTTAACGTCGGCGATCTCCTTATCGATCGCATCCAGCGACGACTGAAACTTCTTCAGATTGGCTTCATAATGCACCGCGTTGGCGGGATCGCGCTTCGAAAGATCGGCGGTGAGCTCCTTGGCGATTGCGGGCAGCGTCTCCGGGTTGTACCAAAGATGCGGATTGTCGCCCGGCTTCTTGCCGATCAGGTCGGCGGCGACGATGGTCGTGCGGTCCGCCTTGGCCGATGCCGACAGGAGCTTGTCCATCCACGGATCGTAGTCAGCGCCATTGTAGATGATAATCTTGGCATCGGCGATGGTGCGCGCCGTCGACGGGCTGGTCTCGAACAGATGCGGATCATCCTCGGGATTGGACAGGATGCTGGTGACCGCGACATGGCTGCCGCCGATCTGGCGGGCGAGATCGCCATAAAAATTCTCGGCTGCCACGATGTTCATCTTATCTTCAGCCCGGGCAACGGTGCCGGTCAGCAGCGGCGCCGCAACGAGAAGGGCGGCCAGAAAGGGGATGGAACGCATTCCTTTGATCTCCACGGACGGTGATTGAAGCGCAATTTCGGCGGGCGTAATGGTATAACGACACTCATATCGATTTGTGTTAAAAATGTGACCGGGCACGCTGCCTTCTCTCTCGGTGAATACACAACCCTGTGAAAATCTAGCAAACTCAACCCGGATATTCAGGACTGCGCCGATGCCGGAAACTCTTAGCCGATTGGCGCGGCCCTTACATGGCGAGGCTTGATTGGCAGGAAAGCGGCGCGCCCGGCGCAATCATGCGGGTCGACGCACTGCATGACTGGTCTAGAATGCGGAAGGCGGCAGCTAGTCCAGAGAAACGGCGCGATCGAGATCGACGTCCGGCAGGATCACGTTCGGCGACTTGCCGCCGAGCTCCTGCGCGACACGCCAGGGGTGGGCGCTGCTGCATGGGCCACCGCGATGCCGGCACGGGTAGAGCCAGCACTGGAGATCATGTCGACATCCGGATGGGACGCGAGCCCCGCAACCGCCCCTGGACCGTCACCATTAACGAGGTCGAAGACACCGGCCGGGAAGCCGGCTTCCTCTATCGCCTCGGCGAAGAGCAGGGCACTCAGGGGCGACAATTCGCTTTCCCTGAACCCGCATTTTCGTCGTTGCACGACAGCATTGCGCCTCCCGGCGCGAGATTGCGTAGGCCTGAAAGAAAGGGATCGTCGTACCGCCGTTTTTGGCCCCGTCATTGCATGCCTTGCCACGGCTACCAGCAGACGAAACCGCCATCCACGATGAGATCGATGCCCGTTACGAAAGACGCAGCTCGACTGGCCAGGAACACCGCCGGGCCTATCATCTCCTCGGGTAACACCAGGCGACCCAAAGGCGTATCCCGCTCGAAGTCCTTCACTTGCTCGGCCACTTCGGGCCTGCGGTTCATAGGGGTGAGTGTGTGGCCAGGGCTGAGCACATTGAGCCGCAATCCGCGGTTCGACCACTCCATCGCCAGACTCTTCGTCATGTGAATGACCGCTGCCTTGGATGAATTGTAGTGCGCCTGGAGGAGGCCGCGGTTGACGATTGAGCCGGACATCGAGGCCACGTTGATGATCGATCCCTTGCGGCGCGGCAGCATCACGCGAGCCTCGGCCTGGCAGGACAAGAAGACACCGCCAACGTTGATGCCGTAAAGCTCTTCCCACTTTGCCAGCGGTAAGGTCTCGGCAGCATGCGCGCCGCCAATGCCCGCATTGTTGACGGCAACGGTAAGTGCGCCGAGTTCATTTTCGATACGCTCGATGGCCACGGCAAGATCGGCTTCCGACGTCACCGAGCCGGTTATCGCCAGCGCCTTGCGACCGAGCTGGTGATCCTGCCCGCCGTCGCCTCGAGCCCACCCTTCGACGAATGACCGAAGCAAGCGACGTCGGCGCCGGCCTCGGCAAGGCCGATCGCGATGGCCTGGCCGATACCACTGCCAGCGCCGGTGACCAGTGCGACGTCGCCATCCAGTTTGAACAGATCCATTGGCTTGTTCCTTCCGATTTCTGACCGCTCGATTGCACGAGCCAATATGACGGCCGGGCTAATCCTGGTCTCGGCTGTTGTTCGCCGCACCCTCCCCCAGACGGTGGCACAGATGCAATTGCCGAACGCCGATCTTGCGGTCGGTATTCTCAATGGACAGCCGCGAGAACCCCCTCGAGAGATGGCGACTGCCTACGACGCTCCTCCGGCACCCATTGAAGAAAGCCGCCGATACGCCGTTGAACCTTGGTCGGATGACCGGCGGCAATGTCGCTCAGACGATGATCAAGAAAGGGGTTGTCGAACCGCTCAATCGTGGTACCGACGTATGCGGTCGCTTCCTGCTCAAGTCCCCGCGCCTTGAAGCCAGGAATGACCTCGGAACCATAGACTTCTGTCAGCAAGTTTCGATATCGATCGAGTTGCAAAATTTCGCCCACCGTCAGGTCGGGTCTCAGCCCATCGGTCATCCAGCATTGTGCGAGCACCGTGTGGCCAAGGTTCAAGATGTGTAGCTTCAGTCTCTCGATGTGCTCAAGGTCCTCGACAAGCGCGATCGCGGGATGACGACAAGGCAGCCTCAGCCGGGCTTGCTTTTCAATCGCCCACAATGCGTATGGCTCCGCGATCGCTCCCGCAGGCTCGATGGCCGACGAGACGATGCGGTCGACAAGCGAGTTGGCAAAGACGCAATCATCGGCGATGAAAGACAAAAGGGCGTCGGAGGCGCCGCTTCGCCTGGCCAAAGCGATCAACGCGTCCTTGAGTGTGTCGCCATTGCGCGGAACCAGTTCGGTTGGAAGCATTACGACGAGCTTAGCCGAAACTGCAAATCGATGCGCAAGCAACACGAGCAATTTTGCCGGATATCCCGCCGGTGCCGGGCCGCGGGCGTGGGTAAGGTCGACGACCAGATCGGATGGAATGGTGAGGCCCGCCTCCGTCGTGTTCGAAACAACGAATTCCGCCTGTTCCGCAAACAGCTTGGCCAACAGTGGCCAGTCACCTTCGGCATCGAGCGCGCGCCGTATGCTCTTCACAGCTATTTCATGCTCGACGCGCTCGCCCCTCTCCAGCCCGCGGACGACAACCGGATAGCCCTCATCGCGGGCAAGCGCCTGCAACCGGGCTCGGCCGGAGACCGATCCGCTGATCGCGACGACGGTGATCGGGCCGACCGCGTCATCTGCCGGCAGCGCCTCGTGAACGAACAGGGCTGCGTGCGCCTGCAGGAAGCGGCTCGTGCCGAACTGGAAGATGGGCGTGATGATTTCTTTGGTCATCAATTCTCCGTTCTTTATCGCCCTGATGAAAGCTCGAGGCGCAGGGCATTCACCGGACCGTCGGTGGGACAATCCGCCGGCCGTGCGATATCATCATCGTGTCCGGGCAAGTCAGCCAGATCCCGCCACGTCGATAACGGCCTTGATCAGACCCGACTTCTGCCGCGCCCATACTGCGATGTCGCGGGGGCTATCACGCAGGGTCGTACGGTGGGTGACGAGCTGATCGATTGGTATTTTTCCAGCGCGGATCGAGGCAATGACGTGCTGGAAATCGCTGTGCGTCGCGTTGCGGCTGCCGATCAGCATCATTTCCCGTTTGTGGAACTCCGGATCGGAGAAGGTTATGTCGTCCTGTACGATGCTGACCATCACCATGACGCCACCATGGGCAACATAGGCAAAGGCAGACTGCATCGAACGGCTGTTTCCGGTAGCATCGAAGACGACATCGAAACCTGTGTTGGCGGTTCGCTCCGCTATCGTCTCGACGATCGATCCCTTCAAGCCGTCGATCACCAGGAAGCCTTGCTCTGCCGCAAAAGCCAGCCGCTCGGCATCGACGTCCATGACGGTCACGCTCTGTTGTGCAATCCGCGCAAAAAGCGCGGTGCCGAGGCCGATCGGCCCGGCGCCTATAACCAGGGTGCGAACGCCCGGACCGGCCATGGATCTGCGGACCGCATGAGCACCGATGGCCAGAAATTCGACCGTGGCAGCCTCGACTGGCGACAGGCCGGTCGCCGGGATCAGGTTCTGCGCCGGAACCAGAATCTGCTCACTCATGGCGCCGTCGCGGTGGACGCCAAGCACCTCGATGGCGACGCAGCAGTTCGGCTTGCCCTGGCGACAGGCGGAACACTTTCCGCACGCAAGATAGGGATTGATGAGAACTTGCTCTCCAACCGCGATGTCCCCTGGCGCATTGATTGCCGCAATCATTCCCGAAGCCTCATGGCCCATGACACGCGGATAGGCCAGGTAGGGATGTTTGCCTTCAAAGATGTGATAGTCGGTCCCACAGATGCCTACATGGGCGACGTTGACCAGTGCCCAGCCTTCTGGCGGACTGCCCGGCCCAGGCCGTTCCTCGAACAGCAGCCTGCCGGGCTCCGCGCAACGGACGATCTTGATGGTGGGGGCCATGAACGCAATTTCATCCCTTGGCTGACGACGTCATTCAACGCAACAGGAAGGGGTCCCGCGGTGTAATACGCCGGACCCCTGGTGGATCATTCGAAGTCCTTGACGTTCTCGAGCGTCACAAGGCCGGCCCCGGTGTCCACATTGGCTTCGACGGTCTCGCCGCGGATCGCCTTCACGACAGTGTCGATGCCAAGTTCGCCCATTTTTGCCGGAAATTGTGCAACGCTGGCATCTTCCGCGCCGGACTTGATCGCTTCGATCTCGCCACAGCAGGCGTCGAAGCCGACCAGGATGATCTTGTCGTTGGCAATGCCGGCATTGCTGATCGATTTGACGGCTCCCGGGATGGGCGGGCCACAGGCCGAATAGATCGCCTTGAGATCGGGATTGGCGGTCAGGATGTCTTCGGTCACTGACGTGCCAAGTTCCAGCGTGCAGTTGGTTGCACCCTTGCCGACAACGTCGACCTTGACGTCGCCGAGACCTTCCATCATGCCGGTGATCCGGTCGTCCAGCGCAGGCACTCCAGGAACACCTTGCAGGATGCCGATCTTGTCGCCGCTCTTGAGCACGGTCTTGAGATACTCACCGGCGATCTTGCCGCCGTTGAGATTGTTGGTCGAAACCAGCGCCGTCGCGCCCTTCCAGTTCGGGATGCTGTTGTCGACGAGCACCACCTTGATGCCGGCGGCCACAGCCTTGTCGAGAGCCGGCGCAACGGTCGGGTCGACCGGAGTGATGGCCAGACCCTTTACGCCTTGCGTGATCATGGATTCGATCAGAGCGATCTGACCCTCGATGTCGGTCGCTGCCTGGCCCTGGCCGGTGACCAGTTCGATCTCGGGATGGGCGGCCGCGTACTTCTTGGCGGCGTCCTCCATGGTCGAGTAGAACGGCACCGGGAACTTCGTAATCAGGCCGACCTTGATCTTGTCGGCGGCAGAAGCGGGCATCGCAAACGCAACGGCGATCGCCAGCCCTGCGAACAGTTTTCGGTTCATTGGCATTCCATTCCTCCCTTGGAATTTGAGGCGTCTTCCGGCGGAAGTCGCTTCCGGTATTTGCGGACCGGGACGGCCCCCAAATTTCGAACGGATCAGGCTCCAACGATCATGGAAACCAGCTCCTGCTTGTTGTCCTTGGTCGGCACGAGTTCACCAACTTTGCGGCCTTGGCGAAGCACCACGGCGCGATCGGCAAGCTCGACGACATGCTCCATATTGTGGGTGATCAGGATGACGGCATTGCCTTGGTCGCGCAGGGCGGCGACCAGGTTGAGCACCTGCCGCGATTCACGCAGGCCAAGCGCGGCGGTCGGCTCGTCCAGGATCACGACCTTGCGGGCAAATACCGTCGACCGGGCCACGGCGATGGCTTGTCTTTGACCACCCGACATCATGGCGACGACGGCGTCCAAGCGCGGCAACGTCACCTTGAGGTTTGCGAGCAGAACACGGGTTTCGGCGTCCATCTTGCGCTGCTGAAGAAATCGCATCCCGCGCGGAAGCCATTGCGGGCCGGCCAACTCGCGACCTGCGAAGAAATTCTGTCCGGGTGTCAGATTGTCGAACAGCGCCAGGTCTTGGTAGACGGTTTCGATGCCGGCAAAACGCGCATCCGCCGGCGAGCGGATTTGTGTTTGCACACCGTCGAGAACGATGGCGCCCGCGTCGAGCTGATGGACGCCGCTAATGCACTTGGTGAGCGTCGACTTGCCGGCGCCGTTGTCGCCGAGAAGCCCGAGGATCTCGCAGCGCCGAACCTCGATGCTGACATCGTCCAGCGCCACAACCGAGCCGAAACGCTTGGTCGCGCCACGCACCGCCAGCACAGGATGGCCGGCGGCATGATCGACGCTGGCCGCGACGGCGCTCATAACTGTCTCCCGGCCTGCATGACACGCACACGCCCTTCGAGATAGTTGCGCAGCACGTCGGACTCCACCGCGATGACGATGACCACGCCGATGACGATGAGTTGGAAAAAGACATTGACGTTGAGCAGGTTAAGCGCGTTGCGAATGACGCCAATCATGATGGCGCCGATCAAGGCATGGCCGAGGTGGCCGCGGCCGCCGAGAAAACTGGCACCGCCAATGATCACCGCGGCGATCGAATCCAGCTCAAGCAGATTGCCGAACAAGGGCGATCCGGCGTCGGTGCGGCCGGCCAGGATGACCGCGCCGATGCCGGCGCAGAGCCCTGAGATCACATAGACCGAAACCAGGACACTGGACACTGGAATGCCCATGCGCACGGCGGCGTCGGGCCGGCCGCCGACGGCATAAATCCAGCGTCCCCAGACCATCGTTTTAGCCATGACGAAAAGCAGCGCGGCAATGCCCGCAACCACAAAAACCGATCCAGGCAGACCCCAGACCGCCTCGCGACCAAGCGCGTCGATCGAATCCGGCATGCCAGGAATGGCGCGGCCGTCAGCCAGTTGCAGCGCTAGTCCCTTGGCGATGCTTAATGTCGCCAGCGTGATGATGAAGGGATGCGGCAACCGGCCGAAGACGTAGAAGAGCCCGTTGATGGCGCCGACCGCCGCGCCACAGCCAACCATCACCGCAATCACCACGATGGCGGGACCGCCGGCGTGAAAGCTGAGCGCGCCTACGACGGAAGCCAACGCCACGTTCGAGCCGACGGAGAGATCGATGCCGCGCGTCAGAATGACGAGATGCTGCCCCATTGCAACGACGGAGATGACAGCGGTTTGTGCGAGAATGTTGCTGAGGTTGCGCCCTGTCAGGAAATAGGGTGACAGGAAACTCAGAACGGCGATCAGAAGCAGCAGTATGATGACCGGGCCAGCGCTGAGCAGCGCCAGGCCGAGCGCCAGGCCAGGCATGGCTTCCCTCTTCTTCGACGCCGGCTGCGAGGCTTCACCTACAGCCGTGCTGGTGTTTCCCGTTTCAGGCAAATCCCCCCTCCCCGCCGAAACTCGTGCGAGCGTCGTCGTCAAAACTGATACCTATCTCAGGTTCTTCTTATCGATAAAAAACAACCGACACGATGTGGTCAAGTTGTTTTTTATGGATAAAGGTCATGCTAAGAAAGGACAAGGGTATTGCCAAGGGAAGATTCGATGCGGACCGATACTGTCTACAAGAAGGCTTTCAACCGCGCCGCCAATATGCTGCGAGATGGACAATTGGCCGGGGAACTTCCGTCCGAGAATGAGCTAAGACGTCGAATGGGCGTCAGCCGCACGACCGTACGAAAGGTCCTGAGAGAACTTGCCCATCGCAACCTTATAGCAGAGCGCAGCGGCGTCAGGATGGCAGCCCGTGCAGTCGGGGATAGCGACTACTATCCCGACGCCGAAACCACGCCGCGCACCAACCATGTCGAACAGCAATTCATGGAGTGGATGCTGCGGGGTGACACGAGACCCGGCACCAGCATCAACGAACTCGAACTCGCGCGGCAGTTCGGTGTCGCAACCAACGGTATCAGAGAGTTCCTTATTCGCTTCAGCCGGTTTGGGCTGATCGAGAAAAGGCCGAACACGGGATGGCTCTTCAAGGGCTTTACGGAAGACTTTGCCCTTGAACTGTTCGAGATCCGGGTGATGTTCGAACTGCGTTCGGCGCAGCTGTTTTCACGACAGCCCGACACGTCTCCCCTGTGGGGCAAGCTCGCAGCGGTCAAGACCGCGCATACCGAACTGCTGACTGGGATTGAAAGCCGCTTTCACGACTTTTCCGGTCTCGACAACCGGTTTCATCGGCTTATAAACCAGGCGTCGTCGAACCGCTTCATCGACGATTTCTACGACATCATCAGCTTCATTTTTCACTACCACTATCAGTGGAACAAGCAGGATGAAAAGCAGCGCAACCAGGCAGCGATCATCGAGCATCTCGCTTATATCGATGCGCTCGAAAGCCGCGACCCCGAGCGAATTGAGCGTGCCTGCCGGGCGCATCTGGCTTCAGCGAGAGCAACGCTGATGCGTTCGCTGATTGGACTTGTTCAATGATGGAAATCGGCCTGCCATCGAAGGGAAACGAGGCATCCCTCCGCAACGCGGGAAGACCAAAAGTCTCACGCTTGGCGGATTTCCGTTCTCGGTAGCATCCGGCTTAATACCGGTAGTAAAGGCCAGACCCGCAGGGGCGACGCCAGATGCGCCTGCATCGCCGACGCGGCTGCCTCCGGGTCGCGCGCCTTGCATGCCAGGTGTCCTCGCCGTCGACACTGTCTAAGCCGGCAGCTTTGCAGCGAGAACGTCTGCTCCGCGGATTTGAGGCGGCGCGGCAAGTAGTTCGCTGGCCTTAGCCATCAGCGCGGCGGCAATCGGTCCAGCGAGATGAGCTTGCGGCCGGTCTCGTCATTGAATGTGTCGAAGATCGCAAAAGTATCGGTATCTAATCGGACCGCAAACCAGGCGATTGTTCCAGCCTCGGCCACGGCAAGATCTCGCGCACCCGCCAGGAATGCCGCGACCTCTTCTTCTTTTCCAGACTTTGCCTTCAGTTCAACAAAGAGCGATACGCCGGTCATGATCCTTCTCCCTACGGGCTGCATTGCCATAACGATGACGCTCGACCGTCTCTTCCTGATCAGAGCGCCGAATGATCCCGCACGGCCTCGGCGAGCGCCGGTTTAAGGTCGAGGAAGCGCTGATCGATCGGCGCCGGGTCCTCCCGGTTGAGCGCGATCATCCTTGACCGCGCCTCGCCGCCGCGGATCACCTCGAAGGCGTCCGCCTCTATGCCCGCGACAATCGCGTCTGCCACGGACGAGGCCTGCTCTCGGCTGAAGCCAAGGTCGGGCCCGGCGCGGTTCGACTTCATCATCGGCGTGTCGGTCCCGCTCGGATAGACGGTCAACATATGCACGCCCTCGCCTTTCAGTTCCCGCCGCAGGGCTTCGCCGAAACGGGCAAGCCCGGCTTTCACCGCCGCATAGGTGGCGTAGAAGGGCGTGCCGACCAAAGCTATGCCGGAGGTGACATTGACGACCAGCCCGTCTCCGCTTGCCCGCAAGGCCGGAAGGGCGGCCCGCGTCAGGAGGATCGGTGCCACGAGATCGACCTCGACCATAGCCCGGATCTCGGCCTCCGATGTGTCCTCGAGCCGTCCAGCCCGCACACCGCCGGCATTGTTGATCAGGATGTCGAGGCCGCCAAGCGTGGCCGTCGCGGCCGAAAGGGTTGCGGCACGGCCTTCCTCCGTCGATACGTCGGCGGCGACCGAATCGACCTTGCCAAAGCTCCCGAGCCGGGAGACAGCCTCCGCCAGCGCATCTTGTCGCCGCCCCGAAATTACCACTTGCGCGCCTTTTGCCAACAGCGCTTGCGCTGTGGCAAGGCCGATGCCGCTCGAGCCTCCAGTGAGGAGAACCTTCTTGCCTTCCAGCTTCATGGTCTTCACCTCCAGGCCCTCACGACTGCGCTGCCGGTCGGGCGGCCCATTGCGCCGCCTCCGGGAAATTGGACGGAAACAGCGCCCGCTTCGTCTCCTCGTCGTTCACCTTCTTGAATTCGTGATCCGTGCCGACGGCGCGGGCGCGGGCGACCGCCGGACGGGCGTCGATCTTCTCGAACCAGCGCTTGATGTTCGGGAATGCCGCCAGCGGCTCTTCCTCACGCTTCATCACGCGCGAGGCGCGGTCGATCCAGCCCCAAGCCGACATATCGACGATCGAATAGTCGGTGCCGACGATGTAGTCGCGTCCGGCAAAGCGCTTGCCGGCGTCCGGCAGCGCGATCGTCACCGGGCCGGCGTCGAGGTCGACGATCGCAAATGAATACAAGGTGTCGCGATTGGGACGAACGATGCCCTGCTGCACAGGCGGAGCAAGCTCGCGCCCATGCCGGAATTTTCCAAAGCCGCCATTCTTGACCACCCCGGCAAAATTAACGTCGGTCTGAGCGCGATTGTAGTTGTCGACGGTGACGGGACTGGCAGGTGTGGCGGTCGTTTGTGCCCACGCGACTGAACTTGCCATCGCCAGCGACATGGCAGCCAAGTCGCGGTTGTCAGGGCCGGCAGCCTCTCTACGGCGGCAAGCCGCCTCGGAATGCCGCTTCCGACGCTGAGCCGCCGAATCGGTGAGCTCGAGCGGCAGCTCAGCTCGCAATTGCTGGAGCGCTCGGCGCGCGGCACGAAATTGACCGATGCCGGGGCAAGGCTGTACGAGCAGGCCAACCGCGGGATCGAGGCATTGCTGGAAGCCGAGCAGGCCGTGGTCAGCGATCAGGCACGGCTGAAAGGGCGCCTGCGCCTGTCGCTGCCCCAGACGTTTCAGCCATGGTGGGATCTGATCGCCGCGTTCCAGCGCAGATACCCGGGTGTTCAGGTTTACGTCTACTCAACCGAGCGTCGCATGGACCTGGTTGAGGACGGCATCGACGTCGCCCTTCGTGTGGGTGCGATCGTTCACGAGGCGATGGTGGCGCGACACGTGCTGTCGTATCGCAACATTCTTGTCGCCAGCCCGAAGTTGGTGGAGCGCTTCGGCATGCCGGCCGAGCCCGAAGCGCTTCATCGCTTCTCCTGCGCGGTATGGGCGTCGCGCGTCGATGTCGGGGTGCGCTGGGAGTTGGGCAGCCATGTGGTCGAGCCTCAGGCGGTTCTGTCCACCAACGATTATCACCATCTGTGCAGCCGCGCGCTCGGCGGCGACGTGGTGACGGAACTGCCGCCGTTCCTGGCGGCCGCGCCCATCCGGGAGAAGCGTCTGGTGCCGTTGCTGACGCAGTACCCTTTGCCGGAGTGGTCGATCAATCTGGTCTATCCGCCTCATCGCCACCCATCCACCATCGTCAGGACCTATCTGGACTTCTGCCAGGACTACCTTCCGAACATCGCCCACGCTTGCGATGTCGGTGCCCCAGGATGAGGGAAAATCGAGCCTAGAACAAACGCCCGCTAGCGAGCAGCGCAGTGAATGACTGCTTCCTTGGCGCGACCGCGACCTCCAGGATTGTCACCTACGATGTCGGCTTCCGGGCGGAGGCAAAGTTGCGTCAATGGCCGCCATGAGGCGCAAAGCAGAACGGTGGCAGCGGGGCCGGAACACGACTGTCTTTGCGGATCGCTGCCAATCGTCGTCCAATTGCCGACGTTGGACTACTGGAGCAGCCATGAAAAGGCACGCCGCAAAAAGGCTTCGCCACCCGTCCTGACAACCTCACCATGCGCCACGACGACGTGCTCAGGATGCTTTCCGATCAACTCACGAATCTTTGGGCGCGCGGTTGCGCGGTTGCGGAAACTGATCCGATAGTCGATCGGCGGATAGCCCCAGCCTTCGACCATTTTCGAAAGTTTTGCGATTGGCCTCATCCACCAAGGCCAATGGCGTTTCAAGAACGTCTCGCTGAAGGTCTGTGAGAGGTCGGCGATGATGGCGGTGCGCGATGCCCGGTGCAAGAAGATCAGTTCGTCCAGGAATAGCGAATTGGTGAAATAGAACTGGTCGATCTGTCCTTTCCATTCGGCTGGCGGCTCGTCGGACAGAGCTCTGGAAAAGTGGAGTTCCTTGCACTTGGCGATTGTCGCAGCCGTTGCCCATAAACTCGCGCCCGGAAATGCGGCCTTCCACTCGCCTAGAAACAGATAGTGCAGCTTATTGGGGCTGACTATATGCCGAACAGGCCCCAGCGCTCGAATCTCGGCCTCGATCGCAGCCGTCCTTTCGATCGGCGACCACAACCACAATCCCCCATCGGCAAGGCGCACTGCGGCCATGCGTGTCGGATAATCGAATCCTTTGAACGAGACGATTCCGCCATCCGCAATCCATAGGTTCAATCCCAGCGGTTCCAGCATGGTCGCCAAGGCTAGTCCGCCAGATCGGCGCTTTCCACCCAATAGCGCAGCCGCAGCGCGATTGCGATATCGAAAACGGTCGTCCGAAACGACCGAACGACCGCTCCGACTTCAGATTTCCGTGCGCTCCGCGAGGAGCAAAGCGTCCTCGACGTCAACGCCGAGGTACCTGACCGTGTTTTCTATCTTCGTGTGTCCGAGAAGTATTTGTATCGCGCGGATGTTGCCGGTTGCCCGGTAGATCATCGCCGTCTTTGTTCGTCGAAGCGAATGCGTGCCGTACTCCGCCGGGCCCAGGCCAATGGCAATGACCGACTCGTCGACTAGCCGGGCATACTGCCGAGTGCTCATATGGTATGAATGGTCAATTCGGCTCGGCAACACATAGTCGGCAAAGTCCCGCCTCGGCGTTCGAGCCACTCCAACAGGCTGGAGCGCACATCGGAGGTCAATTCGAATTGGACTGGTCGGCCGGTCTTCTGCTGCACCACCATGGCTCGCGTCCGTACGTCTGCACCTGCAACGACATCGCCAATCTTGACCAGATCGCACCCGCGCAGCTTGCTGTCGATTGCCAGTCAAAAAGTGCACGATCGCGCCTTGATTGGCCGAAGAGGAAAACGATTGAGGTGCTGAAGCTCTGGGGCCAGAAACGGATTGGCCGCTTCTGGTTTCAGATCTAGCTGAGCGACATTCAGCCCGGCGTAAGCTCTGTCCGATCTGACCCAATCAGACGCGAAACTCTTGCATGGGTTGGTGCAATACTGGACGGCAATTTCGACGGCACACTCTTTCGAATGTTGCCGCCTATCCCCACACCCGGTGGATGGCATCGAAGGCGTGGGCGATGCTTGGATCGAGAGCACGCGCGTTCAGGCAAACGAAGCTAAGCGCCGTCTCCACTTTGACGCGGTCGGCGATGACAAGTCCATTGGCCTGTTGTTCATGAAGGGCGATGGATTCGCGGCAGAGGCTGAGACCGACGCCGGTGCGCACCATTGCCAACATGGATGCTTCCTGGTCGACCGAGGCAACCACGTTTTGCCGCACGCCGAGCTCGGCGAACAGGCGCGTCAAAAGCCGGTTGTGAACCGAGGCGTAAGGCGTGCCGATCCACGGCAGAGTGGCAAGGCTCGTCCAGTCCTGGCCACGGACCACGCCGGCAAGGGACGGTGGTCCGACAACACGATAGGTCAGCCGTGCCAGGTCCTTGACGTTAAAGAGCTGTTCCTGACCTTCGACGGCCACGCCGGCACCGGCGTCAAAATCCTTGATGTCGCCGAGAAAGAAACCGACGTCCAGTTCGTCTCGCTTCAGCATCTCCGGCACCTCGCCGCTCATGCCGTGGCGTAGCTCCGTTTCAATTCCAGGTCCGCCTTCGACCAGTGCCTTCAGAAAGGCGCCCAGCCGGGTGAATTCAGGATCGATGACGGTGCCGATCCTCAGCTTGCCTCGAAGCTGCGTGGTCAGGTGCCGAGCGGTCTGGCCGAAGTCCATGAGCGAGGCGAGCACCTGCTCGGCCTTTGCGGCAAGCAGTGCGCCGTCGCGCGTGAGTTCCAGCCCCGTAGCGGTGCGGCGGAAAAGCGTGACGCCGGTGTCTTGCGCCAGCCGCCTCAGTTGCAGGCTGATCGCGGGTTGCGTGAGATGCAGCTGCTCGGCGGCACGGGTCACGTTTCCCTCCCGGGCAACCGTGACAAAGGCTTTCAGCGTTCTCAGGTCGAGCGGAAGCTGCATATTAATCCCGCTTATAATTGGCGGGCCATTTGTCATTGGATTTTCCCCATCGTCCAGCATTATTCGTTGTCGGGACTTAGGGGAGGAGTCTGAGAATGAAGCTCCAGTCGATCCGGCCTAATAAGGCCCCGCGACAAACATTGTGCTGCCGGATCGGAGCTGTGCGTCAATGATTTCTCGTGTTCCCTCGCAAACCGATCATACGTTCGACTATGTCGTCGTCGGCGCCGGTTCCGCGGGTTGCCTGCTTGCCAACCGGCTGAGCCGCGACCCGTCGAAGCGCGTTCTTTTGCTGGAAGCCGGCAAGAAGGATAACTATCCCTGGATTCACATCCCGGTGGGCTATCTCTACTGCATTGGCAATCCCCGAACGGATTGGCTCTACAAGACCGAGCCTGACGCTGGATTGAACGGGCGGTCCCTGCGTTATCCCCGCGGCAAGACGCTTGGTGGCTGCTCCTCGATCAACGGCATGATCTATATGCGAGGGCAAGCGCGCGATTATGCCAACTGGGCGGCGCAGACAAACGACGACGCCTGGTCATGGAAAAATGTTCTGCCCGACTTCAAGGCCCATGAAGATCATTACCGGCTCGACGAAGGCGCGGATCCACGCACTGGCGACAACAGCCGCTTCTCCGACATGCATGGGCATGGCGGCGAGTGGCGGATTGAGAAACAGCGCCTGAGCTGGGAGATCCTGGAGGCCTTCGCTGAAGCCGCCGTCGAGGCAGGCATTCCGCGATCAACCGATTTCAACAGCGGCGATAACGAAGGCGTGGGGTATTTCGAAGTCAATCAGAAATCTGGATGGCGGTGGAACACATCCAAGGCATTTCTGCGTCCGGCCCGCAACCGGCCCAATCTCGTCGTCTGGACCGAGGCCCAGGTTGAAAGGCTGCGGATCGAGCCGGGACCACAAGGGCAAAAGCGCTGCGTGGGTGTCGTCCTGCGTCGCGGCGGCCGGGAGGTGACGGTGCGTGCCGATGGTGAGGTCATCCTCTCGGCCGGCGCGATCGGCTCGCCGCAGATTCTGCAGTTGTCCGGCATCGGCCCGGCCGCTTTGTTGCAAGAGCATGGGATCGTCGTGGAGCTGGACCTGCCGGGTGTCGGCGAAAACCTGCAGGACCATCTGCAAATCCGGGCGGTGTTCAGGGTCAATGGGGCCAAAACCCTCAACACTCTGGCCAACAGCCTTATCGGCAAGGCCAAGATCGGTCTCGAGTATGCTTTGCGACGCAGTGGGCCGATGAGCATGTCGCCGTCTCAACTCGGCGCCTTCACGCGGTCCGACAAGCACCTAGCGCACGCCAACCTGGAGTATCATGTGCAGCCGCTCAGCCTCGACGCGTTTGGCGAACCTCTGCACGCGGTGCCGGCAATCACCGTCAGTGTCTGCAATCTCAATCCCACCAGCCGTGGCAGCGTACGGGTGCGCTCCAGGCGTGCCATCGACGCCCCGGCGATCGCGCCGAACTATCTCAGCACCGAGGAAGACCGGATTATCGCCGCCGACAGCATCCGGCAGATTCGCACCATTGTATCGCAGCCGGCACTTGCAAAGTATCAACCTGTCGAATGGAAGCCGGGCGTCGAGTTCCAGAACGACGCGGAATTGGCAAAGCTGGCGGGCGATATCGCCAACACCATCTTCCATCCGGTCGGAACGACGAAAATGGGACGCGACGACGACCCGATGGCCGTCGTCGACAGTCATCTGTGCGTCAGGGGCATGGATGGTTTGCGCGTCGTGGACGCAGGCATCATGCCAAGCATCACCAGCGGAAACACCAATGCACCAACCCTTATGATCGCCGAAAAGGCGGCGCGCCTGATCCTTCAGGAGGCACGACGGCTTGCATGACAACGACCTCCAGCCCCTCCTAACCAATCGGCGAAGTGAAACAGATGCAGCGCTCAACCCTTCCGCTTCACGGCATCAAGGTCGTCGATTTCGGCCAGTACATCGCCGGACCGGCCGTGGCGATGATCCTTGGCGATCTCGGCGCGACCGTTGTGCATGTCGACCCGCCATCTGGACCCCTCTGGGATAGCCCCGCCAATGCCACGCTCAACCGAAACAAGCTGATCGTCGGCATCGATCTGAAGACCAGGGAAGGCCTGGCACAGGCGCGTGCGCTGGTCGAGCAAGCCGATATCGTCGTCGAGAACTTCCGCCCGGGGGTGCTCAGTCGCCTCGGCATCGATTTCACGGAGCTCCGCCGGGAGCGGCCGGAGTTGATCACCGCCTCGATCCCCGGCTTTGCCTCCAACGATCGGCTTCGCCGCGATTGGCGCGCCTTCGAATCCGTCATTGCCGCATCCTCGGGCGTTTTCACCGACATGGGCCTCAACCGGGTGCTGATGGGCGTCAACCCGTCCTTTTCGCCGCTCCCGCTCGCCTCAGCCTATGGCACGATGCTGGCAGCGTCGGCGACCGTGCTGGCGCTTCAGGCGCGTGAATGCACCGGGACTGGCGACCACATCGAGGTGCCGCTCGCCTGCGCGGTCATGGAAGGGCTTACCTACAATTCGATCAAGATCGATGACTACCCACGTCGCTACAAGACCCAGCGGGAAAGCGAGATCGAACGGCGGCGCGACGAAGGCTTGCCGATGGACGTCTCTTATGAGGCGCTTCAGGAGCTGCTCGACCCGTTCTATCGCAGTTACAAATGCAAGGATGGGCGCATGTTCTATGTGGTCTGCCCGAGCCACAAAAATCACGCCAAACGCTGCCTGCAGGCTCTCGGCCTCTACGATGAACTCGTGGCCGAAGGATTGCGGGAGGAGGACGACACCTATCTGCCTGTCAGCGAATGGACGTCCGACGTCTCGCTTGGCGTCTACCCCTTGCCGAAATACTGGGCCGACAAGATCGCGGCACGGATGAAGACGGTTTTCCTGACCCGGACCGCCAAGGAATGGGAGCGCATCTTCGGCAAAGGCCAGTTTCCCGGCGCGCCACAGCGCTGGCTGCAGGAATGGATCAGCGACGATCACGCCGAATGCGCTGGCCTGATGATCGAGGTCGACGATCCGGTATACGGACGCATGATCCAGCCCGGCCCGATGGCCTGGCTGGAGGAAAGCGGCGAGGCGATGCTGAGCCCGGCACCACGGCGTTGGGCCGGGTTCAACGAAGCAATCGACGCCCTGTCCGTATTTCCGGCAAAACGGTCTTCTGCCCGGTCCACCGACAAACAGGCGGGATGGCTGGATGGCGTGCGCGTGCTCGACCTCTGCAACGTCATCGCCGGCCCGCATTCCGTTTCCTATCTCGCCCGTTTCGGGGCGGAGGTGATCAAGATCGATCCGGCGAAACCGCTCTACGACTGTTGGAACACGGCCATCTTCGGGATGACCCATATGCGCGGCAAACGCTCGGTGCTTGCCGACATCGGTTCGCCGGACGGTCGTGCTGTCTTCGAGGCGCTGGTCAAGTCGGTCGATGTCATCGTCTGGAACGCGACCGAGCGTCAGGTCAAGGAGAAAGGGCTCGATCCCGACGGTCTCAAGGCGCTCAATCCCGACGCCATCTTTTGCCAGCTCGACTGCTTCGGCGGCGTGCGTCGCGGACCGCGCACCGACTATCTCGGCTATGACGACCTGGTGCAGGCGACGACCGGCATCATGCTGCGGTTTGGCGGCTCCATGGAAACGCCAGAGGAGCACGCCCATGTAGGCACGATCGACGTGATGTGCGGGTTCGGCGCAGCGCTGGGCATTGGCGCGGCCCTCTATCAAAAGTCCAGAACAGGACGGGTCGGGCGGGCGCGGACCTCGCTTTCCGCATTGAGCGGTCTCGCGCAGATGCCGTTCTGCTACGACTACCAGGGACGTCAACCCTTCAACGAAGCGGCCGGGCCTCAGGTCAGGGGCAATGACGCCCTCACCCATGTCTACAACACAGCGGCTGGCCAAAGCCTTCTGCTAAGTGCTTCGGAGGCGGATATCCCGCGCTTCGCGAAAGTGGAGGGGCTGGAGGGGGTAGCGCGGGCGCCAAGAGAAGACCGCGTGCACTACCTTACGGGAGCGCTGACGAAAGCCGCCGCGCAGACATGGCTTACTCGTCTCAGGGCGGCCGATATCGGCGCCGCCATTTGCGAGGACATCGAGACGATCAGGTCAAGGAATTCGCGGTCAGCGGATGACGCTCCTGGAACAGGCAACGGCAGCTATTCATTCTCGGTCCATCACGATCATCCGAGCGGCCATGTCGTGACACAGCTTGATCCCTACGCGATCCGCCCGGCGATCGGAAAGGTCTACGCCTTGCCGCCGGCGGAGAAGTACGGCGCGTCGACGCGCAGAGTACTGATGTCACTTGGCTACAATGCGGAGAAGATCGAGGGCCTGCTTGCCACGGGCGTAATCAGCGAAAGTTGGAGCCGAGAATACCTACCTAGCTGAGAGCGGGCAAAAGTGGGGCCGGGCGATGTCTGCTTCCGGCAACAGCAAAGCTGAATTCCTACGACCAAGATGAGGCGCAAAGCAGCCATTACCCTGTCCAGGGGAATGCGGAAACGTACTGAAGCGCTAAACCTTGCTGCTTATCAGTTCAGAAAGCAGGCGCCTGCTTGGAAGCGTGGGCCAAGCAGTAGTACGACGCTCCGTTCCATTCTTTCTCGGACGCCCAGCTTCGAGCATCCGACGTGAGATAGCCTCCTGCTGCTGGCGCAGGTGATCGCTCAGCAGCTTGTTGCGTGTGATGTAACCTGCGTTCACGCCCGGGATCGAGTGGTTCATCAGAAGGTGAACATCCAGCTCCGCGACCCCTGCGGCTTGGGCGATCGTGCGGAAAGTCTGTCGCAGGTCATTGCCCCATTTCGCCAGGTCATCGCGCTTCTCCTTGTGCTCGATGACGTGACCGCTTTCGCTGTCGGCCGGGAAGAGCCATTCCCGCGATTGCTCGCCATAAAGAGCTCGACCAATGCGCATCACACGAACGAGGCAGCGGATCATGGCGTTCGAAAGCGGTATGTCGAACGCTTTGACCTCACCACCCTTCGGCCTGGGTATGTGCAGGACACGTGCACGAAAGTCGACATGCTCGACCCGCGCCTTCCTGATTGCTTCAGGGCGATGGCCGGACAGCAACATGAACAGGTGGAGCTCCCGCCGAATCGGGTTCTTCAATGCCGCGAGTTGAGTGAACCATCCTTCGAGATCCGAAAGGCCGAGTCCGGTGTTGCGCCGATGTTCGGCATTCCAGTCGATGGCTGAGACCGGGTTGTCCGCCGGGAGTGTACGGGCGGCCTTGCGAGCATGATTGTAAACGGCGCGCAGCGTTCGCATGCACCCATTGGCGATATAGGCGCCGTTCTCCTTGGTAAGTTTTTCGTGCCGCACAGTCACGAGGGAAGGATCAATGCCCAGCTTGGAGAGCGGCTCGTCAAGCCAATCGACCAGCAGACGCTCAACGTGGTCGCGATAGTTGTTGATCGTTCCATCGCTTCGGCCTTTGTTCTTCATATGCCCGTCACGGTAGCGTTCCCAGGCAATGCGCAGCGTGGGATTCGCGATCGAAGGCAAATCAACCGCTGCAGCTTCGCCGTCCCGCTTGCGAGATGACGCGCGAGGGTCAACGCCGTTGGCGATCTTCCCGAGAATGTCCTTGGCCTTCGCCCGTGCCGCGCGCGTTGTGAGTTCTCCGACTTCGGCAACCTTCATTCGGACGGAAAGACGCTTGCCCGCCTTCCTTCGCTCACCCTGGACAACGAATGTCTTTTGCCGTTTGCCCACAAGCACCATGAAGCCCGGCAAGTCGGTGTCTCGGGCAAAATATTGGCCTGAAGACGCCGGCTCGAGGCTTGCAATGGCGCGGTCGGTGAGTGCGAGTCGAAGGTCTGTCATGAAATTAGTATGGCATTAGTACGGCAATTGCGCGATGTTCGAACAGAGTCGATCTGTTGGTTTGTCTACGCCATCATAGGCTCGCAGTACGAATATAACAACAACTTGAATATGTTATAGACCTCGCAATCGTACAACGACCGGAATTGAGAAACACTGGGAAACGCCGTCTGACAAATTCCTAATCTGTAGGTCACAGGTTCGATTCCTGCCGGGATCACCAAGTTTTTCAAAGGCTTGGCGAGCAAATCGCCGCATGGTGGGTATCAGATCGTTCCCGAAGTGAACGGCCCCGAAAGATGGTGCCTGCGCATAAGTGTGGAGAGGCGGTTCGCGGCCTCGGCGAATGCCTCGCCTTCGGAAGCGATCAATACCGGTCGTTCTTGCTCGGACGCAGCCAGGATTTGTTCCCAGAACGCGGCGACGAGAGCGCTCGATCGGGCGAGGTCGGCCGCCACGTCCCGATCGGCGGCCAGCGCCGCCAGATGCCGAGGATCGATGCCGCCGATACCGGCCGGGACTTTCGCTCCCATGTCGACAAAACCTGGAGGCAGCGATCCTTTCAGATTGTGGACGCGATGCTCGACGATGGCGGCATAGATCTGATCGACGGCCTGCTTGGCGCCCGCGACACGGGAAGGGTGGTCGGTGTCGGCCGCTGCATGCGGGAGGAGTTCCAGACGCTGGCCATAGGCTTCGACCAGCCTGAGATAGGGCAGCATCGGTCCCGAAAGTGTGCCGCCGTCATTGAACAGGTCCGCATCGATCGCCGCATGGGAAATGCGCCCCGACGCCAGCGCGCGCTCCAGCGCGGCAACGTCGACCAGCTCGCCGCGATCGTAATTGATCAGCACGGCGCCCGGGTTGAGGGCGGAAAGCACCTCGTCTGCGATCAATCCGGCGTTGGCGTATTTTTTCTGGCCGGCGTCGAAGGCACCCAGGCCGAGATGGACGGAAAGCGCGTCGGCGCCACGCGCCGCCTCCACCATGGTTGCGGCGTAGTCGAAACCCTCCAGCTCGATCCATTTGCGGTGACGGGGCCGCGCATGGATGGCAACCCGCATGCCGAAAGCCTGGCCGAGCCTGGCGAACTCCCGGCCGATATTGCCATAGCCGATCACCGCCAGCCTTTTGCCTTCGAGCTTCTCGGTCGGGTAATGGCGCAGGTCTTTTCCCGTGTCGAACTGGCCGCCGGCGACCAGCGCGCTGAGCCTGTCCACGGGCAGGTCCGGCCTGACTTTCAGCAGCGCCTTCATGGCCATTTGCGCGGTGGCACGGCTGTTGATGCCCGGCGTGTTCATGAGCGGCGCTTCGCCACCCTCGCCGCTGCCCCCACCCCACGATGCCGAACCCATATTGCCGGTGCCGGCGCCGATGCGCACGCCGCCGAGGCGGAACCTCGCCTCCGCCGGAATGAAGGTCGCCGCGGCGATGACGGCGTCGTAGCGGCCCTCGCCCGCCTCGGCCAACAATTCGTCGCGCGTGCTCAATTGCGGCTGATAGAAGAAATGCAGCCTGCCGCGGTCGAGGGCTCCGGCCCTGGCGACGCCTGTCTGGTGGAACACGCCACCCTTGGATTCGATGTAAGCCTTGACCTCGCTGTGGTCGGGATTGCCGTCCGCGCCAAAGCGGAGGCCGACAAAATCGCAGATCAGAATATTGGCTGATGTCATGAAGCGTCGATTCCCTGCAGCTGTCTCCAGCTACACCAATCCGTTCTCCGATAGACCGACGCGAAGCGGCATATCCGGGTCGCAAGCGAGAGATCTGTGCCGGCCCTGAATGGCGATAGGTCGACCGTTGTCGGCAACCCGGCCGCCGGCCAGTTCGTGGAGTAAACGAATCCGGCTACGGATCGGAGTCAGGGATAGAGGGTTTGGGCGCTTATCTGCGAGACAAACTCTTCTGGGAAATCTGAAGCAGCCTCATTGCCAGACAAGCGATGGTTGACGCAGCGATCTGGCACGACACTGCGCTTGGCGGCAAAAAAGGGCGGCATCCCGAGAAGGGCGCCCGTGATCCCTTCCGTGGCGTGTCGTCAAAATCTCGCCCGGTGCTTCGGCTACTCCGCCGCGATCCGCCGGCCGGCGTCGCGGCGGGAAAGCGCATAGCCTGCCTCGTCGACGGCCTGCGCAAGACGCTTGCGGATCGCTTCGGACACCAGCACGCCGTCGGCGAAATCCTTGTCCGTCGCATAGACCGCCGTCGGCAACGCCAAAGCCTCGAAGAAGCCGAACAGCGGCCGCAGTTGATGCTCGACGATCAGGGCATGCCGCTCGCCGCCGCCCGTTGCAAGCAGCAGCACCGGCTTGCCCCTCAGCGAGGCCGGGTCGAGCAGGTCGAAGAAGTGCTTGAACAGGCCGGTGTAGCTGCCCTTGTAGGTCGGCGATCCGACCACCAGCACGTCGGCGTCGACGACCCTGTCCAGAATATCGCGGGCCTGCAGATCGAGATCGCGCGCCCATTTGGCGCTGCCGAGCGAAGGGCCAACGTCTTCGATATCAAAGGTGCTCGCGGACAGGTTGTTGCGGGCCGCGATGTCCCTGACCGCCTGCTCGACGAAACCGCGTGTCTTCGACGGCCGGGTGAAATTTCCAGAGAAACCGACAACGGTTGGATTGGGCATGCTGTGGCACTTTCTCGGTAAGTCGACGCCGGATCTAATGTCTATAATTTTTATAGACTCTAGCCCGCCTTAGAAGGAACGATCCGCCTCTCGGAGGCCCCACCTCGAACATTTTTTCCATGGATCGGTCCGTTCATGGTTTCCATGGCCGGACGAGACCCGCACGATCAGCCTGCCGAAATTGCGGGCCGGCGGTGCCGCGCCGGTCCCGCAGTCGGCGCATCGGTCTGGAGGGGCCGATGCGCGATGACACTTGAATTCTCAGGCAACCTTGCGGTCGGGTTGGCGCGCGAAGACCTCCTCGACCTTGTCCGCTATCGCTTTGCCGAGATCGCGATTGTTCTGCGCGGTGAAGTGGATGCCGTCGCAGCCGTCGGTGGTGATGAAATCCCCGGCATTGAGGAAATCGACCTTCGTGAAATCGGCCATGGCGCGATATTCAGCCGCGAGCGCCGCCGTCTTCTCATGGCCGCCGGCGAACATGCCCTGGAAGAAGGGATGCGGCATCGGAGTCAGCGGCGGCGGCGCGACCACCAGCGCCTGCGGGGCCGGATAGGGTGTGCCGACGCCGCCGGCGCTGGTGAGGATCTGGCCGACGAGCTTGGCCATGCCGTTGGCGATCTCGTAGGGCGTGCGGCGGAAGAACGACTTGGTGTCATTGGTGCCGAGCATGACGATGACGAGGTCTAGCGGCAGGTGGCTGGCGATGGCCGAGGGCAGATAGGCGCTGCCGTTGAGGCGCGGATCGTTGGGATCGTCGAGGCTGGTGGTGCGGGCGCTCAGACCTTCCTCGATCACATGATATCCGTCGCCCAGATGCGAGGCCATCACGCCCGTCCAGCGGTCTTGATAGGCGTAGCGATGCGTCGGCGATCCCTCCACGACCGGAATCCAGCCCCAGGTCAGCGAATCTCCAAAACACAAAATCGATCTTTTGGTCATGTCTCCAATCCATTTCCCTATGCGATTGACTATTGGCCGTCCCGGACTTTGCCCCGCCCTCAGCTCGACCTTTGCCTGATGCCGTAGAGGATCGCCGCAAGCAGGATGATGAGGCCTTGCGCGATCAGCTTGCCGGGCTCGTCGACGCCGAAGGTTGTCATCACCACGAACAGCAGCGCGAACGACAGCACGCCGAAGAACGGCCCCCAGACGCCGCCTTCCCCACGGCCGAAAACGACGCCGCCAAGAATGGTCGCGGCGACCGCCAGGATCGGCAGGTCGAGCCCGACCCTGACGCTGCCGACGGCGATCGAAGCCGTCTGGACCAGCGCGGCAATCCCTGCGAACAGGCCCGCCAGCGTGTGCGCGAGCACCACGGTGCGGGCAACCGGGACGCCTGAGAAATGCGCTGCCTGCACGTTCTCGCCGACCGACGTCACGTAGCGGCCGAAAACCGTGCGCGACAGGAACAGCGACAGCGCGGCCGAAACCGCCACCCAGAAGATCACCGGCGTCGGCGCCGGGCCGAGCTTGGTGTTGTAGATGTCGGCGAACATGCCGGGCACATCGCCGGGCGGCTTGCCGCTCGACAGGTATTGTACGATCCCGACCAGGACGATGCGGACCGCGAGCGTGACGATGACGGCCGAGACCCGCCTCACCCCGACCATCAGGCCATTGAAGAACCCCACGGCCAGCCCGATGGCCAGCGCCAGGACGATGAAGAACGCCATCGAGGCGCCAGGAAAGACGCCGGACGAGATGGTGTAGTTGATGAGCAGGATGACCCCGCCGCCCGACAGGTCGATGCTTCGCACCCGCATCACCAGAAGCTGGCCGAGCACCAAAATGCCGAGCGGCACGATCTGGCGCACGAATATGCCCATGATGTTGAGATTGAGCATGTTCGGCCGGGCGATCCACAGAACCACAAGCAGCACGGCAAAGACGTAATAGGCAGGCGGGACGCGCAGCAGGCGGCGCATGACGGGATTGGCGAGCGCGGCGGCCACTTACAACCCCATCTTCTTGCGCGACTGCAGGGCGACCACAAGGAGCAGGATCGCCCCCTTGATGGTGGTCTGGATGAAGGGCGAAACGTTCGTCAGGTTCATGCCGTTGGCGAGCAGCGCCATGACGAGCGCGCCGATGACGGTGCCGTGCAGGCTGCCGATGCCGCCGGAAAGCTGGGTACCGCCGATGGCCACGGCCGTGATCGCGTCGAGCTCGAACAGCAGCCCGACATTCGGGTCGCCCGAGACGATGCGCCCGGCGAGGAAAATGCCGGCCAAGGCCGCGAAGCAGGCGCAGATCACATAGGCAAGCACGATGTTGCGCCGGTCGGCGATGCCGAAATTATGCGCCGCATCCTCCACGCCGGACGACACGCCGCCGCCGATCGCGAAAAGATGCAGCCCGAAGCGCGAGCCGTAGAGCAGCTTCCAGGCGACCGCGAGCGTGAAGATGCCCCAGAACACCGGCATGGGCACCCCGAAGAAGGACCCGGCCACGGCACTGATGACGATATCGGGCACCGTGCCGCCCGAAACCGGCCGCAATACCCGCGTGATCCCTAGCAGGATGTACTGCGTCGACAGCGTCGCGATGATCGGATGCACGTTGAAGCGGGTGATGATGAAGCCGTTGCAGAAGCCGACCAGCGCGGCCAGCACGAACACAGCCGGGATCAGCACCCAGGCGGGGCCGCCGAGGGCGAGCACCGCCGTCGTGAAGCTGATCATCGACCCGACCGAAAGGTCGAGCCCGCCGAGCAGGATGACGAACATCTGGCCGACCGCCGTGATGACGAGCGGCATCGCCTGCGGCACCAGATTGAGCAGATTCTCCCCGTTAAGGAACTGCGCGGTCTCGAAGCTGAGCCAGAGCGCGATGGCCAGCACGATCAGCAAGGGCAGTATCCACATGCCCTGCCGGGATCCTCTTGCGCCCGCGAGGCGTCTGCTGATGGCTGTCATCGGCGCTCACCTTTCGCCTCATTGGCCTCCCCGTTGGCGCTGAGCGCGGCGTCGAGGATGTTGTGCTCCGTGGCTTCGGCCGCCGGCATTTCCTTCACGATCGTGTCGTTGTGGACGACGCAGATCCGGTCGCAGAGCCCGATCAGCTCGACCGTCTCGCGCGACAGCGCCAGCACCGCGCCGCCTTTGCGGGCAAAGTCGCGCAGCAGCCGGTAGATCTCGGATTTCGCGCCGATGTCGACGCCGCGCGTCGGCTCTTCGACGAGCAGGATGTCGATGTCGGCGGCAAGGTAGCGGCCGAGCAGCACCTTCTGCTGGTTGCCGCCGGACAGCGTGCCGACGATGGCGCCCGGACCGCTGGCCTTCACGGCAAGGCTCGACATCGTGTCGGCGATCCGCCGCTGATAGCCCGCGGCCAGCGCCAGCTCCGACCGTTTCGAATGGAGCGCGGCGGCGATGTTGTGCGCCACCGAAAGGCCGAGGAAGAGCCCGTCCTCCTTGCGATCCTCCGGCACGAAGCCGACGCCCATCGCCTGCAGCCGGCGCACGCCGCCGCCGGGCGATACCGGCAAGGGCAGCGACTTGCCTTTGATCGTCACGCGGCCGGCAAAGGGGTGGTATTGACCGACCAGCGAGCGCAGGAAGCGTTGCTGGCCCTGCCCCTCCAGGCCGGCCAGCGCGACGATCTCGCCACGGCGCAGCTCCAGCGAAAACGGTCTGGAGCGCTCGGTGATGCGGAAATCCTCGACCGAAAGCATGACAGGGCCGGGCGCGTCGCCGCGCTGCGGAAAAAGGTCGGTCAGCTCGCGGCCGACCATCATCGCGATCAGCGCGGCCGGCGTCATCTCGGCGAGCGGCCGGGTGCCGACGAGCTCGCCGTCCTTGAGGACCGTGACGGTGTCGCAGATGGCGAAAATCTCGTCCATGCGGTGCGAAATGTAGACGACCGCCTTGCCCTCATCCTTCAGCCTGCGGATGTGGCGGTTCAACACCTCGACATCGGCGGCATTGAGCGCCGCCGTCGGCTCGTCGAGGATGAACACGCTGGCCTCGGTCATGATGCCGTGCGCGATCTCAACGAACTGCCGTTCGGCGATGCTGAGGCTCGAGACCAGCGTGCCCGGATTGAGCGTGAGGCCGAGCTCGGCAAGCGCCTTGCCGGCCTCGCGCCGCATGCGGCGTTGGTCGACCCCGCCGAAAGCGGTGGCTGGCTCTCGGCCGAGAAACATGTTTTCGGCGATCGTCAAATTGGGCAGCAACGACAATTCCTGGAACACCGTCGAGATGCCGGCTTCCAGCGCATCCTTCGGCCTGTGGAAGGCGACCTGGCGCCCGTCGCGCAGGATGGCGCCGCTGTCCGGCTGGTGGACGCCGGCGAGGATCTTCATCAGCGTCGACTTGCCGGCGCCGTTCTCGCCCATCAGCGCATGGACCGAGCCTGATTGAAGCGCGATCGAGACGCCCTTCAGCGCCGCCGTGCCGGCGAACGCCTTGCGGATATCCGACATTTCGACAAGGGTTTTCACGAAACAAGCACCGCTGCATCCGGGATATTCGGTGGCGCGGACAAACATCGCGTCGCCCGCGCCACCATGGCGCCACCTTTACTTCTTGGCGTAGAACTCCTTGAGCTTGTCTTCGGGCAGCTCCGACGGCCACCAGACATTGGCCGAGAGATCGTCGCGATAGTATTTCTTGACCTTCTCGATGTCCCAGCCGGGCGGGTTGTAGTCGTAGTGCTTCTTCAACTCCTTGCCTTCGAGCAGGGCCACGGCGGCGCGGATGCCGGCCGCGCCCTGGGCAGGGCTGTATTCCGCCGAGATCGACTTGAAGCCGTCGGCGATCCACTGGCCGAAGAAGCCGTTATTGCCCTCGCCGGTGATCGGCGGGATCTTGGCGCCGAACTGCTTGAAGACGTCGACGCAGGCGCGTGTCATGTCCGCGCCGGAAGACCAGATGCCGTCGACCTCGGGATTGTTCAGATAGAGCGTCTCGCAGAGCTTCTTGGCCTTGTCGTACTGCCAGTCGCCATGTTCCTCGGCGATGATCTTGACGTCGGTTCCCTTCAGCGCCTGCAGCAGGCCGTTGTAGCGGTTGGTGTCCTCAGGATGGCCGGCGAGCCCGCGCAGCACCCAGATGTTGCCCTTGCCGCCGAGCTCCTTGACCAGGAAGTCGCCCATCACCTTGCCGAAATGCTCGGCGCCGCCCTGGATTTCGGTGGTGAAGGCGTCGCTCTCGATGCGGCCGGTGTGCACGATGACCGGGATGCCCGCCGCCACGGCCTTGGCGATGCTCGCGTCCGCAGACGTCGACGTGACCGGCTGGACGATGATGGCGTCGACCTTCTGGGCTATCAGGTCCTCGATGTCGGCGACCTGCTTCTTCTGGTCGAAGCCGGCGTCGAGTAGGATGAATTTGGCTATGCGCTTGTCCTTGGCGGCGGCAGCCTCGGCCTCATGCGCGACCTGCACCGTCCAGGTGTTCGCGTTGACGCCGAAATGGCTCATGCCGATGACCCAGGGCGGATCCTTCTTGAACTTGCCTGCCTCGACCGTCGGGTTGTCCCCGGCGCGGGCGGTAACCCCGTCGAGCAGCGATACGTCGTCGGCGAACGAGGGAGCGCACCACATGGTGGTCGCGATCACTGCCGCTGCGATTGATTGGATAATCCGTCTCACTGAGCCATCCTCCTTCTCAAGCTCCACGGACCCTGCTGACCAGGGCCACGACTTCCCCATCAGCGTCCGGCCATGGCCAAACGCCGCACCTGCCGGGGCGATCCCGGCACTGCTTCAGTTCATTGCTCAACCCGCGCGCATAGCCGCTGGAGACAAAGTCCAGCGTTGCCGCCATGGGTCATGGCAGCCTATCGGCGCAAAAGGTTCGGGGCATTCCTCCCAGGCTCACTTTCAATCATCGATCCGGCGGGCTGTCAATAATTATTCAGAGTGATGGATTATCTTTGCGGCTTGCGCTACCTTTCCGCCGAATGGCAGGGTCACTGGATGCGGACGGCCGAGTCTCGTCCGATAACTTGCGCAAATCAGAACCTTGGCTGGATCGGGGAGGAGCATGCGATCGGTCTTGTGCTACGGCGACTCCAACACGCATGGGCAGGTACCCGGCGGCACGCCGCTCGACCGCTACGGCCCGGCGGAGCGCTGGCCCGGTGTCATGGCAAGGGAGCTGGGCGTCGGCTGGCATATCATCGAGGAAGGCCTCAGCGGCCGCACGACGGTGCGCGACGATCCCATCGAGGGGGCTCACAAGAACGGGCGTACCTACCTCAGGCCTTGCCTGCAGAGCCATGCGGTTCTCGATCTCGTCATCATCATGCTGGGCACCAACGACCTCAAGGTGCGCTTCAACCAGCCGGCTTCGGAAGTCGCCATGGCCATGGGCTGCCTCGTCTACGACATCAAGGAACTGAAGCCTGGCCCGGGCGGCAGCGTGCCCGAGATCATGATCGTCTCCCCGCCGCCGATGCTGGACGACATCAAGGAATGGCGGTCGATCTTCGCCGGCGCGCCGGAGAAGTCGCGGCGGCTGGCGCTCGAATTCGAGATCATCGCCGATTCGCTCGAAGTGCATTTCTTCGACGCGGGCTCGGTCGTCACCTGCGATCCGCTCGACGGATTCCACATCAACGGACAGGCGCATGCGTCGCTTGGCCGTGCGCTGGCCCGCGAAGTCGAAGCAATCGGGTGGCCGGATGAGAGATAAACGCGGCATACGGGTGTCCCGCACGACCGATTGCGAGAGGACGCACCATGCCTGATATGCGCTTTGCGCCGCCCAACCCGCTGCGGATTGCGGACCGCGCCAGCGGCCTCAACGCCGTTAGCGTGCGCGGTTACAACGAGCGCCTGGTGCTGTCGCTGCTGCTGCAGAGCAAGCACATCACCCGTCTCGAGATCGGCGAGCGGACCGGCCTGTCGGCGCAGACGGTATCCGTCATCGTCCGCTCGCTCGAGCAAGAGGGGCTGATCGCCAAGGGCGAAGCCCAGCGCGGTCGGGTCGGGCCGCCGACAGTGCCGCTTTCGCTCAACCCCGAGGGCGCCTATTCCGTCGGCATCAGCGTCGGCCACCGGCAGGTGGAGGTCGTGCTCGTCGATTTCATCGGATCGATCCGCTCGCATGCGGTGCTGCCGTTCTCGGCTGCCGCGCAGGACACCAACCATCCGCAATTCATGAGCGCCATCGCCAAGGCCATCGCCGATCTGCCGCAGCATCTCCATTCGCGCATCGCCGGCATTGGCCTTGCCCTGCCGGGCGACGAAGTGGAGCTCGAGCTGACCCCCAGGGCGGCCCGAGAGCGGTTCGACGCCTTGCAGGAGGAGGTCGAACGGGAGATCGGTTATCCCGTCTACGTCCAGAACGACATCACCGCGGCGGCCGGCGGCGAAAGCATGTTCGGCGTCGCCAAGCACCTTTCGGACTATCTTTTCTTCTATCTCGGCGCGCGCTTGCACAGCCGCCTGGTCCTCAACCACCAGATCTACAACACCACTGGCGCGGTGAGCTTCGACGTCGGCATCCTGCGGCTCGAGCAGGAAATCACCAAGCAAGGAAGGCAGACGTCCGAGCTATGGGAAAGAGGCGCGGACTGGCCGTCATTTGGCGAGGCGGAGATCGCATGGCAGCGCGAGCTGGCGGGGCAGATGAAGTCGTCGATCGCGGCGTTGAAGCAGTTCGTTCCGATCACCTCGGTCGTCCTGTCTTCCTACGCTCCCCAGGCTGTCTGCAAGGCGATCTGCAGGGAGCTGGAGCAGGC
Organism: Mesorhizobium sp. BH1-1-5; assembly: GCF_020165615.1. Taxonomy (NCBI): domain Bacteria; kingdom Pseudomonadati; phylum Pseudomonadota; class Alphaproteobacteria; order Hyphomicrobiales; family Phyllobacteriaceae; genus Mesorhizobium; species Mesorhizobium sp. BH1-1-5. The sequence continues at coordinate 155,963 of NZ_JAIUIM010000015.1, forward strand.
GATGCCCGGCATAAGCGCAATCGCCGGCAACATCGAGCGTTCGCCCAAGGCGGTGGGCGCGGCGGGCCTGCCTTTCAGCTCGCGGTTCATGGTGGAGTGACGTTCATGATCACCGGCAGCGCGCTGCGCATCGACGGCGGCTGCACATACCGGTGATATGGAGCGCATGACAAACACTGGACCGAAATCACCAGCTGCGGCGGAACAAGTCAGGTGCGTCGGCCGGTCTTGGCGTCGAGATGCGCCGAGCCGGGTCAGCCTGAGATAATTTCGTAGCGAAGGATCTGGGCGTCGCCGAGGGACGATCTGCGTCCAGGCGAGATGACGCCGGAGCCGAAGAGGAGAATATCTTCGCGGCGTACGAATACTTCATCACCGGGTCCCATCGACACAAATGTGCCCGACGAGCTTCGCTCGACAAGCCGGACCTTACCGTTCGAAATGGTGAAGGTCGCGTGGTGCCTTGAGACCCAGGGCCGCGGGACGACGATATTGCATTCCGGAGATCGGCCGATCGTCACCAATTCGTTGTTTCGGCAGGATCGCACCTGATCTTCATAGCGGATGACCAGATTGATCTGCGGCGGCGGGGCGGAGCGCCTGTCGACAAAGGTGCCTCGATTGGCGACCTGCGTGCTGAGGGCCCCATCCTCGCTCCTCAGCGTATAGACATCGAAGAGTTCTTGCTTTCCCTTGAATGCCATTTTGTCGAGGAGCCGCAAGGTACTGCGGCTGCCCGCGGAAAGGGCTTCGAAGAAGCTCTGGCTGATCAGGACCTCCCCGGGGTTGGCCGTGGCGGACAACCTTGCGGTCACATTGACAACGTCGCCGAACACCGCGCCCCGCGCGCGAATGACCGCCCCGAAATGCAATCCGATCCGGGCGATCAAAGGCTCTTTCGCCAGTCGGCCGCCAATCTGGCAGACGGCGCTCAGCGCCGCCTCCGGTCTCTCGAACAGGCTGAGCACGTCATCGCCCTTCGAGTAAATGAAGTCGCCGCCGTGCTGGGCGACGATCTCGCGTATCGCATCGAGGCAACCCGAGACCTGCCGCAGGGCGGCATCGTCGCCGATGCGCTCATAGAGCGGCACGCTGCCCACGACATCGGCCAGGAGAACTGCGGCTAGAAGTCTTTCCTGATCCATCGACTCGTGTCCGCCCCGGGAACGCGGCGTGTATAACATACCAAAGTCGACCGTGACTTATCACTTGTGCGCCAAGGGGCCGGCGCAACCGCGGCAGGCGCTTAGCGCTGTTATCTCGGGCGGACGGGCATCTGCCTTCACTCATCCCGCCAAACGGTTATCGGCCTCGAAAATAGCGGCGATAAGGAAATTTCCCCTCTCTAGCCCGGGCTTCCCGCCGCCGGATTGGCGATGATCGCGGCCCGGAAGCGGGTGACGAAATCGTCGAGCGCGGGGCGCTCGGCATCCGAGATCGCCCAGTAGGAAAAGGCGTCGTCGGTCCAGTGGACGAGCAGGAAGCCGCCCGCCGAGAGGTCGTCCGCCACCGGCATCGATTTGGCCTCGTTCTGCCGCGGTGCGGCCACCAGCGTGATCAGATGCTCGTGATGGCGGTAGACCAGCGCCGGCATCGGCTTGTCGCCGATCACCTCGACGCGCCCGCCAAGCAGCGCGTAGCCGTCCTTGGCCATGTCCGGCGCCGCCGGCGACACGCCGATGCGCCCGTCGAGCCATGGCTTCACCGTGTGGCGGTCGGACGAGACGATATCGACCGGGGTCGCCGCGAGCAGGCTGCGGCGATGGCCATTGGCGACGGCGACCGCGAAACTGTCGGAGCCATTGTCCGCCGTCGCCAACCACTGCGTCGCGCCGCTGGCCAGAAACGCCGTCAGCGCGATCGAGGCCGCCATCTGGCGCCAGTCGAAGGAGTTGAACCAGCGTGCCGCGCGCGGCCGCATCTCGACGACGTTGCCTTGCTGCTGTTGCGGCTCCACCTTCGCGGCTGTGGGCTGAACAGCGTCCCCGGCGTCCTTCACCTCGGCGATGGCCGCGATGCGCGCCAGGAAATCGTCGCTGACGCTCGGCCGCGGCAGGCTGGCGACAGCGCCGCGCAGCGCCACGAGGCGCGCATGCTCGGCGGCAAGCTCCGGATCGACGGCCATGCGCCGCTCGACCGCCAGGGCAGCCGCGGCATCGAGCTCGCCATCGACAAGGGCGTGGATCATCAGCTTCATATCCTGCGGGTCTTGCGGCAATCCATCCTCATGCGGGCGATTTTCATGCGGGCTCATGGTGGCGCCCTCCAAGTTCCGTCATCAACAGGCCGCGGGCCCTCGCCAGCCGCGACATCACCGTGCCTTGCGGCACGCCGAGCATGGTGGCGATCTCGCGGTAGCTGAGACCGTTTATGTCGCGCAGCACCACCGTTTCTCGGAAGGCCTGCGGCAGCCTGGCGATCGCCGCTTCCACCGCCGCCGAATTCGCCTTGGCAATCAGCGCCGCCTCCGGGCTGTCGGCATCATTGCCGGGCGGCGGCGAGACGTCGTCGAGATCGGCGAGGTCGCCGACGGCAACCACGCTGCGCGGACGGTTGCGGGCCATCCATGTGTAGGAGGCGTTGCGCACGATGGTGAGCAGCCAGGCGCGGGCATTGCCGCCGGCAAAGCCCGCTATGCCCGCATGCGCCTTGAGGCAGGCCTCCTGCACCACGTCCTCGGCATCGGCTTGATTGCCGGTCAGCCAGCGGGCGAGCGACAGCGCATCGCCAAGATGCGGCAGCACCACTTCGGCAAAACGCGCGGCCAGCATCTTTTCGCTCAACACCGTTCCGCCGTCGGGCGCTCCCGCCATGGGTCTGCCGCCGTCCTCAGCAGGAGGCGACGATCTGTCCCTGCTCATGCGGGTGAAGATCGCGACCGCAGGCGATGGCGCCTGCTTCGAGGGAGGAGAAGGCATTGGTGTCACCGGAGTCAAGTGTCTCGGAAGCAAGGGGCGCCTCGGAAGGGAACGGCGCATCGCTGGCTGCAACGGGATGCTCGCCGTCATGGTCGTGGATCTCGATGGTTGCGATCGGCACGGATCAGGGCCGGCGGCGGGGCGGTATCGCCCAGAACAGGTGCGCCCAGCTCCAACGCTCCACGGGACGGCGGCGGCTGACGCCTTCGCCCTCTTCAGCCTGTGCGTATTTGCCTTCGTGCCGCTTCATGATGGTCTCCTGCTGTTGCGCACAAATGGCGCATGCCCTGGAGACCGGCGGACCGGGCCGTTTATTCCCGGCCGATCGGCTTTTTCGTTCACGCTAACGTGATCAGATGGCGTGCGGCCTACAGCGCCAGCAGCGCAAGCCCTGCCAGCGCCGATCCCGCCAGCGTCGGCAGCATGCCGAGCTTCAGCCTGAACATGGCGACCATCGCCGCCGCTGACAGCAGCCCGGCGCGCCAGTCGAGCGAGGACAGGACCGGAACCTCCACGCCCCAGCCGACGCTTGCGACCTTGCCGAACACGACATGCAGCGCGAACCACAATGCAAGGTTCATGATCACGCCGACGACCGCCGCGGTGATCGCGCCCAGCGCCGCCGCCAGCGCCTTGTTCTGCCTTAGCTGCTCGATGTAGGGCGCGCCCAAAAATATCCAGAAGAAGCAGGGCACGAAGGTCACCCAGAGCGTCAGCAGCGATCCGAGCGATCCAGCCAGCAGCGGGCTGGCAAAGCCGGCATGGCGATAGGCGGCGGTGAAGCCGACGAATTGCAGCACCAGGATCAGCGGCCCGGGCGTCGTCTCGGCAAGCCCCAGCCCGTCGACCATTTCTCCCGGCGACAGCCAGCCGAACGAGGTGACCGCCGCCTGCGCGACATAGGCCAAAACCGCATAGGCGCCGCCGAAGGTGACGACGGCCATCAGGCTGAAGAAGCCGCCAAGCTGCGCCCACACGCTGGCGGGGCCGGCAAGCAGCGTGATTATCGCCACTGGGCCGAGCCAGACCGGCAGCCAGATGGCGACGGTGCGAAGCGCATGCCATCTGCTTGGCAAAGTGTGGCCGAGCTCGCCGCGTTCGAACATCTGGTCGACCACGCCGAGGCGGTGGGCATCGGCGCTGCCTTTGCCATGCGCCGAGCCCGAAAACAGTCCTGGCGCGAAACGGCTGCCGATCCAGCCGACGAGGCCGGCGGCAAGCACGATCAGCGGGAACGGCAGCCTGAGGACATAGATGGCGAGGAAGGCCGCCACCGCGATCGCCACCAGCGCACGGTTCTTCAACGCCCGCTTGCCGATGCGGATCACCGCCTCGACGACGACGGCAAGCACCGCGGCCTTGACGCCGAAGAACAGCGCCTCGACCACCGGCGCGTCGTTGTAGAGCATGTAGAAGCTGCTCAAACCCAGCATGACCAGCGCGCCGGGCAATACGAACAACAGGCCCGCCACAAGGCCGCCCGCCGTCCGGTGAAGCAACCAGCCGATATAGACGGCAAGTTGCTGCGCCTCGGGGCCCGGCAGGAGCATGCAGTAGTTGAGCGCATGCAGGAAACGCTCCTCGCCGATCCAGCGGCGCTCCTCGACCAGTTCCTTGTGCATCAGCGCGATCTGTCCAGCCGGTCCGCCGAAGGACAGCAGGCCGATCTTTGCCCACAGCCGCGTCGCTTCACGGAAGCTCGGCACGGCCGGGGTCTCGACCGGCCGTCCCGCGCCATTCTTGGCAAGCGCTGTCATTGCGCCTTGCCTCCGACGGGCCAATTGTGCGTCTCTTCCGCCGCGTCGCGGCACCAGCGGAAGAAGGCGTCGTAGAAGAGCATGCCGGCTTCGAGCTGATCGAGGTCATCGCGGAACATGCGCGACAGGCCGAGCGAGGCGGCGAGGAAACCGGCCGCCTGCGGAACAAGGTCGAGGCGTGCCGTGTCGGCGGCGCGCACGATCAGCGCCAGGCGATCCAGCGCATCGGCGCGCAGGCCGAATTCCTCGATCATCGTATCGAAGCTGCAGCGCTCGCCGCGATGGCTCCAGAACACACCTTCGATGTCGAAGGGAACCGCCGCGAAGCGATCGGCCACCAAAGGCACCTCGGCCGGATCGACGAACAGGAACACCGCCTTGGGATCGACGAAGCGGCGGATCAGCCAGGGACAGGCGATGCGGTCGACCTTCGGTCGGGAACGCGTGACCCACACGGTGCGCCCCTTCCCGTCGCGCGGCGGGATCGCGCCGGCACTGACCAACGGCGCCTTGGCGGCGACCCAGGCCTCGAAGCCGTCTTCAAGCGACTCCGCCGGAATGCCTTCATGACGCAGCCATGCGGCAACGCCTTGCGACAGTTTCTGCCCCCTCTGGCAGATCACGACGACTTTGCGCCCGGAAAATTCTGCAGCCCAGGTCGAGACCGTCCTGAAATCGCGCCGGCATGACGCCGGCAGCAGGCGCGGGTCGGTTTCATAGTCCTCGTCGATGCGCACATCGACCAGGCAAGGCGCGTCGGGCAGGCCGACGAGACGGGACAGCTGCGGCACGGTGATTTGGGTTGTTGACGGCATGGCGTCCACCTCCAGAATACAGAGAGTTTGGACGCGATCGTTGGGCTGACGCCTCACGGGGTCGTCGCGGGGAACCCCTTGGCCAGAATGCTGGAACGCTCCCCCGCGATTGTCAAGAATTCAAATTGCCAGGGAAGACGGGACCTCCGCCCGCCCTTCCCTGAAACGGCCGCTGCCCTTACTGCGCCGTCCAGCCGCCATCCATCGGCAGGGTCGTGCCGGTGATCTGCTTGGCGGCGTCCGAGCAGAGGAACAGGGTCAGCGCCGCAAGCTCCTCGACAGTAACGAACTCTTTGGTCGGCTGCGCGGCCAAAAGCACGTCGTGCTTGACCTGCTCCTCGGTCATGCCGCGTGCCTTCATCGTGTCGGGGATCTGCTTCTCGACCAGCGGCGTCCAGACATAGCCGGGCGCGATCGCGTTCACGGTGATGCCGTTCTGCGCCACTTCCAGCGCCACCGTCTTGGTCAGGCCGGCAATGCCGTGCTTGGCCGAGACATAGGCCGACTTGAACGGCGAGGCGACCAGCGCATGCGCCGAGGCCGTGTTGATGATGCGGCCCCATTTGCGGCTCTTCATGCCGGGCACCACCGCCTTGATCGCGTAGAAGGCGGCCAGAAGGTTGATGCGGATGATGGCTTCCCATTTGTCGTCGGGAAATTCCTCGATCGGCGCGACATGCTGGATGCCGGCATTGTTGACCAGGATGTCGAGGCTGCCGAACGCCTCCTCGGCCTCGTGGACCATGGCGGTGACGGCGGCGCCATCCATCATGTTGGCGCCCGAGTAGCGGCACTTGACGCCGAAATCCTTTTCGATGCCGGCCCGCTCCTGCTCGATCGCCGCGGCGTCGCCCAGGCCGTTGATGGTGACGTTGGCGCCCTCGGCGGCGAAGGCACGGGCGATTGCGAGGCCGATGCCGCTGGTCGAGCCGGTGACGAGCGCATTCTTCGAAGACAGGGAACCCATGGGAGATCTCGCGACAGGAGGACAGGAGGGAAGAGTATGAAGACAGACAGCCGGGAAGGCACATGATTTGTGCGCCGCAGCATCACAATGCCACACCCATATGTCGGCGCTATTACAGCTGTGCCGCGGCGTTTGCCGGCTCCAGGAAGCGCCGTCTTGGCGTTGACACGGCACTGTCATGCTGCCGTGCAACATACTTGCCAGCGCATTCGCGCGGGCTCATTTCAAACCTGTTGGGGCACCAGCCATGGAAATCGCCGATGTCGTGAAGCGCGCCTATGCGATGCCGCTCACCAACCCGTCCTTCCCGCCAGGCCCCTATCGGTTCTTCGACCGCGAATATATCATCATCACTTACCGCACGACGCGCGAAGCACTTGAGGCGGTCGTGCCGGCGCCGCTCGAGATCGACGAGCCGCTGGTCAAGTATGAGTTCATCCGCATGCCGGACTCGACCGGCTTCGGCGACTACACCGAGACCGGCCAGGTCATCCCTGTGCGCTACAAGGGCCAGCATGGCGGCTATGTCCACTCCATGTATCTCGACGACGACGCGCCGATCGCCGGCGGCCGCGAGCTCTGGGGTTTTCCGAAGAAGCTTGCCAACCCCAAGATCGTGCATGAAGGCGAAGTGGTGGTCGGCACGCTGCACTATGGCAGCGTGCTGTGCGCCACCGGCACCATGGGCTACAAGCACCGCGAAGCCGACCACGACCAGGTGCTGGCCTCGCTCGCCGCGCCCAATTTCCTGATCAAGATCATCCCGCATGTCGACGGCAGCCCGCGCATCTGCGAGCTGGTCCGCTATTACCTCACCGACATCACGCTGAAGGAAGCCTGGACGGCGCCCGCCGCGCTCGACCTTCGCCCGCACGTCATGGCCGACGTCGCCAAGCTGCCGGTGCTCGACATCGTTTCGGCGGTTCACTTCACCGCCGATCTGACGCTCGGCCTGGGCGAAGTGGTGCATGATTACCTCGCGGACCACGGCCGATCGGCTGCCGGCGCGAAGGAGTTGGAGAAAGCCGGTGCTTGAGCGTAACCGCAGCAAGGCAGCTGCCGCCACCATCCAGGAAATCACGGCGCAATATGACCGCATCGCCCTGGTCTTCCAGGGCGGCGGCGCGCTTGGCGCCTATCAGGCGGGAGTCTATCAGGCGCTTGCCGACGCCGGCTGCGAGCCGACCTGGCTCTCCGGCGTCTCGATCGGCGCCATCAACGCCTCGATCATCGCCGGCAACGAGCCGAGCCGCCGCCTGCAACGGCTGGAACAGTTCTGGCAGACAATCTCGGGCCGCAAGATCTGGGCCTATACGCCGGAAGGCGACATCTATCGCGATATCCGCAACCAGACCTCGTCATTCATGACGATGGCCATGGGCCAGCCCGGCTTCTTCAAGCCGCGCAGCCCCAACCCCTGGTTCCAGTTGGCCGGGGCGGAAGGCGCCACCAGCTTCTACGACACCGCCGAGCTCAAGGACACGCTTGAAAGCCTGATCGACTTCGACGTGCTGAACGACGGCAAGAAGCGCCTGAGCGTCGGTGCGGTCAATGTCAGGACCGGCAACTTCGTCTATTTCGACACCGACAAGGTGCGCATCGAGCCGGAGCACATCATGGCGAGCGGCGCGCTGCCGCCGGCCTTTCCCTCGATCCGCATCGAGGGCGAGTATTACTGGGACGGCGGCATCGTTTCCAACACGCCGCTGCAATACCTGCTCGACCAGGAGGAGGATCGCTCCTCCTTGGTGTTCCAGGTCGATCTGTTCAGCGCGCGCGGCGTGCTGCCGCGCGGCATGGCCGATGTCCTGTCGCGCCACAAGGACATCATGTATTCGAGCCGCACGCGCCAGAACACCGACAACTTCCAGCGCATCCATGCGCTCAAGATGAAGCTGCTCGACGCGCTGAAGCGCGTGCCGCCGGACCAGCTCAAGGACGGCGAGAAGGAACTGATCGCCGACTATTCCGACGCCGGCGTGGTCAACATCGTCCACCTGATCTACCAGCACAAAGGCTATGAGGGCCACGCCAAGGACTACGAGTTTTCCGGCACCTCGATGCGCGAGCACTGGGAGATGGGCCTGGAAGACACCGAGCGCACGCTGCGCCACAAGAAGTGGCTGATGCTGCCCGACAACGCCGATGGCGTGACCATCCACGACCTGCACCGCGAAGACCCGACCTGAGCGTCATGGTGGCGCGGGCGG